>CALUQM010000015.1 GCA_944322925.1 uncultured Bacteroidales bacterium
ATCGCCGTACTGCAGAAGCTCGATCCTGTCGGTAAAGTTGTCTACTTCGATTGTCGTGGCTATGAAATTGACCAGGAATTCGAAGCTGTCTATCGATTTCAGCGCAGATGCCGCTTCCTTCGGCACGTATGACGACATCCTGATGACGGTGATGGCCTTTTCTTTCAGGGATTCGGCTATCATTCTGACATTTTTGTCATTGCTGTCAGGCGTGGTGTCGGAAAGGTAGTGCACGAGTCCGAGCATGTAAGGCTCGTATTCCGTCACAGCATCGATGCTGAATCTCTTGAAGCCCTGAAGTATGGCCGTAATCGTGCCGTCAGGCATTTCGAGAGTCTTTATGATCTTGGCTACGGTGCCGAATTCGTACAGGTCTTCCTTTTTCGGGTCTTCTACCGAAATGTCGTTCTGCGGCACGGCTCCGATGAATGCGTTGTTCTTCTCGGCATCTTCGATAAGTCTGACGGACTTGTCGCGTCCTATCGTTATCGGATAGATGGTGCCCGGGAACAGTACGGCGTTCCTGAGCGCGAGAATCGGCAGAGAATCAGGAAGTTCCGATTCGTCTATCTTCAGAAACCCGTCGCCCTGCAACACCGGGATGATGTTGACTTCGGTTCCTGACGGGGATAAAATGTTCTTTATTTCTTTCATCATAACAGTCATAATTATATTGTACTGACAAAATGTCAGTGCAGGAAACTTTTTTCAGGCGGAGCATCATATCGTCAATCTCCGTGCCATAAAATCGGAGCTTGTCCCGTATGCGGCTGTCGCATTCCTAATAATCTACCGCATTCAGAAAAAGAGCGTGCCCGGGTACCGATTCTCCGGCCTCGGAACGGTTCCCGCCGGCAATGAGTTCCCTGAACCACCTGATATCCCTTTTCCCTCGTCCTACGTCGATCAGGGATCCGACAATCGCCCTTACCATGTTCCTTAGAAATCTGTCGGCTCCGACAGTGAATACGAGATAGTCCCCCTCTTCAGCCGGGAATCCGAGTCCCGAGACATGGTACGGGGTGTAGCTTTCCCATCCGGCCCTGCGTATCGTACATACCGAGGTCCTGTTGTTGCCTCCCTTTTTTTCGAAGCACCTGAAATCGTGCGTCCCGATGAGATATTCCGCAGCTTCGTTCATGGCCCCGACGTCGAGCCTGTACCGGCAGAACCACGAATATCCGTTGATAAACGGATCTTTCCTGCGGTGAAGGAAATATTTGTATTCCCTGTAAACTGCTGAAAATCTGGCGTGAAAGTCATTGTCCGCCAAGACTATCGCGTGTACCGCAATATCCCGGCCGAGGATGGCATTCAATTTGTATTCCAACACCTCCGGCTCAATATCGGAGCCGTCAGGCACGTCGAAATGGGCGACGTAGTTCACTGCGTTGACACCCGTATCGGTACGTCCTGCTCCGGTGACAGTTATCGTCTCCCCGAGAATCAGTGAAAGTGCATTCTGCAGCGACTCCTGGACCGACTTGTCGGCAGGTTGTATCTGCCATCCGCAGAAACCGGAACCATTGTAGGATAGTGTGATGGAATAGCGCATTAACTTATGAGAATATTGATTAAATTTGCAAAATCTCTGTGTGCAAAAATAAATATTTAATATTTTATGGACAATATCAATATCAAGGAATTGAATGACCGGATCCAGCAGGAGAGTTCGTTCGTCGACATACTCACCATGGAGATGAACAAGGTCATAGTCGGTCAGAAGCATCTTGTGGAGAACCTTCTTATCGGGCTTCTTGCCAACGGACATATCCTGCTCGAAGGTGTGCCCGGCCTGGCCAAGACCCTGGCCATCAATACGCTTGCCTCTGCAATAGACGCCAGGTTCAGCCGTATCCAGTTCACTCCGGACCTTCTCCCTGCGGACGTGATCGGTACTCTGATCTATTCCCAGAAAAGCGAGCAGTTCCAGATCAGAAAAGGTCCGATCTTCGCGAATTTCGTTCTTGCCGATGAGATCAACAGGTCTCCGGCAAAGGTGCAGTCGGCCCTTCTCGAGGCCATGCAGGAGCGTCAGGTGACCATCGGTGATGAAACGTTCAGACTTCCGGAACCTTTCCTGGTGATGGCTACCCAGAACCCTATCGAGCAGGAAGGTACATATCCGCTCCCTGAAGCGCAGGTGGACAGGTTCATGCTGAAAGTGGTGGTAAGCTATCCCAAGAAAGAAGAGGAAAAACTTATCGTAAGGATGAACAATTCCGGTGAATTCCCGAAAGCGAATCCGGTATTGAAACCCGAGGACATAGTCAAGGCGCGCCAGGTAGTCAGGGATGTCTATATGGACGAGAAGATAGAAAGGTATATCGTCGACATAGTATATGCGACGAGGACACCTGCGGAATACGGTCTCGACAAGCTTTCCGGCCTGATAGCCTATGGAGGGTCTCCGAGGGCGAGCATCTCTCTGTCGATGGCGTCCAAGGCCTATGCCTTTATCAAGAGAAGAGGCTATGTCATTCCGGAAGACGTGAGGGCCGTATGCAATGAGGTTCTCCGTCACAGGATAGGTCTGACTTATGAGGCCGAAGCCGAAAATGTCACCACGGAAAATATCATTGCCGAAATCATCAATGCAGTAGAGGTTCCATAATGGAAAAGAAAGATGCAAACGACCTTTTGAAGAAGGTCCGGAAGATCGAGATCAGGACCAGGGCCCTTTCGCATCAGATATTTGCCGGCGAATACCATTCCGCATTCAAGGGAAGGGGTATGACATTCAGTGAAGTGAGGGAATACCAGTACGGCGACGACGTGAGGAACATGGACTGGAATGTCACGGCAAGGATGCGTTCCCCGTATATCAAGGTATTCGAGGAGGAAAGGGAGCTTACGGTGGTCCTGCTTATAGACATAAGCAGATCCGGCCTTTTCGGTACATCCGGGCAGAACAAGAGGGACATGATTGCGGAGATTGCAGCGGTCCTGTCTTTCTCGGCCATTATAAACAATGACAAGGTCGGTGCGCTGTTTTTCAGCGACAGGGTGGAGAAATTCATCCCTCCGCAGAAAGGAAGGAGCCATCTTCTTCATATTATCAGGGAAATTCTCGAATTCCAGCCGCAGCACAACGGTACCGACATCAGCGAGGCCCTGCGGTTTCTGACAAACGCCATAAAGAAAAGGTGTACGGCCTTTCTCCTTTCGGATCTTATCGATGTCGACAGGGACGGGAACCCGCGGTATGAAGATGCCCTTAAAGTGGCTGTCAACCGTCATGACCTGTCCGTAATCGAAGTCCATGATCCTCGTGAACGCACCTTGCCTGACGTCGGCCTGGTCCATGTAAAGGATTCGGAGACTATGGCGGCAGGATGGATAAATACGTCCGACAGGAAAATGAGACAGGCTTATGAACAGTGGTTTTTCGACCTTTCCGCGGCATGTACGAGGATGTTTCTCAAATACAAGGTGGATAATGTGAGCATATCTACCGACAGCGATTACGTGAAAGGTCTTATGGCTTTTTTTCAAAGAAGATAGTATGAAACGGATATTTGAATTGTCTTTGGCCGTCGCCGGCATGTTTATGTTCCCGTCGTTCCTCGCCGCTCAGGATTCGACGGCTGCAGTATATGACGGGAAGGCGTTTCTCGAACAGCTCCAGCCGCGCGATTCCGTCCTTGTCGGAGACCAGTTGAGATACGGTTTCGAGCTCGGAGAGGTCGCCGCGGGTACCGGTTTCATGCTGCCGGACTATTCCGGGGCCTTCTGCCCTGGAGTAGAAGTCGTTTCACCGTGGTCCATAGATACCGTAAAGGTGCTCGAGGGGCGGAAAAAGGATCCGAAACTGATGGATATCAGAGGCAGTGTCACGGTCACTTCCTTCGACGAGGGACGTTATGAACTTCCTCCGATAAGCGTCGTCAGGATTTCCCCCGAGGGAAGGGCGGACACCTTGTATTTTTCTCCGGAGGTCCTCGATGTAAGGACCATGCCGGTGGATACCTCGGCTTTCGAAGTACGCGATATCAAGGGGCAGATCCGGTATCCCGTCGAATTCAGGGAGGTCCTGCCCTACATAGGCGGGGCTGTCGCCCTCGCGCTGGTCATCCTGTTGGCCGTTTTCATTACGGACAGGTTTATCAGGAAAAGATCGAAGGTAAAATTCGGTACGGAGCCGGCACACATAGTTGCATTGCGCAAGCTCGACAAGCTCAGGGGCGATTCATTGTGGGCGCCCGAGAAGCAGAAAGTGTTTTATTCCGGAATAACGGATGCGCTGAGGGAATACATTGCGTCGAGATACGGAATTTCAGCCATGGAGATGACCACCAAGGAAATATTCGACAGTCTTAAGGGCAGGGAAATTCCCGACGGGCTGTATGCCGATGCCAAAGATCTTTTCGAAAGGGCCGATTATGTGAAATTCGCAAAATACACGGCTTCGCAGCAGGAGAATGCTTCAGCAGTCCCGTCTGCTGTCAAGTTCGTGACTTCGACGTATCAGGAAGAACTCGATGAGGAATCCGCACCGGACGCGTCCGGAACGCAGGCTAAGGAGGAGTGATTATGTTTTTTGAATATCCGGAATTACTTTGGCTTGAGATAATACCGCTTCTGATGCTGTTCCATTATTTGTACATGGAACTGAAGGAGCGTATGCCACACATGAGGGTTTCCACCATAGTCCCGTGGAAGAAATCTGGCAGGTCGGTCTACTGTGTCATCCGCCATATTCCTTTTGCGCTTAGGACCGTAGCCCTGGTCATGATTGTCCTGGCCATAGCCCGTCCGAGGTCTTCGGGGCAGATTGAAAGAGTGGATTCGGAAGGAATAGACATCATGCTTGCAATGGATGTGTCTACCAGCATGCTTGCACGCGATTTCAACCCTGACAGGCTCAGTGCCGCCAAGGATATTGCCATAGAATTCATCGCACAGCGCCCATACGACAGAATCGGCATCGTCGTTTTCGCCGGGGAAAGTTTTACCCAGTGTCCGATGACTACCGACAGGTCCACCCTTATCAATCTCATGAAGGAAGTCCAGACGGACCTGATCGAGGACGGTACTGCGATAGGCAACGGACTCGCCACAGCCGTGGCAAGGATGAAGGATTCCGATGCGAAAAGCCGGGTGGTCATACTTCTGACCGACGGAGTGAACAATTCAGGCGAGATAACACCTCAGATGGCGGCGCAGATAGCGAAGACCTATGGCGTGAGGGTATACACGATAGGCGTCGGGGCGCGCGGCATGGCTCCTTATCCGGTGATGACTCCGTGGGGTGTGGATATCCAGAATGTCCAGGTGGAAATCGACGAGGCTCTTCTGGAGGAAATAGCCGAGGCTACGGGAGGAAAATATTTCCGTGCTACCGACAATACGAAACTGATGGAGATTTACAGTGAAATCAACCGTATGGAAAAGGTCAGGACTACGGTCGACAGTTTCCCGGTGTACAGGGAACTGTTCGGTACGTATGCCCTTGTCGCCCTTGCCGCTCTCGTGCTTGAATTCCTGATTAGAATATTTGTTCTGAGACGGCTGCCGTAAAATGGAGGTATTATGATAAATTTTGCACAGGCCCAATATCTTTTTCTAATTCTTCTGATTCCCTTGTTTTTCATAGCCTATGCCCTGATGAGGCATCTCAGAAAAAAGAGGCTGAAAAAATTGGGAGACAGGGAACTTGTCAGCGGACTCATGCCGTCAGTTTCCAGTTCCAAGGGATGGGTCAGAATCACCTTGTTCTCACTGGCTTTTTTCTTTTTCGCAATAGGGCTTTCAAGACCGCAGATCGGGGCAAAACTCAAGGAGAGGAAAATCAAGGGCGTGGAGATTATGATAGCTCTGGACGTGTCCAATTCTATGCTTGCCGAAGACTTTTCGCCGAACCGTCTTGAACGCGCGAAACTGGCCATATCGAGTCTTGTGGACAAGCTCAGGGACGACAGGATAGGTCTTGTGGTATTTGCCGGGACATCATTCGTCCAGCTTCCTGTCACGACTGACTATGCCTCGGCCAAGATGTTCCTGAACAGCATCAACACCGAGTCGGTGCCTGTACAGGGAACGGCTCTCGGAGAAGCCATGATGACCTGTATCCGGAGCTTCAGCGCGCAGAGCGAACGAAGCAGGGCGGTCATCATCATTACCGACGGTGAAAATCATGAAGACGATCCTGTCGCAGTCGCAAAACAGGCTGCTGAAATAGGTATCAAGGTATATACCATAGGAGTCGGTTCTCCTGAAGGCAAGCCTATCCCGTACAACGGGGAACTGCTGAAAGACAAGGACGGGAATATCGTCGTCTCCAAACTCGATGAAAAGACGCTGCGGGACATAGCTTCGGCCGGGAACGGAGCATACGTAAGGGCCGGGATGAGCGAATTCGGCCTGAATCCCATCGTCGACGATATAAAGAAAATGGACGAGGAGATGTTCAATTCGGTGGTTTTTGAAGAATTCGACGAGCAGTACATGTATTTTTTCGCCATAGCCCTTGTCCTGCTGGTGATAGAAATGCTTGTCGGAGAAAGAAAGACTTTCAGACATCTTGTTTAACGGATAGGATATGAAAATTTGCAGATACATATTGACAGCGGTTCTTGCAACGGCCTTTGCCGGTGCAGCTTTCGCCCAGCAGTCTGACAGAAAAGATGTCCGCAGGGGCAACCGGCAGTTCGAGGACGGGGAGTTCAAGAAAGCTGTCGTCGATTATCAGAAGGCTTTGCTCAGGGATTCCACATCTTTCCCGGCATCCTACAATCTGGCCAATGCTCTGTACAGGCTCGGCAATTTTCAGGAGGCCAGGGCAGTACTGGACACAGTAGCTTCATCGGCTCCCGAAAGCGGACATGCCGCCGACTATTATTTCAATCTCGGCAATACTGCCGTGGCAATGGAAGATTACCAGGCGGCAGTGGATGCTTACAGGAACAGCCTGCTTCTGAATCCCGGCGATATGGACGCCAAGGAGAATTATATTTATGCAAGGAAGATGCTTGAGGATCAGCAGAACCAGAACCAGAATCAGAATCAGGATGATCAGAATCAGCAGAATCAGGACAACAGGGACAATTCCGGAAATGACCGGGGCAAGGACAAGGATGACAACCAGGATGATAACCGTGACCGCAACCAGGACGGAAACCGGGACAGGGAAGATCAGGACAACAACCAGGGCCGGCAGCCGCAGAACCAGCCTTCGATAAGCAAACAGGCGGCACAGCAGATGCTGAATGCCATCATGGCCAAGGAAAAGGAGACCCAGGACAAGGTCAAGAAGGTGAAGGCGGCTGTCATGAAGTCGAAACAGAAAGAAAAGAACTGGTAAAAAGGGGAGGATCATGAAGAAGATTTTTTTGACGCTGTTCATCATGCTGCAGGCTCTGGCGATGTCTGCGCAGCTGAGGGTCGAAGTACCGGCGGTAGTGTCTGCGGACGAGCAGTTCAACGTTACATTCATCTATGAGGGAGACAACAAGCCTTCCGGGTTCGAATGGTCGCAGGGCGACAACTTCAGTCTCGTATGGGGCCCGCAGCAGGGACATTCCACAAGCATAAGGAGCATAAACGGGAAAACCACTAAATCCTCGCAGTATACCTACACTTACATAATCACGCCGAAAGGCAAAGGCACGTTCACTATTCCGGCCGCTACGATTACGGTCAAGGGAAAGACGTATTCTACAAATCCTGTTTCGATAACCGTAGTGTCGGAAGGCGCTTCATCAGGAAACGTTCAGTCATCCGCATCGCAAGGTTCTTCCCAGTCATCGACGGACATATCGGACGACAATCTTTTCCTCACTCTGACTTTAAGTAAAAGGAACGTGGTGGTAGGCGAGCCTGTGACTGCTACTTTGAAACTGTATCAGAGAGTGAATATCGCCGGCTTCGAGGATGCCCGTTTCCCTTCTTTCAACGGATTCTGGAGTCAGGAGATCGAGGCTCCTACCAATATCGAGTTCCGGAGGGAAAGCCGGAATGACAGGATTTACAACAGCGCAGTGCTGAGAAAATACATTCTGATTCCGCAGCAGTCGGGCACTCTTACGATAGAGCCTGCGGAACTTGTCTGCCTGGTCAATGTGAGGACCGTATCCAGCGGAAGCGTCAGCATTTTCGACGAGTTTTTCGATGAATACAGGACTGTCAGGAAGAGAATCAGTACGCCGTCATACAAAATCAATGTATCTGCCTTGCCGTCCGGGGCTCCGGCTTCGTTCAAGGGCGGTGTCGGCCAGTTCAGCATATCGGCAAGCCTCAGCAAGGACTCTCTGCGTACGCATGACGCGGCTTCCCTGATTGTCAGGATTACGGGAAAAGGCAATGTGTCTCTGCTTGAGGAGCCCGATGTGGTGTTCCCTCCGGACTTCGAAGTGTATGACACGAAGGTGTCCGAGTCCGTGGACAAGTCATCCGGAGGTACGTCCGGAAGTAAGACATACGAATTCCCTTTTATTCCGAGAAGTGCGGGCGACTTTGCCATCGCTCCTGTGAAATACAGTTATTATGATATCAATGCTGGCAAATATGTCACGATAGAGACCCCTATGATTCCGTTCTCAGTAGCCAAAGGCAACGAAACCGAATCTTCAGGTGCCGCGGCTGTCTCCGGTGTCGCGCAGAGAGGAGTCCGCAATCTCAACCAGGATATCAGGTTCATAGACACAAAGGATGTGAAACTCGCTCCAAAGGGAGAGTTTTTCGCCGGTTCCCCTGTGTTCTGGATAATTTTTGCCCTTGTCCTGGCTTCCGGTGCGGCTGTTTATTTCCTTATGCGTTTCCTGGCTGCCCGCAGGGCTGATATCGCGGGAACAAAGACGCGCGGAGCGACCAAAATGGCCCGGAAGAGACTGCACAAGGCTTCGGAATATCTTGCACAGAACGTATATTCAGCATTTTACGAGGAGTTGCACAAGGCTTTGATGGGGTATGTTTCCGACAAGCTGAACATGTCCGTTGCCGACCTTTCCAAAGAGAAAGTATCAGAGTCACTGGCCGGCAGGGGAGTGCCTGAGGAGATTGTCGGCAAGTTCGTCCGTATTGTGGATGCATGCGAGTTTGCCCGCTATTCTCCTGATTCGGGCAATGAGGCCATGTCTGCACATTATCAGGAAGCTGTAGATGTCATATCCTCCATAGATTCATATATGAAGAACAACAAGAACCGGGTAATGGCAGGCTTGGCGATAATCATACTGCTGCTCGGTATTCCGGTGTCGGGCATCGCTGCCGACGACTACGTGGACTCCCTTTACAATTCAGCCAATGCGGCATATTCGGAAGGCCGCTGGGCGGATGCTGTCGGGACGTATGTTTCGATCGAGAATCTCGGGCTCGAATCCCCTGCCCTGTACTGCAATATCGGAAACGCTTACTACAAGACAGGCGACATCGCCAGGGCAATGCTTTATTATGAAAGGGCATTGAAACTCGACCCTTCGTATTCCGATGCCAGATACAACATGACCGTAGTTTCGGATTTCGTTCAGGACAGCATAGAGCCGGTGCCTGAATTCATACTGAAGACCTGGACGAGGAACCTTTGTTATTCCCTCGATTCGGATACATGGGCCGTAACAGGCATTCTGCTCCTCGCTATGATGGCGGCAGGTATTCTGATGCTCTTCCTGTCACCGTCGATTGCGATGCGGAGAACCGGCCTGTTTTCCGCAATAGTCTTTTTACTGCTGACAGTCATGTCTCTGTCTTTTTCTTTCTGGCAGAAAGCCGACTATTCGCGGATGGACAGTGCAATAATAATGACGCCTGTCGTTTCTGTCAAAAGTTCGCCGTCCGTGGACACGTCTACCGATCTGTTCATCCTGCACGAAGGGACGAAGGTGATTATCCTCGACGAGGTGGGCGAGTGGATGAATATCGAACTTGCGGACGGCCGTCAGGGATGGATGAAAAATTCGGATCTTGAAATCATCTGATTATGAAAATAGTATTTCTCGATGCAGCCACACTGGGCGATGTTTCCTTCGCTTCGGTCTCGTCTCTGGGAGAACTTGTCTGCTGGCAGACTTCCACTCCTGCAGAAGCCGTTGAAAGGGTGGCGGACTGCGATGTGCTTATTGTAAACAAGATAAGAGTGACGCCCGAGCTTGTCGATGCTGCACGCAATCTGAAACTGATATGCGAGGCGGCTACCGGGGTAAACAATATCGATCTCGAGTACGCGGAGGCAAAGGGGATTCCTGTCAGAAATGTGGCCGGTTATTCTACAGAATCCGTAGTCCAGTCCACTTTCATGCACATACTGAACCTTATTGGAAAGCTCCCGTATTACGACAGCAGGGTCAAGTCTGGCAGGTATTCGTGGAGCGGACTGTTTACGGACGTTTCCGTGCCGTTTTATGAACTGGACGGGAAGACGATTGGAATAATAGGAATGGGGACGATCGGCAGCAGGGTGGCAAAGGTAGCCGCAGCTTTCGGCATGAACGTAATATATTATTCCACTTCAGGTACGTCGCACTGCAGGGACTATCCGAGCGTTCCGCTGGAAACACTGATGTCGGAGTCAGACGTCATATCTGTTCATGCTCCATATAATGACAGGACTGCCGGTCTTGTAGGCGCAAGGGAACTTTCGCTTATGAAAAATACGGCAATCATAGTGAACATGGGGCGCGGGGGTATCATAGACGAGGCAGCCCTTGCAGAGGCTGTGGATTCCGGCCGGATTGCAGGCGCCGGGCTCGACGTTTATTCCGAGGAACCTCTGAAAGTATCCAATCCGATTTCGCGTGTCGTTCACAAGGAGAGGCTTTCGCTTACGCCGCACACGGCATGGGCATCGATCGAGGCTCGGAACAGGCTTGTCGAAGGAATCGCGGAAAATATCAGAAAAGGCTGGTAATCATGATAATAAAAACATTGAACGGAAAGACTCCGCAGACAGGCAAGAGGGCCTTCATAGCGGACAATGCAGCACTCATAGGGGATGTCACCATGGGAGATGACTGCAGTATATGGTATGGTGCAGTGCTCAGAGGAGACGTCGGAAGCATAATTCTCGGAGACAGGGTCAATGTCCAGGATGGAGCCGTCATGCACGCCACGTATGGCAAATCGGAAGTCAGGATAGGCAATGACGTGTCTGTGGGACACAATGCCGTAGTCCACGGGGCGGTGATAGGGAACAAGGTGCTTGTCGGGATGGGAGCCGTCGTAATGGACAATGCTGTCGTACCTGACGGTACGGTCATTGCCGCCGGCGCTGTCGTCCTTGCAAATTCGGTCCTCGAACCCGGAATCTACGCAGGCGTGCCTGCCAAAAAAGTCAAGGACGGTTCCGACGTGGTCACGGCAATGGCTTATAACAACGCCCTTGATTACATCGGGTACAAAGACTGGTACAAGGAAGACTAATCGCCCGTAAGTTCGATCTCATCTACGGATTTGTTCTTGCTGACAGGGACACCGAGCCTGACGACATCCTGTGCGGATTTCACAATGCTCTGGCCGGAGTTCTTGAGTTTCGAGTTGCATTTTTCGTAGGATTCTCTCGCATCTTCGAGTTTCTTTCCCAATGTCTCGAAGTTCTTTACGAGGTCGGCTACCCTTTCGATCATTTTCGATGCTCCGGCAATGATTTTTTCCTGATTCCTGACCTGTTCAGTATTTCTCCAGGCGATGGTTATCATTCTTAGGAAAGGCATCAGCGTCTCTTCGGTGGTTATCAGGACATTTTTGCCGAACGCATTTCTCCAGACATCCTTGTCCTCCTCGTATGCGAGCTGGAGTGCGGCGTATGTCGGTATGAACATCACGGTGTAGTCGAGCATCTTGTGACCCGGTGCAAGGTAACCTGAATAATTCTTCCCGGACAGGCTTTTCACCTGTTCGTTTATGGCTGCAAGATTCCTTGCCGAGGCTTCTTTCCTTGCAGTTTCGTCGCCTGCCTGCATGTAATCCGAGAATGCGGCCAGGGATACCTTGGAGTCGATGACTACGTCGCTCTTGTCAGGGAAATGTACTATGTAGTCCGGCCTCATTTTCGAGCCGGAGTCCTCATTCCTCAATACGTTTCCCCGGCTGTCCCTCAGTGTGACTTCCCTGTCGTAGTTCACCCCTTCGATGAAACCTTCCCTCTCGAAAAGCATCTCGAGGATGGTTTCGCCCCATATTCCCTGCATTTTGTTCTGCCCTCTCAGGGCTTCCGCAAGATTGTCTGCCTTGGTGCCTATGGATTTCGTATTTTCCTCAAGGTTCCTTATGGCGCTGGCAAGGCTTTCCTTCATGGCGGAAGAGGTCTCGGACTGGGTTTTCTTGTTGGCTTCGAAGGCCTCTTTCATGTTCCTTATGTCTTTTTCGAGGCCTCCGGTTATCGTGGAGAATGTTTCGTGCGCCTTTTTGTTCAGTTCATCCTCCCTTTTGCGCAGAATTTCATCGGTCTCGGCCTTCATCTCGGCTTTTATGGCCTCAATCTGCCTGGTCAGGGTTTCCGCATGTGTCTTTTTCACTTCTTCAAGGGCCTTTTCTCCGGACTGGCGGATTTCGGCTTCTATGCGGCGGTGCGCCTCGTCCTGCATTTCGATTCTGGCTTTAAGGGACCCGATTTCCGCGTCTTTGCCTGCAAGTTCCTTCTCCAGAGAATTTTTCCGCGATGCACAAAGAAGATAAGCCGCAGATGCTGCGACTGCAGCTGCGGCTACCGCTATGCTGATGGTTATGATTGTTGTCATGATTACTGGCCGGGCAACCCTTTTATTCCCATTCTATGGTTGCAGGCGGTTTTGAACTGATATCGTACACAACGCGGTTGACTCCGCGCACCTTGTTTATTATGTCATTGCTGACCTTGGCCATGAAATCGTACGGCAGGTGCACCCAGTCTGCTGTCATTCCGTCCGTAGAGATGACGGCGCGGAGTGCGATCGTATATTCGTAGGTCCTTTCATCGCCCATTACGCCTACACTTTTGACAGGGAGCAGGATGGCTCCTGCCTGCCAGATGGAATCGTACAGGTTTTCAGCCATCATTGCAGGATCCGAAGCCGACGGGACATCCTTTATCCTGTATTCTCTCAGACCTCTGATGAAAATGTCGTCCGCCTCGCGCAGGATTTCGAGTTTTTCTTCCGTAACGTCGCCGAGAATCCTGATGCCGAGAGACGGTCCGGGGAACGGATGCCTGTTTATGAGTTCATCCTTGATCCCGAGGGCGCGTCCAACCCTCCTTACTTCATCTTTGAAAAGCGAACGCAGAGGCTCCACGATTTTCAGGTTCATCTTTTCAGGGAGTCCGCCGACATTGTGATGCGATTTTATGGTGGAGGAAGGGCCGTTTACGGAAGCGGATTCTATCACGTCAGGATAGATCGTCCCCTGTGCAAGCCATTTCGCATTCTCGATCTGCCTGGCGTATTTGTCGAATGTCTCGATGAAGAGCCGTCCGATGATTTTCCTTTTCTGCTCCGGTTCCGTAACTCCTTTGAGCTGGGCAATGAATTCCCTGGAAGCATCGGCTCCGATGACATTCAGTCCCATGTCCTGGTATGAAGCGAGGACGTCCTTGAATTCGTTTTTGCGGAGAAGGCCGTTGTTTACGAAAATACAGGTGAGATTATGGCCTATCGCCCTGTTCAGGAGCACTGCAGCGACGGTCGAGTCTACTCCTCCGCTCAGACCGAGGATGACCTTGTCATTGCCGAGACGGGCTTTCAGTTCGGCTATCGTGGTGTCTATGAATGATGCCGGAGTCCAGTCGCCCTTGCATCCGCAGACCCCGAGGGCAAAGTTTGAAAGAATCTTTCTGCCTTCCGTCGTGTGGTACACTTCCGGATGGAACTGGACTGCATACGTATCTTCTCCCTTGATATGGTAGGCTGCATTCGTGACATCTGCGGTGGAAGCTATGACTTCCGCATTTTCCGGCAGCCTGGCAATGGTGTCTCCGTGCGACATCCATACCTGGGAATGAGGTTCGACTCCTTTCATGAGCGGAGAATCCGGAGCCGTCACGTCGAGCATGGCCCTGCCGTATTCCCTTGCGATGGAAGCATTTACCTCTCCTCCGTAATTATGGGCGAGATACTGTGCTCCGTAACATATTCCGAGCAGCGGGAAGACGCCCTTGATGCCGTCGAGATCGGCTTTCGGAGCCTTTTCATCTCTGACTGAGAACGGGCTGCCTGACAGGATGACGCCTTTTACGCTTCCGTCCAGTTCGGGAATCTTGTTGTACGGATATATTTCGCAGTAAACGTTGAGTTCCCTCAGCCTGCGGCCGATAAGCTGGGTTACCTGGGACCCGAAGTCGAGAATGATTATTTTTTCTGTCATTTCAAGATATGTTTGGCGCAAAAATAATATAAAAACTTCGTTTTCTTTTCAGAATTTTCTACTTTTGCAGTCCGTTTTTTGAGTAACTGTATGGAAATAAGAAACATTGCGATAATCGCACACGTCGATCACGGAAAGACCACACTCGTGGACAGGATGATATACCAGGCCAAACAGGCCAGGGAAGACAAAATGGGAGAGCTGATACTCGACAACAACGATCTCGAAAGGGAGAGAGGCATTACAATCCTGGCAAAGAATGTGTCAGTTCCGTACAAGGGCGTGAAAATAAATATCATAGATACTCCGGGCCACAGCGATTTCGGCGGCGAGGTCGAGCGTGTCCTGAACATGGCCGACGGAGTCATCCTTCTTGTGGATGCTTTCGAGGGATGCATGCCGCAGACACGTTTCGTGCTGCAGAAAGCCATTGAGATGGGCAAAAAGCCGATAGTGGTCGTCAACAAGGTAGACAAGCAGAACTGCCGCCCGGACGAAGTCCAGGAAGAGGTGTTCGACCTTATGTTTTCACTGAACGCCACTGACGAACAGCTGGATTTCAAGACCTTGTACGGCAGCGCGAAACAGGGATGGATGTCTTATGACTGGAAGCAGCAGACGACCGACATCACCCCGCTCCTCGATACCATACTTTCTGAAATTCCGGCTCCGGCACATAATCCTGGTACGCCCCAGATGCTGATATCCTCGCTTGAATATTCTCCCTATGTAGGCCGTATAGCGATAGGCAGGGTGACCAGGGGAGAACTAAAGTCAGGAATGAACATCAGCCTGTGCAAACGGTACGACATCATCCAGAAGCAGAAGATCCGCGATCTGATGGTGTTCGACGGCCTCGGGAAGACAAAGGTGGATACAGTCCAGTGCGGCGACATCTGCGCCGTGGTGGGACTCGAGGGTTTCGAAATCGGCGATACGGTAGCGGATTTCGAGAATCCCGAAGCCCTGCCTCCTATCGAGGTGGACGAGCCTACGATGAGCATGCTTTTCTGCATCAACAATTCTCCGTTTTTCGGACGGGAAGGCAAGTTCGTGACATCGAGACATCTGAAAGAGCGTCTTGAAAAAGAACTCGAGAAGAATCTTGCCCTGAGGGTGAAACCGGGACCGAATGCCGATTCATTCATCGTCTACGGCAGGGGAGTGCTCCATCTTTCGGTGCTTATCGAGACCATGAGGAGGGAAGGATTCGAACTGCAGGTCGGCCAGCCGAAAGTGCTGGACAAGACCATCAACGGCCAGCGTTGCGAACCGATAGAAAATCTCACCATCGAAGTCCCGGAAGAGTTTGTCGGCAAGGCTATAGAAATCGCTACAAGACGCAAGGGAGCGCTTATCCACATGGAGGCGAGAGGCGATCGCACACATCTTGACTTCGACATACCGGCCAGAGGCCTTATGGGACTCAGAAGCAATCTGCTTACCGCCACACAGGGCGAAGCCGTAGTGGCGCACCGTTTCAAGGGTTATGAACCGTACAAGGGCGACATAGAGAAGAGGACAAACGGTTCTCTTGTCTCGCTCGAAACCGGTACGGCCGTGGCATATTCCATGGACAAGCTTCAGGACAGGGGCCGCTTTTTCGTAAATCCAGGTGATGAAATCTATGCCGGTCAGGTAGTAGGGGAGCATACGAGGGAGAGGGATCTCAATATCAATATCTGCAAGACCAAGAAACTTACGAACATGAGAGCGTCAGGCAGCGACGACAAGGTGATGCTTCCTCCGCCTATCGTATTTTCCCTTGAAGAAGCTCTGGAATATATCCAGGAAGACGAACTTGTGGAGGTTACGCCTAAGTCAATGAGAATTAGAAAGATAATCCTCGACGAAATAGAACGTAAAAGAAAAAGCGGAAATTTGGATTGATTTTCTGAAATTATTTATTAACTTTGCACGCTCAAATCTATTTACGGGTTATGGACAGAAACGGATTTGCAATACCTTTAAATGGATTGGCCCCGGGAAGAACCGGGCTCCGCATGCAGGCGGGGAAAGAGTTTTTTGAGAGTTTTGACAATACCGAGATCCTGGATGCCTCTCTGCAGATTCTGACAGAGATAGAGAAATCCGGCGATTATATCGGGATCGACTGCCGGATTTCCGGTGAAGTTGTGGTAGAGTGCGACAGATGTCTCGATCCGCTGCCGATTCCGGTAGATACAGTGGCAAGGCTCAGTGTCAAGTTCGGCTGCGGCAATGATGACCGGGACGACAGTGAGGATCTTTCCGGAAGGGAGATAGTCCGCCTGTCCGATACGGATGCCGATCTGGATCTCGCGCAGGTCATATATGATTATGTCTGTCTGTCCCTCCCTCTGAAGCGGACCCATCCGGAAGGAGGCTGCAACCCCGCGGCGATGAAATATCTCGGTGCCGGGGGCGTGGACGAAGACAAGGCGGACGAAGGAAAAGACAGCCCTTTTGCTATGCTCGGCGGTCTTTTCGGAAACTGAGAGGAAAAACGTAAAAATTATAATAAAAAATGGCACATCCGAAACACAAGGTCTCTAAACAGAGAAGAGACAAAAGAAGAACGCATGACAAGGCTGTAGTCCCTACTTTGGCTACATGTTCAAACTGCGGTGCGACTGTAATGTATCACAGAGTATGCCCGGAGTGCGGCTACTACAGAGGTCGTCAGATTATCCAGAAGAGCGCCGAGTAGGCTCCTTCTTCTGAAAATGGTCCCGTAGTTCAACGGATAGAATGGAAGTTTCCTAAACTTTAGATAGCAGTTCGATTCTGCTCGGGACTACATTAAAATGATAACCCAGTGAAATTCACTGGGTTATTTTTGTGTACGGGGCCATTGGCGGAACCGGTATTCATGCCTGCAGCCTTCGTGAAGGCGGTTGTGCCGTACTGAAAAATTTGGCATCCGGAAAATTTTAGATACTTTTGTCTGAAACAACATAAGATATACAGAATCATGAAACAGATTATAGCTACAGAAAATGCCCCAAAGGCGGTAGGCCCATATTCCCAGGCTGTGGAAATCAACGGAACACTCTATGTATCGGGACAGATTCCGGTAGTGCCGGCAGACGGTTCCGTACCGGAATCGATCGAGGCGCAGACAAGGCAGTCTCTTAAAAACATCGGAGCTATCCTTGAAAAGGCCGGTATGACGTATGACAATGTGGTCAAGACGACTGTTCTCCTTGCCGATATGGCCGATTTCGGTGTCATGAATGCCGTTTATTCCGAATTCTTTGTGTCGGAGAAGCCTGCAAGGGCATGCTATCAGGTCGCCGCGCTTCCTATGGGAGTGAAGGTCGAGATAGAGGCCATTGCTGTACGGTAAAATCAGTCAGCGGGCAGTGCCTATTGTCAAGCCGCCGGCTTCCCGGCCAGGCGGCAGCCGGCGTATTGCATGCGTTAAGTTTGCCTTTGTTTTCAGACAGGCATTAAAGAAAGCGATAATGGAAGAAAATTCCTATATTTGCACTTTCTAATATATGGCATGGCTGATGAATAGGAAAACGTTAATCTTTTGTGTGTCAGTAACAGGAGTCTTTCTGATAATTGTAGCTGCTGCCCTTTATTTTCTGTACTCCGGTACCGGAGATTCCAAATCAACATTGTCCGACGCCAGGGAATACATGCTTTTTTCGGCAGTTCCTTCGGATGCCGCATGCGTCCTGAAGTTCGAAGACTTCGAAGAACTGCTCGATGCGTTCGATCAGGACAAGTCCTCATCCGCATTTTTTCTGGGAAATAGGGAAGAGTCCGGGAAAATGGCCGGATTCCTCGATGATGTACGTTCGTCTTCATCCCTGTATTCCTCACTGCTGTCGTCACAGGCAGTCATGTCCCTGCATAATATCGGGACTCTTGCTTCACTTCTTGTAATCGATGCCGGCAAATATGCAGACGAGCCTTCGGAAGACGTTTCCGCATTTGTGGCCAAAACTTCCGACCACGGACTTTCCGCCATGTATGCAGATGCTTCGGAATACGTATCTGCAGGGAATCCTCTCAGGAAGAGAGCCCTCCTTATGATATCTCCGTCGGACATACTGATACAGTCTTCGCTGAGACATCTGAAATCGGAAGTCTCCGTCCTGGACTGCAAGGGTTTTCCTGAATCTGTGGAAAAAATCCGCCAAGGCAATGTCGCAGTCATTCCCGATTCCGGCATCCCTCAGCTCGCAAGAAACATACTTTCGCCCGGAATGAGGCCTGCAGCCTCTTTCTGTTCGCTTTTTGCGGACTGTACGGCATTCGGCATAAGTGAGAATACCTCTGAGGCATTTTCAATGACCGGGGTGTCGTATTCGGAGGGAAGCCGCAGCGATTTTATCAGTGTTTTCAATGCCGTCACTCCGGGAGTTTCAGAAATATCGGCGGTACTTCCGTCCTACACCTTGTCGGCTGTCTGCGTTTCTTTTGCCGACGTATCTGAATATGCCGGGGCATACAGAGGTTTTGTCGAGACCAAGTCGCTTTCCCGGGATATCGACGCAGTCACGACTGCATTGAAGAAAAAGGCAGGTTATGCTCCTGTCGTATGGGCTGAAGCCCTTGACCTGAAGGAAGTCGGGGCCGCCTCGTTTTATACCGGCGGCAATGTCGAGAAAATACTTGTGGCCAGACTCGGCAGGCTCAGCGAAGAGGTGATTTTCAAAGGGCTGGAAAATACTGATAAAGACAACAGCGAAGGAAAGATAATGGATTTCAGGTATGGAGGTTTTCTCAAAGCCCTGTTCGGTCCCATGTTCTCTCTTTCTCAGGAGCAGTCCTTCATTCTTCATGACTCGTGGCTCATAATAGGCAGTGCTGCCGCACTGTCCGAATACATAAGCGGAAGAGCCCTCGATTACTCTCTGCAGGCATATCTCGCTGATGCAGGAATCGATGACGGATTTTCAGGGAAGGACAGTTACTTTACGGCTTATCTTTCGCTTTCGGAGGATTCAGGCTATACCGGACGCTTCTTTTCATCCGATTTCATGTCTGCCGTGAAGGCGTCTGCCGAAGGATGTACGTTCGAACCTCTTTTCTTCTCCGTTGCGGAAGGCAAGTCAGGGATCGAATCGAGATTCCGCTTCGGCCGCACGACTGTGTTGAAGAGCCAGGCACCGACGTTCGAGAGGAATACGGAAGTCGAGATCCCTCAGGGCCCGTTCCGGGTAAAGAACTCGGGTACAGGAAAGATGAACCTGTTTTACCAGCAGAAGAACATGTACCTTTGCCTTCAGGAAGAAAACGGCAAGGGGCTGTGGGGAGTGCCGTTCGATACCCCGATCTGCGGATGCGCCCAGACGGTGGATTACTATGCAAACGGAAAACTGCAGATCCTTTTCGCATCCGGTTCCAGACTTTACCTTATCGACAGGCTCGGCCGTTTCGTCAATCCGTTCCCGGTAGACCTCGGGAAGGAAATCCTCGTAGGCCCTGACGTTTACGATTTTTCCGGAAGGCG
The DNA here is from genome assembly GCA_944322925.1 of uncultured Bacteroidales bacterium. GTDB lineage: Bacteria > Bacteroidota > Bacteroidia > Bacteroidales > UBA932 > Cryptobacteroides. The sequence goes on from CALUQM010000015.1 coordinate 19,721, forward strand.
GAAATACAATGTAATGGTACTTCACAAGGACAATACTATAGAGATGTACAACCTTCAGGGACGCAGGCCTGCGGAGTGGAAGACTATCCGTGCCGGTGAGACTATAAAGGGACTGCCTGAACGCATCAGAGTGGGCGGCAGCTCATACTGGGTCGTAAGGACTTCGATACAGACTCTCATCTTCGCGTTTTATGGAGGTGATCCGCTTACGGTTTTCAGCGGAGACAGGATGATAAGGCCCGACAGCGAAGTGACTCCTTCGGGAGACGATTCAGTGGAAGTCATTTGCTATGACGGGAAAAAACATACCGTCAAACTTGTCAGATAACAGATTGCACAAAAATAAAATTCAACCGAAATGATGGAATTCAAATCAGTAAACAAACTTTACGAAAAAAGTTTCAAGGAGAACTGGGACCGCCCGGCATTATCCAACTATCAGGGCGTGACCCTGCATTACAGGGACGTAGCGCGGAGAATCGCCAAAATGCACATAATGTATGAGCGTTGCGGACTGAAGAAAGGCGACAAGGTCGCCATCTGTTCCCGCAACCAGGCCAACTGGGGGGTTTCCTTTCTTTCGGCCCTTACTTTCGGAGCCGTTCCCGTACCTATCCTTCACGAATTCAAGGCAGGAAACATTCACCATCTCGTAAATCATTCGGAGGCGAAGATTCTTTTCGTGGACGATGTCGTGTGGGAAGGACTGACCGAAACCGAAATGCCTACGCTGCTTGCGGTGGTCCAGATAAACACATTTTCTTTCCTTTACACGAAGAACGATGACATCAAGGTCGTCAGGGAACATCTGAACGAGTATTTCGGACAGAAATATCCGATGAATTTCACTCCTGACAGCATCGACTATTATGAGGATTCGGCGGATGAACTCGCTCTCATAAATTATACGTCGGGGACATCCGGCTTTTCCAAGGGAGTGATGATACCGTACAGGGCGCTTTTTTCCAATATAATGTTTGCCATGAAGGTGCTTCCGATGATAGGCAATACGTCCAATGTCGTGGCCATGCTGCCTTCGGCCCACATGTACGGCATGATGTTCGAGCTTCTTTTCGAACTCACCGTCGGCACCCACGTTCACTTCCTGACCAGAGTGCCGAGCCCTAAGATAATAATGCAAGCCCTTGCGGAAGTGAAGCCGGACATCGTTATCGCCGTACCGCTTATCATCGAGAAAGTCTATAAATCCAAGCTCAAGCCTCTGCTCGACAAGGCAGGAATCAGGTTCCTTACGAAGGTTCCTGGTCTGAACCAGATGCTCATGAAAAAGATACGTACCGAGCTTGTCAATGCGTTCGGAGGAAAATTCGAGGAAATAATCATAGGCGGGGCAGCTTTCAACAAGGAAGTGGAATCTTTCTTCAAGAAGATCAACTTTCCGTTTACAGTCGGTTACGGCATGACGGAGTGCGCTCCGATAATCTCGTATGACGACTGGAAAACAAACCGGGAATTCTCATGCGGAAAGACGGCGCCGAACATGGAGATCAGGATAGATTCCGCAGATCCGGAGACTGTCCCGGGAGAGGTGCTCGTCAAAGGCATGAACGTATTTCTCGGGTATTACAAGAACGATGACGCCACCAGGTCCGCATTTACCGAAGACGGATGGTTCCACACCGGCGACATGGGCGTGATGGACAAGGACGGGTATCTGTATCTGAGAGGCCGTTCGAAATGTATGATTCTCGGTCCGTCGGGACAGAACATATATCCGGAGGAAATCGAATGCGTCCTGAACAACATGCACTATGTGGTGGATTCTCTCGTAATCGAAGACCATGGAGGCCTTACGGCCCTGATTTATCCGGATTTCCATCAGGCGGAAGTGGACGGACTGGACAAGGAAGCTCTTGTAAAGGATCTTGAAAATTCCCTTCTTGTCACGAACAAGGAGCTTCCGAACTATGCCCGTGTCGCCAAGATAGAGATTATGCCGGAGGACTTCGAAAGGACTCCGAAACGCAGTATCAAGCGTTATCTTTACCAGAGATAATACAATTACCCGCTGCATGATGGAGAAATTCGATCAGAGTTATCTTGAGATGGCTTCGGTATGGGCCCAAAATTCTTACTGCAAGCGCCGCAAGGTCGGGGCCCTTCTTGTCAAGGACAAGATGATAATATCGGACGGGTACAACGGTACTCCGTCCGGTTTCGAAAATATCTGCGAAGATGAAAACGGCATAACCAAACCATACGTACTGCATGCCGAGGCAAATGCAATAACCAAGGTGGCCAAGTCAGGCAACAACAGTCTCGGCGCTACCCTTTATGTGACGGCGGCCCCGTGTCTGGAATGCGCGAAACTCATCATCCAGGCCGGTATCTCAAGGGTGGTTTACAAAGATGAATACAGGCTTACCGACGGAGTGGATCTGCTCAGGAAAGCCGGGATTACAGTAGAAAAAGTAGATTGATATGAAGCACAGGTCATATACGTTTGCGACCGCTCTTCTCGGTGCCGTAGTCGGAGTACTTGTCACGCTGATTGTCGTTAGGTTCACCGACTCCCGCAAAAAATTCGACGGAGACTACAACAGGTGGAGAAAACTCAATCTGATTCTCCAGGAAGTCGAGCGGAACTATGTGGATACCATAGACATGAAAAGTATTACGGATGCCGCTGTCGTCGCCGCATTGTCGGAGCTCGACCCTCATACTGTTTATCTGCCTCCGGTGCAGCTCGAGGCGTCGGAAACCGAACTTGCTGGAAATTTCGAAGGGATCGGCATACAGTTCAATGTCCCGAATGATACGGCTATCGTGCTGAGTGTCATTCCTGGCGGCCCTTCGGAAAAGGCCGGACTGCTGCAGGGCGACAGGATCATGAAGGTTGACTCTGCCGTCATTGCAGGGAACAAGACTCCTCAGGACAGCATGGTTGCCAAAATGAAGGGGCCGGCAGGGTCCAAGGTCAAGATCACGGTCAGAAGGGACGGTTCGGATATCCCGTTCGAAATCACGCGCGGAAAGATTCCCGTACACTGTGTGGACGCTGCATTCATGATCAATGACACTACGGGTTATATCCGTCTGTCCAAATTCACTCGTACCACCTATTTTGAATTTTCATCTGCCGCCGAAAAGCTGCTGTCCCAAGGTATGGAAAGGCTCCTGTTCGATCTCAGAGACAATACAGGCGGTTATTTCGACCAGGCTTTCCTTGTATGCAACGAATTTCTTGAGAAAGGTGATCCTATTGTCTACATGGAAGGACTCCACCGGCCGCGGCAGGATTTCGATGCTGACGGTTCCGGCAAGCTGAAGGATATCGGTCTCGAGGTGCTTATCAACGAATCTTCCGCTTCTTCGAGCGAAATATTTGCCGGCGCCATGCAGGACAATGACAGGGGAGTGATAATAGGACGCAGGTCTTTCGGAAAGGGACTGGTTCAGGAACCGATAAACTTTACAGACGGTTCCGGCATAAGGCTGACGGTTTCGAGATTCTACACCCCTTCGGGAAGATGTATCCAGAAACCTTATTCCGATGATTACGCCTACGACATATACGAACGCTATGCCCACGGGGAAATGACTGATGCCGACAGCATGAAGGTCGACAAGTCCAAAGAGTATTTTACCCGCGGGGGAAGGGTCGTGTACGGTGGAGGAGGAATAATCCCGGATGTGTTTGTTCCACTTGATACTACCAGGGCAAGCAATTTCTTCATCCAGGCCAACAAGAAATCGATGCAGGTCAGATTCGCTTCGGCAATCTTCGACAGATACCGCAAGACGCTGACGTCCATCGACGACTTCGATTCTCTCGAAAGGTATCTTTCCGCCCTGGACCTCAAGACGAAGTTCCTGGAATATGCTGCCGGAGAGGGGCTCAGACTGAAACCGTCGGAAGAAGCCGATTTCGACCAGTACATGATGCCGCAGATACTTGCTCTTGTCGGGAGGTATTCAAAACTCGACAATGAAGCTTTCTACAGGTTTTATCTGCAGATAGATGAAACAGTGAAAAAGGCATTGGAGACTACTGGGCTATGAATCTGTAGACGATTTCACCCATCTGTCTTTTAGGAGCCGTTCCGGACGCAGTGAATTTGGAGAGCCGGGCGGCTCTTATTGCGTAGTTCCTGAGACACTGGTCCTGCGACGATACTTCTTCCACGACTTTTGCATTGACCACGTCCCCGTTCTGGCTCACGGTGACAAGTATCGTTACATCGCCGCCTCCGAGGCATCTGTATGCGGGAATGGACAGTGTAAGAGCTTTTCTGCCGTCCAGAGAGTATGATACGACAGACGGGCCGGAATATTCCGCCTTGTCCTTCTCTGCGGTCTTTCCTGACGGAATTTCGGCATAGCTTTCGTCATCATCGGCCGGTTCTGCGAATGCCCCGCTCTTCAGTTCACGGTCGAGCCGGGCTGCGTCCCTGTACAGTTGCTCTACATCCGTATTCCTGTCATCCTTCAGGGCCGAACCGGCATCGACAGCTATATTCCTGATGTTTTCGCTGCCATCTGCTGCAGTCCGGCTGCGCGGAGCTGCGGCAATCATTTCGTCGAGCCTGTCGCTGATGCTTTCCTTGAATTCCGTCTCCTGCTTCAGCCGTTCTTCCTGTTCCAGGTTCGAAAAGTCGAGAAGGTATGAGTGTTCGCCCCTGACATAAGTGCTGATCTGGAATACGAGCATGACGACAAGTACCGCAAGGTGAATGATTACGGTAAGGTATATTCCGGACTTGTCCTCCTTGGATATTCTTATATTCAAGTTCTTCACTTGCAGCTGGCCGTGAAATTTCCCCTATTGTTCGTATGGAGTGCTTTTTCGATTGTTGCCGAGATTATGTCTATCGCCACCTTGTTGTGACCGCCCTGCGGAATGATGATGTCCGCGTATCTCTTGCTCGGTTCGATGAACTGCAGATACATTGGCTTGACTGTCTTGGTATATCTTTCTATTACAGTTTCTACTGTTTTCCCTCTTTCGAGGATATCCCTGGCCATGACTCTCATGAGTCTGTCATCGTCATCCGCATCCACGAATATCTTGATATCCATCTGATCTCTCAATTCGGCGCATGTGAATATGAGAATCCCCTCGATGATAATGACTTCCGCAGGGCTGACCGGTATTGTTTGCGTCGCTGACCTGGAGCATGTAAGGTAGGAATAAACCGGCTGTTCAATGCTTTTGCCGCTTTTCAGAGCCTTCAGATGCGAAATAAGAAGGTTGAAATCTATCGAATCGGGATGGTCGAAGTTGACTTTCTGCCGTTCTTCCATCGGCAGATGGCTTGAATCCTTGTAGTATGAATCCTGCGGGATTACGACTACGTTTTCTTTCAACTGTCGCGTAATGGCCTGGACGACAGTCGTTTTTCCTGATCCGGATCCTCCGGCTATCCCGATAGTCAACATGGCTGCAAAAGATTAGTATTCAGCGTTTTTCGGAGTCCTCGGGAACGGTATTACATCCCTGATGTTGCCCATTCCGGTCACAAACAGAAGAAGTCGCTCGAAGCCGAGTCCGAATCCGCTGTGAGGGGCTGCACCGAACCTGCGCGTATCGAGATACCATTCGAGAGTTTCCCTGCCCATGTTCAGTTCCGATATTCTTTTTTCCAGTTTTTCCAGGGACGATTCCCTTTCAGAGCCGCCTATGATTTCACCGATCTTAGGGAAAAGCACGTCCATTCCGCGCACTGTCTTCCCGTCATCATTCTGCTTCATGTAGAATGCCTTGATGTCCTTGGGGTAGTCGGTCATTATTACAGGCCTCTTGAAATGCTTTTCCACAAGATATCTCTCATGTTCGCTCTGGAGGTCGACTCCCCAGCTCACAGGAAATTCGAATTTTTCTCCCGATTCTTCCAGAATCCTTATTCCTTCGGTATAGGTGAGTCTGACGAAATCTGTCTTTATCACGCTTTCGAGCCTTTCCACAAGTTCCTTGTCGAACATGTCGTTGAGGAACCTTATGTCGTCCATGCAGTTGTCGAGAGCATATCTGACGAGGAACTTGATGAAGTCTTCAGCAAGGATCATATTGTCCTCGATGTCGTAGAATGCCATTTCAGGTTCGATCATCCAGAATTCGGCAAGGTGTCTCGGCGTATTGGAGTTTTCGGCCCTGAACGTAGGTCCGAAAGTATAGATTTCGCCGAGCGCCATGGCACCGAGTTCCCCTTCAAGCTGTCCGCTTACGGTCAGGCTCGTCTGTTTTCCGAAGAAATCCTGCGAATAGTCGATTTTGCCGTCGGCGGTTTTCGGAGGATTGTTCAGGTCAAGGGTCGTGACCTGGAACATTTCTCCTGCACCTTCACAGTCCGATGCAGTTATGATAGGGGTGTGCAGATATACGAAACCTTTGTCATTGAAATATTTGTGAATGGCGAATGCCATTGCGTGCCTTATTCTGAGCACGGCTCCGAACGTGTTTGTCCTCGGTCTCAGATGGGCAATGGTCCTGAGAAATTCCAGTGAATGGCCTTTCTTCTGGAGCGGGTAGCTGTCCGGACTGGCTTCTCCGTACAATGTAAGCTCCTTTGCCTGGATTTCCACTGCCTGTCCGCTGCCTACCGAGCTGACAAGGTCTCCATTGACGCCGATACAGGCGCCGGTTGTGATCTTTTTCAGCAGTTCATCGCTGAATGCGGCAGTTTCGACGACTATCTGTATGTTATTTATTGTGGAACCGTCATTCAAAGCTATGAAAGCTATATTCTTGTTTCCTCTTTTCGTCCTGACCCAGCCTTTTGCTGTCACTTCCTTGCCGGGCTCGCTTTTCAGCAGATCCTTGACTTTGGTTCTCATGTTTTCCATCGTATCTATGTTTTAAATCTCACAAAGATAAAATTTTCTTGTCATTCGGCCAATATTTTACCCTTAATATCAGTGTTGTCGAATCTTCCGGAAAACCGTTCGGCTCCTTTTCCGATTGCGTAGACCGGTACCGGACCACCTGTGTGACCCCTTGTGGTCCATCCGATGAAAGCCAGGTCGTTCATTGCCCTGTTCTCATCGTACTCAAGCGTATTTGCGTATCCGGAGGCGGTCCATGCGCTGTCGAGAATATTCCAGCCCAGATTGACTTCTCCCCATGTCTTCGTAGCTCCGAGCGCTATGCCTCCGGTTTCATGGTCGGCAGTGACAATGATGAGAGTCTCATCAGGATGTTCCCGGTAGAAATCCACGGCAGTGCGCACTGCATCATCCAGCTTTCTCACGCTTTCCACCAGCGGCATGGTCTTGTTTTCATGTGCTGCCCAGTCTATTTCGCCTTCTTCGTACATGATGAAGAAGGGGTCTTTGTCCCCGAGAGCCTTGAGACAGTTTTTCATGATTTCTGAAGGAGTCATGTCTGTGTCCGGAGCCTTTTCGACCATGTAGTCCGACACGCTTTTATCCCGTCCGCTTTCCTGACACAGGATTATCTTTTCCGGACCGTCGGCAAGGCATGCTTCGAATTCCTCCCTGCCGAAGCATAATCTGTATCCTGCCTTTTCGAGGATGCTACGGCTGCTTTCTTCATCGCCGGATTTCCCGGCATAGTCGATGAATCCGGAACCGGCGAAGAAATCATATCCGCTTGAGGGGATTTCCCTGGTTATGCCATAGTAGTCGTATCTGTCCGTATTATGACCGTAGAATGATGCCGGAGTAGCATGGTTTACGGGGACGGAACTGAGAATTCCTATTTTGTATCCTTTGTCGCGTAGAATTTTCGCAATGCTGACAAGTGTATCACCCTGCGGGGATATCCCGAGTCTTCCGTTGACAGTCTTTTCTCCGCAGGATATTGCCGTTCCTGCTGCAGACGAGCAGGTGACATTCCTGTCCGCCGAATATGTAGTCGTCATTCCGAGCACGGGGAACTCCGTAAAAGAAAGCTGCCTGAAACCTTTTTCGCCATCGAGGTACGACAGATACGATTCCGTTGCGGCCACGTGCGTTGCCCCCATTCCGTCACCGATGAACAGGAAGATATATCTGGCAGGACCGGTGTCGTCCCGTCTGCCGTGTTCTCCCATATTTACCGTAACGATGCAGGCTAAAATCAAAATAAGGCTGAATATCAGCCCTATTACATGTGTTTTTCTGGATTTTTTCATTATTCTTCTTCCCTAAGGATCTTTTTGATGATATCGGTGTTGTCGTACCATCCGGTAAATGCTTCGGCTCCTTTTCCGATAGCAAACACAGGGACAAGGTCGCCTGAATGCGTCGTTCCTGACCATCCGATGTTTGCAGCCCTGTTCAGTTCACAGTTTTCTTCATCTGTCAGGATATCTTTCCGCCCGGCATCGGTCCATGATTTCTCGAGAGCCTGCCAGTCTATCATGTTCTTCTTTCCTTCCTTTTTCCCGCTTGTCATGGCCAAGCCTCCGGTTTCATGGTCGGCAGTGACAATGATGAGTGTTTCATCAGGATGTTCGAGATAGAATTCATAGGCCGCTTCCACTGCGTCATCGAGTTCCAAGACCTTTTCCGTGAGGGCCATTGTCCTGTTCTGGTGTCCGGCCCAGTCGATCGACCCTTTTTCAGCCATAATGAAAAACGGCCTGCCGTCAGCTGACAGCCGCTCGAGAGCTATCTCTACCATTTCTTCCAGAGACAGATCCTCCTCTTTCGAACTTTCTATCACGTAGTCCTCAGTGTCGCTGTTCCTGTTGTCTTTCTGGCAGAGGACAAGCCTTTTAGCATCCTTTTCCTTTTCGTATTCCTCGTACCCGAATGATACTTCATATCCTTTTGATTCAAGGACCTTGTCTATGTCTTCCTTGTCTTTTTTCTTTCCGTTGAAATCGATGAAGCCGTCTCCGGCAAAAAAGTCGAATCCGCTTTCAGCTATCTGAAGGCTTATTGTATAATACTCGCTTCGTGAATCAACGCTTGCATAGAATGCTCCCGGGGTTGCATGATTGATGGGACCGTCACTCATGATACCGATTCCGTATCCCTTTTCTTTCAGTCTGTATGCCATGCTTGTCAGCCTGTTGCCTTCCGGATCCGTTCCGAGACGCGAATTATTCGTCTTGTGCCCGGTAGCTATGGCTGTTCCTGATGCTGCAGAGCAGGTGATGTTGTTGTTGGCAGTGTAGTTGGTTGCCATTCCCGTGTACGGGAATCTTGTAAATGACAGCCTTCCGGTTCCTCCGAGTTCTCCGGCCTTGTAGGCAAGGTATGACTCCGTAGTGTAGACGTGAGCCTGTCCCATGCCGTCGCCGATGAATAAGAAAATATACTTTGCGGGCTGTCCGGCATCAGATGCCTGTTTTCCGCATCCGCAGACTGTGCATAACAGCAGCAGGATACTTGCAAGTAAATAACTCCTTTTCATTGTTCACTTCTTTTGTCCGACAAATTTAGTCTTTTTTCTCTCCCGGGGCAATCAGGTATCTGTTATTTTTTAGCTACATTTCATAAAAAAAGTGTCCGGATCATTTGTCCGGACACTTTCGGTTTATCTGAACTGTCAGTATATCTGCTCTCAGTCAACCGCCGGTTTTCTTGCGGCATACATTATCTTCAATGCAGAGCATCTTCTCAGTTCCTGCTTTACGTCAGTGATGATACCCATTCTGACATTTGCATCAGCCCTGATAGATACTGTCATATACTGTCTGTCCACTTCGCTCATTGCATCGCGTTCTGCGGCAATGAAGTCACGGATTTCGTCAACTGTCTTGAAAGAGTCATTGAGCTGTATACGTGCATCGGTACCGTACATCCTCTGGAGAGAGGCGATAGGAGAACCGATGTTGATGTATGAGGTAAGGTCCTTGCGTTCCAACTTGGCCACTTCGGTGGCTTCAGGAAGATTGACCATAACCTTGTTCTCTGTTTCACGCATACTCGTCGTCACCATAAAGAAGAACAGAAGCATGAACACGATATCCGACATCGACGCAGTGGTCAATCCCGGAACGGATTTCTTGTCGCCTTTTCCGCCAAATTTTGCCATAACTTATTCTCCTTTATCAGTTTTTAGATACGTCCTTAGGCTCGGCCTCGGAAATGTTCTGAGGAATAGCCTCCCTTGCAATTCTCTGCTGGTCTTCATTCAGGCTGAGGTAGGCCTTGCCGAAATGAGCCTTGGAGAATTCGTCTCTCAGTTCATTGACGGCCTTTACAAGTTCGTTCTGAACTTCGATATAAGCCTTGTAGCTCGTACCGCGGTCGTTCTGAAGAGAAATGACGCCTTTGGAAACATTATATGTGCCGAATCCCTCGATCTCTTTCGGAGATCTTTCCGGGAGATCCGGATCGTTGTTCGGGTTTACAAGGAATTCTTTGACTTTGTCTTTCAATAAGCTCACATCCATCGGTTCATTACCGGCGAACAGCCTGTCTGCGGAGTTGATCCTCACGATGATGATGTTTCTCCTGTTGACTTTCTGGTCTTCTACCTGCTGATTTTCATCCGGGATAGGCGGAAGACGGCGCTGCAGACCGGAATCCTGATTCATTGTGGTAGTCATCAGGAAGTAGGAGAGCAGCAGGAAAGCTATGTCCGCTGATGAACTTGAATTTAACTCTGGAACTTTTTTAGACATAGTTAGTTTTATTTATTGCGTATTGCATTACGTATTCCACCAAGTATAATGGCCAGTACGGTCAGTGCGCAGAGGATATAGGTGAGGTTAAGCACAGTGTCGGTAAGCTTGAGCGTCATCGGGCTGACTTCCTTGCCTACATATCCTACTGCAGGGGCTCCGGATGAGAGGAAGTAAACGACACCGACTACGACTACCACGGCAACAAGCTCGATTCCCATCTTGATGAGATTCTTTGGATTGTTGATTGCGCTGACGGTAATGCCGAAAAGTATGGCTGCCGCTACACCTACTATCACCAGGACGTATGCCCAGTAGAGAAGGGTGTCTACAGAGATATCATTGAATCCAGTAGCGTAACCCCAGGCCGTTATGCCGGCGCTGACAACCATCAGCACCCATAACACTACCTTTACTATTGTCTCGAATTTACTAGATGACATTGTCTGTTATTTTTTATTCTCATGTTTAACCAGGATATCTACGAGGGAGATAGAAGCGTCTTCCATGTCGATTGAAAGAGAGTCTATTCTTGAAACGATGTAGTTGTAGAATACCTGAAGAATAATAGCTACGATCAAACCGCCGACGGTGGTGATAAGGGCGACTTTCATACCTCCTGCAACAACGTTAGGCGAGATATCACCTGCTGCCTGGATAGCATCGAATGCCTGAACCATTCCGACAACCGTTCCAAGGAATCCGAGAGATGTCGAAAGTGCGATGAAGAGGGCAACCCAGGTAAGACCGTTTTCCATGAGGCTCATCTGTACTGAACCGTATGATACGACAGTCTTCTCTACGACTTCGATACCCTGGTCCATGCGGAGGAAGCCCTGGTAGAAGATGCTGGCAACAGGTCCGCGGGTAGTGCGGCATACTTCCTTGGCAGCTTCAACACCGCCTTCGTTGAGGGCAGCTTCGATTTTTTCGAGAAGCTTCTTGGTATTTGTCTTGGAGAAGCTCAGGTAAATGATTCTCTCGATAGAGATAGCCAGACCGAAGATAAGGCAGAGGATGATTGAGGCCATGAAGCCAGGACCACCTTCGATGAATTTGGTCTTCAACTGCTGGTGAAGTGGAACTTCGCTTGGTGCTGCCTGGAAAGGATTGGCCTCTGCAGGCGCTGCTACTTCTTCCGTAGCTGCAGTGTCCTGAACTGCTGCAGAGTCAGGAGCAGCTGTTTCATCCTGTGCTACAGCGAACTGAGCTGAAAAAGCCATCGTTGCAATAGTTGCAAGTAATATGAAAAGATTTTTCATAATTGAGTGTGTGTGTTTAATTAATAATGTATCAGTTTGTTATAAATTCCTATAGTTAGTATTGCGGACCGTGCTGTACTGAAATCCGGTGCAATTTAGCAAATAATTTTTATATGACAATAATTATTTTGTTATTTCTCCTCTCAGATTTTTATCGAATTCACGGGCTACAAAGCCGTTGTCTTCAGACTGTCCGAGCAGGTGGAACAGTTTTGCCAGCGCTCCTTCCGTGGTGCAGTCATAGCCGTCCAGCACTCCCGCGTCCTTGAGTTTTTTGCCGGTTGCATACAGGTTCATGTCCACGGTGCCGGCAAGACACTGCGTGACATTCACTATCAGTTTTCCCATCCTTATTCCTTCCCTGACAAGGTCTATGAACCATTCCCGTGACGGAGCATTTCCTGATCCGTATGTTTCTATTATCACGGCCCGTGTCTCCGGCCCGCATACGATATTCTTCACCACCTGCGGGGTGATTCCGGGGTGTATCTTGAGAATCGACACTCTCGTATCCAGCCTTTTGTGGAAAAGCGGCCGCGCATTCCAGTCCGCAGGTCTGATTATCATGTTCCTGTCATATCTTATGTTTATCCCGGCTTCCGCCAGAGGAGGGAAATTCCCAGATCTGAAAGCCCGGAAGCTTTCGGAACTGACTTTTGTCGTCCTGTTGCCTCTCATGAGCGAATTGCCGAAATAGATGCATACTTCAGGGACGAGCGCGTGTCCGGCCCCGTCTTTTGCCGCCGCTATTTCCACTGCGGAAACGAGGTTTTCCTTTCCGTCCGTCCTTGCCGCACCGACAGGCAGCTGGCTTCCCGTAAAGATTACTGGTTTTGTGAGTCCTTCGGTCATGAAACTCAGGGCGGAGGCCGAGTATGCCATGGTGTCCGTCCCGTGCAGTATGACAAATCCGTCGTACATATCGTATTTTTCTTCGATGAGTTCCGTCAGGGATTTCCACGTGGCAGGCTCGACGTCGGCGGAGTCGATTATGCGGTCGAAGGTGCAGGAGTCTATCCGGCAGGCGAATTTTCCGAGTTCCGGCACTTCTTCGAGAATCTGGGAGAATACGAACGGCTTGAGAGTCTGTTCCGCAGGGTCGATTTTCATGCCGATCGTTCCTCCGGTGTATATGAGAAGTATGGATGATTTTCCCTTGCCGGGATTGAAGACGTATTTCATATTCGGAAATCAGATATTGAACAGCCTTTCAGCATTTTCAGTAGTAACGCGCGCCACTTCTTCCACGGAGATGTCTTTCTGTTCCGCGATTTTCGCGGCGATGAAGGGGATATATCCGCTTTCGTTCCTTTCACCCCTGTGAGGCGCCGGCGTCAGGTATGGAGAATCGGTTTCCAGAAGAATCCTGTCCAGGGGTATATGTCTTATCGTTTCGGCTATCGAGGCTTTTTTGTATGTTATCACTCCGCCAATACCTACGTACCAGTCCCCGTATCCTGACAGCCTTTCGAATGTCTCCCTGCTGCCGCTGAAGGCATGGAAGACCCCGCGGGGAGACAATGCCCTGCACCTGTCCAGAACCTTGAAAATAAGGTCCGTGGCGTCCCTTGAATGAATGATGACGGGAAGTCCCAGACTGCATGCAAGTCTGATCTGTCTTTCGAACGCATCTTCCTGCTCCCTGACGAATTCCCTGGACCAGTAGCAGTCCATGCCTGTTTCCCCGACGGCTTTTATGCCGGTTTTTCCGGCCATTTCCTCTATTTCCTCCATTTCCTGCTCCCAGCCGGGGCCTATGGATGTGGGATGGAGCCCGAGGCACGGGAAAACCTTGCCGGGAAATTCCGCCGCAAGGGCAAACATCCTGTTTCTGGAAGCCCTGTCGATGTCCGGAAATATCATTTTCGAGACTCCTGCCTGAATTGCCCGCAGCACGGCATCTGCCGATTCTCCGCCGAACTGCTCGTCGTACATGTGGGTATGGGTGTCAACGAAGTGCATCGTTCATGAAATTTTCCCCAAAGTTAAATATTTTTTCCGTTGATGGAGCACCTCTGCATGATGTCTATCCTGATCAATCCGTCGTTTTCGAGTATTCCGGCCAGTTCCGCCACCATGCGGTATTCCATCCCGCTCATTTCGGATATTTCCTGCAGCGATATGTGTCCGTGCCTCTTTACCAGCGACAGGATTCCTGTCATGCCGGCGATTTCTCCGTTGTCCAATGTGTCTTTGTACCTGGCTGCCGTGCTTTCCGGTTTTCTTTCTGCGGCTCCGGAAGGGTCATAGCCGAGGTTTTCGAGAATATCCTTTTCGGAAATGACGGGGACAGCTGCAGAGGATCTTATCAGAAGATTGCATCCGGCTGACAGGGGATCATCCGCACGTCCGGGAAGCGCGTATACTTCGCGGTTGTAGGAGAATGCCTGTCTTGCCGTGATCATGCCTCCTCCGCGGATTCCGGATTCGATGAGAACCGTGACCCGGCTCATGCCGGCTATTATCCGGTTTCTTCTGATGAAATTGATCTTTTGCGCTCCTGTGCCGAGCGGATAGTCCGATATCAGGGCGGATGCTCCGGTTTCAGCTATCCTGCGTGCCTGCCTTCGGTGCAGGGCCGGGTATGTCAGATCGACTCCGGTAGCCATGACGGCTATTGTGTCGAGGCCGTTGTCGAGGGCAGCCATGTGGGCGGTGATGTCGGTGCCGTATGCCAGCCCGCTCACGATTACCGGTCTGGCGCCTGACCTTGCCATGGCTTCTATGATCTTACGGCACCAGTCTTTTCCGTAATCCGATACCTTTCGGGTCCCTACTATGGAAACATAGTCCTTGTGCCGGTTCAGGTATCCGGGAGAGGAACTTCTGACATATATTCCCGACGGACAGTCCTCGCATTCTGCCAGAAGCTGGGGAAAAGCCTCCTCGTTCCTGCCTATGAAGACTATCCCTTCTTTTCCGGCCCTGTAGATTTCCTTTTCGGCTTCTTCGATCGCCGCGTCGTCAATCATGTCCGTGTATTTGGAATAAGGCCCCAGAATCTGCCCGAGTTCCTCTTTTTTCATGTCGAACACGGCACTGGCGCTTCCGCAGTAATCAATAAGCGCCGCTGCAGTCATCGGCCTGAAGCCGAATATCCTGTTCATGGCGCACAGGCATATTCTTTCTTTTTCCCGACAAGGCATTTTTGTTTTAAAAATACCGGATAAAGGAAACAAAAAAGGCAACAAATGGAAAATGTTGCCTTTTTTTTCTGTTTATGATATTTTTTTCTGTTTATGATGAAAATCAGATAATGAGAAGCGCGTCTCCGTACGGTCCGAACTTGTAGTCTTCCTTCAGTGCGACTCCGTAAGCCTTCATGACATTTTCGTATCCGCCGAAAGCCGCCACGGACATGAGCATCGTCGAGCCTGGGACATGGAAATTGGAGACAACGGCATCCGGTATGGAAAATCTGTACGGAGGGAAAATGAACTTGTTTGTCCATCCGTCGTAAGGGTTCACTTCGTCATAGGAAGTCACGTATGTTTCGAGCGCCCTTATCACGGTCACGCCGACGGCAAGCACCTTGTTCTTCGCCCTTTTCGTCCTGTTTATGATATCGGCCGTCTCTTCGGATATGATTACCCTCTCGGAATCCATCTTGTGCTTGGAAAGGTCTTCCACGTCTACGGACCTGAAATGACCGATACCCATGTGCAGGGTTATGAAAGCCTTGTTGATATCCTTGAGGATCATTCTGTTGAAAAGTTCGCGGCTGAAATGGAGCCCGGCTGCCGGAGCGGCAACCGCACCTTCGTTCCGGGCGAAGATGGTCTGATAGTTTTCGGCGTCTTCGGGTGTAACCTTGTCCTTGACGAATTTCGGCACGGGAGTTTCACCGAGGGAATACAGGGTGTGTTTGAAGTCTTCATACGAGCCGTCGTAAAGGAAGCGCAGCGTACGCCCCCTCGATGTCGTGTTGTCTATCACTTCCGCGACAAGGCTTTCGTCCTCTCCGAAATAAAGCTTGTTGCCGATCCTGATTTTTCTTGCCGGATCGACTATTACGTCCCAAAGTCTCTGTTCCCTGTTCAGTTCCCTGAGAAGGAACACCTCGATTTCGGCTTTCGTCTTTTCTTTGTTGCCGTAGAGCCTGGCCGGAAAAACTTTCGTGTCGTTCAGAACAAAAGTATCCCCTTTTCCGAAATAGTCTATGATATCCTTGAAAAGTTTGTGTTCGATTTCGCCCGTATCCTTGTGGAGGACCATCAGCTTGCATTCATCTCTCCATCTCGGCGGCTCCTGTGCTATCTTGTCTCTGGTGAGATTGAACTGGAATTGTGAAAGTTTCATTTTATATATGGGTGTCTGTTCGTTCTGTTAGGCTGTCTTTCAATGTCTCACGACATTTTATTATACGATTTTTTTATGAAATTGTTTCATTATTTTTAAAAAATGTTATCCGGATTGGTAAACGGCCATCATATTCCGGCTTGTCTGAATACTTCCAGGATGGACGGATATGTGTTGCCGAGAAAGTCCGGAAGGCTGGATTTGGCTATCCAGGCGGCTTTCGAGATATCCTCTTCGCGCTGCGGTGTCAGGCCTACAGGTCCGGTGTAGAGCATGTGGAACCACCATGTATGCTTCAGGTGCCAGATGCCGTCCCGCCTGTAACAGTGGTCCGTAATGCAGATCAGATCCCCTGTCTCCAGTTCCTTCACTCCCGTTTCTTCCTGTACTTCCCGCAATGAAGTGACCCTGATGTCTTCCCCGGCTTCCCTGTGCCCCTTGGGCAGGTCCCATAGTCCGCTTCTGTTGATCATGAGAAAATCTCCCCTTCTGTTCGATACAAGGCCGCCCCCGGCTTCCACTTCCCTGAATTCGGCACAGAAAAGGCGGTATGCGCCTTCTTCGTCATCCGCAGGTATGTAGACTCTGGCCGGCGAATCCGATGTTTCGAACATTTCCACGAGTCCGTGCATGTCTCCGGAGGATCCGGGGCAGAACTGGACTGCATTCGGGTCGGTCAGCGCCTGTTCGTATGGGGGACAAATTATTATACTGCGTTTTTCAAAGTATATCTTGTGCATCGTATCCGTTTAATTACTATCTTTGTCAAATATGTCGGCGGATATGCCGATGCAAATATAAAGGAATATAAACAGATATTGACATGGAATCTAAGGAAATATCGGTAGCAAAAGCGTTGCTGGACATAAAGGCCGTACTTTTGAGTCCCGACAAGCCGTTTACCTGGGCTTCGGGATGGCTTTCTCCCATTTACTGCGACAACAGAAGGATTCTTTCCTATCCTGAAATCAGGGAAAACATCTGCCGTCTGATGGCGGATATAATAAAGACCAAATATCCGGATGTGGAAGTGATCGCCGGCGTGGCTACCGGAGCCATAGCTCACGGGATGCTTATCGCCCATTTCCTCGGAAAACCATTCGTGTACGTGCGTCCGAAACCGAAGGATCACGGCACAGGTTCGCAGATAGAAGGCATCCTTGAAAAGGGGGCCAAGGTCGTTGTGGTGGAAGACCTGATATCTACAGGGAAAAGCAGCCTTTCGGCCGTTGACGCCCTGGTCAAGGCATCGGTTGAGGTAATGGGAATGGTGGCGATCTTCTCGTACAATTTCAATCAGGCAAGACGAGCCTTCGAAGTTGCCAACGTGGAACTTACTACTCTTACCAATTACGATGCCCTCACTGAAGTGGCTTGCGATACAGGGTATATAAAGGATTCGGATCTTGAGCTGCTCAAGGAATGGAGATTTTCTCCTTCCACGTGGGGTAAAAAGGAATAGCCATGGCTACGGAAATAAAAAGCAGGCATGCGACGGTCTCACGACAGCCGTACGAATTGTATATGGGTTTTGTGGACATGCGCAATTTCGTACAGTTCCTGCCGGAAGACAAGAAGAAGGACGTGACTGCAGACTATGATTCGATCAGGGGGACAGTCCAGGGATTCAGTCTCGGAATACGTGTGGCGGAACGTGTCCCGTATTCGAGAATAGATTTCAAGGATGACGGAGCGCCTTTCCAGTTTTCTCTTTCGATGTTTTTCGATCCTGCGCCGGAGACGGGAAAGACGGATTTCCATATAGAATTCTCGGCGGAACTCAATTTCATGATGAAAATGCTTCTCGGATCCAAGTTGCAGGAAGTCCTGGACAAGCTGGTGACTTCTCTTGCAGATGCTTCGGAAGGAAAGATGCCGGAAGGCTTTGATCCTGCAGAGTATGGCTTTTCGAAATGAGTGTTTCATAAGGTATCTCGAAGATGCTGTAGGGCCTGACAGGGTGCCTGCCGTAGTTTCCGCTCTGGATGAACCTGCTTCTGTGTCGGTCCGCATGAATCCGTACAAGGCGGTCCCGGGAATCCATGAAGGGCAGCCCGTTCCGTGGTCGGAACACGGTATCATGCTGGAAACGCGGCCTGTATTTACCCTGGACCCTTTGTTCCATGCAGGCTGCTATTATGTCCAGGACTCGTCTTCGATGTTTGTAGGACATGTTCTCAGATTGTTGCTCGGCCGGTATTCCGGCGTGTCCGGCTTGAGAGTCCTCGATCTGTGTGCTTCTCCGGGGGGAAAGACTACCGATGCGGCTGCATCTCTCAGGACGTTGTGCGGTGACGGGTTTTTCCTTGTGTCCAATGAGGTGATCCGGTCGAGAGTTCCGGTTCTTTCAGGGAATGTTGCGGTTTGGGGAGATCCTTCTGTGGCCGTAACTTCTGCCGACCCTGCCGAATTCGGGAAGATGGAAGGATTTTTCGACATAATCATTGCGGATGTACCTTGTTCGGGAGAAGGCATGTTCAGGAAAGACAAAAATGCGCAGGAGCAATGGTCCCCTGAGAATGTAGCCAGATGTGCCGCCCGCCAGAGACGGATTTTGTCGGATGTATGGCCGTCATTGGCTGAAAACGGACTGCTTGTCTATTCTACGTGTACTTTCAACAGGTACGAGAATGACGGCAATGTGTCCTGGGCTGCGGAAAATCTCGGTGCCGAGATTCTGCATCCTTATGTTGCAGACGGGCAGGACGGGGTTCTGGCGACGCAGTGCGGATACAGCCTCGTGCCGGGGTTTGTGAGGGGGGAAGGCCAGTATTGCGCCGTACTCAGGAAAGTCACCGGTCCTGAGCGCATGGAGCCGGCCGGGAGAAAAAATACGAAGAAAAAAGGGATTCTGCCTTCCGGGCTGTTCAGTCTTCCGGTACGCGAGGTTTCCAGAGGGGGGCTTCTCAAGGCTGTCCCGGAATCCGTCGCCGATTGCGAGGAATTCCTTGCCGGAAAGGTGAGGGTCGTGTCCTCAGGTTGTGCTGCAGGTGTTTTCAAGGGCAGTGATTTTATCCCGGATGCGGATCTGGCTCTGAATATCAAACTGAACGCGGATGCCTTTCCCCGTGTCGACGTGGACAAGGATACCGCACTCGGTTTCCTTCACAGGGATCCGGTTGTCCTTCAGGATGCTCCTTTGGGATACGTGCTTGTCTGCCACAGGGGTGTTCCTCTCGGTTTTGTAAAGAATCTCGGGCGCAGATGCAACAATCTTTATCCGCAGGAAAGACGGATAAGGATGGACATTCGTCCGGACAGGTAATGATTATGACATTATTAATGCGATGAAATATACCATGACAATGAATTTCAGGAAAACAGTGTTTCCATTGATTTTCGCATGTCTCTGCGCATGCGGTACGGCATACGGACAGACTGCGGAGGAATTGGCGAAGACATATTCGGACAGGTACGACCTGATTGTTTCAAAACTCGGCCCGGCAGGAGTCGGAGTCGAGACTGTCCTGAACCAGTGGGAGAGCGTCGATTCGTCCGATGTGGACATGCTTGTGGCAAAATTCAATTTTTATTTTACGAAATCACAGTCTTCTTCAGTCGTTGTCAAGGCTCAGAAAAGATATCTCGGCGCGGAACCGGTCCTTACACTGAAAGATTCCACGGGTGCCGACGTAAATTATTTCGAGGAAGTCTTCTATGATGATTCCCTGTTCTCGCTCGGCCAGAGATACCTGGACAGGGCGATAGCGGAGCAGCCGTCGAGAATCGACCTCAGGTTTACGAAGGTGACTTCGCTCATGTCATACGAGAAAGACAGTCCGGACATGGCTCTTTCATATCTGCTCGGTCTTGCCGATATTGATGCCGGAGACGGGATCCGCTGGGAATATCCCGGAGCCGAGGTCGGAGAGGATTTTTTCATTCAGGCCATGCAGGAATACTGTTTCGCCTTTTACAGGCTCGGAACACCGTCTTCCTATAATGCTTTCAGGACCCTTTCGGAGCGTATGCTGCTGGCTGATCCGAAGAATCCCGTATTTCTGACGAATATGGGTACATACGATTTCATTGTGACAAAAGACTACGGCCAGGCCCTCAAATATTACAAAAAGGCCCTGAAAATCAAACCGGACGATTATACCGCACTGAAAAACTGCATCTTGCTGGCACGTCAGCAGAAGAATGCGAAACTCGAGAGAAAGTATCTGGAATCATTCGTGGCCGTAGCACCGGAAAACGAGAAATTTGCCGCAGAATCCAGGCTGGAATTTCTTAAGAAATAACCTTAACTGCTCTCTTTTCTGCCTGCTCTGTACAATTGTATGGAGTTGTACACATTGTGCCAGATGCTGTAGAATCCTCCGGCAATCGAGGATACAGGTGTCATGAACGTATATCCCATCCAGATGGCGAATACGGTGTTTTTCTGTCCCAGAGCCTGACCGGCCGTGATCGATGCCCCGTATTTTCCGCCTATCTTCTTTCCGGCCCAGAACTGCAGGGCGCAGCACAGCAGCGAAACTATTGCCAGACCTGCCTGATATGCTATCGGGATATGACTGTGCACTATCGATCTGGTGGTCATCAGAATGGCAAGCATCAGGGAAACGCCCCAAATGTAGAAGGACAGATTCCTGAACTGCATCAGCCAGGCATGGAATCCCGGCATGAGATATCTGACGAGAAATGCCAGAAGGCATGGAGCAATCAGCAGCGGGAACACCTTTGCCAGAATCATGCTCGAAGCCGTAAAAAACGATATGCCGTCGGCAGGATGGACGAATGGCAGCATCAGCGGGACAAGAACGGCTGTCGCAAGGTTGATTACAATGGTATAGGCTGTAAGTCCCGGCATGTCGCCTCCGAGTTTGGCGGTGACTACCGGGGCTGCAGTGGCCGTCGGGCAGATAAGACACAGCATGCCGCCCTCCAGCAGGACTTTCCAGTGAAAATCAGGCAGGAAAATCATGACAAGGGACAGAAGAATGAATCCGGCAGACTGGAAAAGAAGAAGCCACACGTGCCATTTTCTCGGTCTGAGATCCTTAGGCTCGATATGACAGAATGACAGGAACAGCATTATGAACAGAAGGAAAGGCTGGAGTATGCCTACAGTCTTTTCAAGTACGGGTCCTGCTACTGCCAGCGCAGGTATGTTGTCATAAACAATATACAGGAGGATACCCGATATTATGGATATCACCAGCATCCATGTTTTCAGAAAACTGATTGACTTGTCTTTCAGATGTCCCGATTCTGCCATTTTATGCGTATATCTGTCGATTTCAGCGTGCAAATATGAGAAAAATTTAAACACCTTTTTAAATTATGCATATCTTTGTATGTTTATACATAAGAATAAGACATCAGATTATGAAGAGAAGTATTTGTCTCATGTTTGCATTGGCAGCAGTTATTTCATGCAAGCAGACGGAGGATGTGAAATCCGCCCTTGATCTGTCGAATCTCGATACTTCAGTATCGCCGGGAGAAGATTTTTACCGATATGCTACCGGCGGATGGATGGCATCCCATCCTCTTAAACCTGAATATGCCCGTTACGGCACTTTCAACGAGCTGATCGACAATAATGAGAATCGGCTCAGAGAACTTTTCGGAAAATTCGCCGCGGAAATGCCGGTCCCGGGAAGCGATGACCAGAAAATCAATGATCTGTACAATATGGGGCTTGATTCTGCAAGACTTGCCTCGGAGGGGGCGCTTCCGCTCGTGAAGACCCTTGAAGAGATCGACAGCATTGCGGATGCAAGGTCTTTTGCCGAAACCGTGGCGAGGATGCACGCTTCCGGCGAATTTCCTTTTTTCGAGCCGTTCGTGACCGCAGACATGAAAGACAGCGACGTGAACGTGCTTTACCTGTCCCAGTCCGGTCTTGGCATGGGTGACAGGGATTATTATCTGGATACGGCAAATGCCGGCATAAAGGATGCCTACAGGAATTATCTTGCAAGGATATTCGAACTGAGCGGTGTCGCGGAGCCTGATTCTGCAGCGGTCGACGTAATCGAGGTCGAGGATGAAATAGCCGCGGCTTCCTGGTCGGCTGTCGAACTCAGGGATATTCTGAAATCCTATAACCCGATATCTGCAAAGGAACTGAAAGACACATGCAGGAATTTCGATTTCGGTGCATGGTTCAGGGAACTCGGCATAGGAGAGCCCGAGAAAATGATCATAGGCCAGCCTTCATATATTCTGGCCCTTGATTCAATGTTTGCGGAAACGGATCTGTCCAAGCTGAAGAATTATCTGAAAGCTGTCTTCATCACGGAATCTTGTACACTGCTGAGCGAAGATTTCTATGATGCCGGTTTCGGATTCTTCAATAAGACGATGGCCGGGGTCAAGGAAAAACAGCCTCGCTGGAAACGCTCTCTCGATGTGGCGAGCCGGATGCTGCCGGAAGCAGTAGGCAGGCTGTATGTCGCTTCTTATTTCCCGCAGGAATCGAAAGACAGAGTGATGGAAATGGTGGAGAATATCAGGGCAGCCCTCGGCGAACACATTGATTCGCTGACATGGATGACAGATTCGACAAAACTTTTCGCAAAGGAGAAACTTGCGGCCATTACAGTGAAAATAGGCTATCCGGACAAGTGGAAAGATTACACTTCCCTCATCATCAATCCTACGCTTTCATACATGGAAAATGTCAGGAACATAAGGAAATGGGAGATGGCGGACAATTTCGCCAGACTCGGCAGGCCGGTGGACAGGAGCGAGTGGCTTATGAGTCCGCAGACTGTCAATGCCTACTATAATCCGCCTACAAACGAAATCTGTTTCCCTGCGGCTATTCTCCAGCCGCCGTTCTTCAATCCGGAGGCCGACGATGCCTTGAACTACGGTGCGATAGGAGTCGTCATCAGCCATGAAATGACTCACGGCTTCGATGACCAGGGCCGTCACTTCGACAAGGACGGCAATGTTACGGAGTGGTGGAAACCGGAAGACGAAGAGGCGTTCAGAAAGATGACGGATGTCCTTGTGGCGCAGTTCGATTCCGTATACGTGCTCCCAGGCCTCCATGCCAACGGCGCTCTCTGTCTTGGCGAGAATATCGCCGATCAGGGCGGCCTGCGTGTTTCCTATACCGCCTTGCAGAATTCATTTGGCGACAACCGCCCTGCCGATATCGACGGCTTCACGGCAGAGCAGAGATTCTATCTCTCGTATGCCAATGTCTGGGCCATGAACATCACTGACGAGGAGAAGGCCCGTCTTACCAGACTCGACGTGCATTCTCTCGGAGAAAACAGGGTCAATGTGACGCTCAGGAATATCCAGACATTCTTCGATGCTTTCGGAATCGGAGAGGGGGATGCGATGTACCGTCCTGCAGAGGAAAGGGTAGTGATCTGGTAACTGTTTCGGATGGGGATAACGGGATTCATTGCAGGGAGGCTGCGTTTCAGGGGCGGCATGGCTGCGGTGTTGATAGCCGTCAGTTTCCTCGTAATGATAATTGCCGTATCGGTTTCTTCGGGATTCCGCAAGGAAATCCGCGATGTCCTTGCGGAATCCGCCGGCGATATCAGGATTGTTCCGACCAATCTCGACTGGGTATCAGGAAATACTCCGATAGAGAGGCATCCGTCATATCTTCCATACGTGGATTCCGTTCCAGGTGTAGCATCGGTATCTCCGGTAGTCTACAGGGCCGGAATAGTCAGGAAAGACGATATTGTCCACGGAGTATTGTTCAAGGGAACTGAAGACAGACAGGAAGGACAGCCTCCGCTGACTGTCAGCATACCGGAAAGGCTTTCATCGATACTCGGAGCAGGGCAGGGGGATACCTTTTCAGCCTATTTCGTGGGAGACAGGGTAAAGGCAAGAAAATTCACTGTCGGTTCCGTTTATGACGATATTGCTGAGGCCGATGACAGACTGGTAGTCTATGCCGGCATTTCAGACCTCCAGCGTATCGACGGCTGGACCGAAGACCAGGTTTCTGCTTTCGAGATAATCCTCGAAAGGAATTACAGGTCGGAAAATATCATGTCAGCAGTATCGTCGGAGGTGGGAGCGGCTCTTCTCGCCCACTCTTCGGACGACGAAGCCCCGGTCCTGAGCCTTTCTACGGCAGACGAGAATCCGCAGCTTTTCGACTGGCTTTCACTTATCGACTTCAACGTACTCTTCATAATCGCCCTAATGACAGTCGTGGCCGGATTCAACATGATTTCCGGTCTGCTTATACTCCTGTTCGAGAACATATCCAGGATAGGCATTCTCAAATCCCTCGGAATGACTGATTCATCCATTGTCAAAGTCTTTCTGAGAGCCTCGTCGAAGATTGTCCTCAAGGGGATGCTGGCAGGCAACGCAGCGGCTTTCCTGTTCTGCATAGTGCAGGGGAAAACCCGTTTCCTGACTCTTGATCCGGAAAATTATTTTATCTCGTACGTTCCGGTCCAGATGGAGCCGCTCAAAATACTTGCAGCAGATGCGGCGGCATATCTGGTAATAATGCTGCTGCTTCTGCTGCCTTCACTGTTTATTTCGAGGGTCGATCCGGCAAAAACCGTAAAAGCGGATTAGGCCGGACAGATTTCACAGAATGCCGAGTATATGTTCAGGATATTCTCGACATAGTTCATGGTCTCGGTGCCGTTGAATTTCCCGAATTTCAGGCTGGTTTCCTGAAGGGTGGCATCTTCCCGCATCGAAGGTATGACCTTGAGGATGTCATCCCATCTCGTGTTGTCGAGATTCCTTGCGGCGGCAAGATTCCTGCAGTCGGCTATTCTTCCTTCTCCGGCATTGTATGATGCAAGGACAAACTTGAACCGTTCGAAATCAGTCATGCCTGTATTGCTGTACATTTTTTCCAGACGTGCCAGATGCATGGTTCCGGCCTTTATGTTCTCCTCCGGATCAAGAAGGTCGGATATGCCGTAATGTTCTGCTGTCGAAGGCATTACCTGCATCAGACCTGTGGCTCCTCTGTGCGATACCGTATTTATGGAGAATTTGGACTCCTGATAGATTACGGCCGCAAGCATCCTCCAGTCCCATCCGAGTTTTGCCGCATATTCCTTTATCAGACCGTCGTAAGGGCTGAGTTTGGATGCGGACATCCCTTTTGTGAATTTGGTGAGGGGATTTATGCATTTATGGTATTTCGTCCAGGCCTGCCTGTATTCTTCAGAGTCGGTGTATGACGCGATCCATGTGTTCAGCTCCCTTATTTTGCTGATATCCTCACTGTTGATCGCCCATACGGATTTGTCGATTCCTCTGGAAAGAATGATGCTGTCATCGTGATAATGGCTGCACGTGTCTGGAAGTACCATGATGTCGATGTCTCCGTTGCGGAGAGAATCGATATAGTCGATATGATTGTCGGCGAGGGTTATTTCCACCTCTGCCCCGACTTTTTCCCCGAATGAACGGAGAAGGTCATAATTGAATCCGGTCCTGAATCCGTTTCTGCCGAAATTCTCGTTCCCCGTGTTGATTACGCATCTGATAGTATCGCCTCCGAAAGTGTCGTAAGGACTGATGCCGTCGATTGCGTCTGAGCGTTCGCCTATCGTTACCGATCCGAAAACCAGTATGAAGGCGGCACAATACTTCATTACTGAGCGCGTTTTTCCTGTAATTTTCATAATTACCTCCTATTTTTGCGAGCTTCCCAGCTCATTGCTGCCTCCAGGGTTGAAGTTGGAGACTCTTTTAGGTTGTACATAAAACGGCCAGAAAATTCCGATCTTGAAAGCCTGCTGCGGCCTTATGTAATGGTGGGCGCTGAAGTAGTCTGCCGACTTGTTCGGCCATCCCATGCCGAGGTTTACAGCCTTGATGAAGATGCAAGCCCTCTTCCACTGGATGTTCAGGAATACATCGATATAAGGACAGTTTCCATACTTTTCATCCCTCTGGGAGTGGAACACGCCGAGTGCAGGATTGTATGCAGGCGCATACCATTCCGTTTCGTAAGTGGCATTTGCTCCGATCTGCATCTGCATCACGTCTTTCTTGACATTGAACTGCAGGTAGTACCTGAAATTCAGTGCCAGCACAGGCAATGTCAGTGCATCCTCGTTGGATGAAAGCTGGAATAAAGCCTTATGGTCGAAGTGGAATTTCCAAAGCCTGAAGTTTTTCATGACAGAAGCTGTCATGACGCTCATTGGTACTTGGTTTTGCTGTATCGATCCGTGGTTGTCGTA
>CALUQM010000016.1 GCA_944322925.1 uncultured Bacteroidales bacterium
TTTTTTATTTGCATTGCTCTCGGCTTCTGCGTAATTTGCCGCTGACGCGTCACATATACTGTTGCGCCTCGGCAGAGCAAATAAATTTGCTCTGCTCTCGGCTTCTGCGTATATTTGACCTTGATTATCTGAAAATTTTGGTTATGAAGAAAGAAATCCGGTACGTGACGGCGGACGAAGCTGTCAGGACAGTAAAATCAGGCGACCATGTTCACCTGAGCAGTGTTGCAAGTGCCCCGAGGCTGTTGATCGAAGCTCTGTGCAGAAGAGGCAGGGCCGGAGAATTGCGCGATGTGAAGATTCATCATCTGCATACGGAAGGTCCGGCACCTTATTCCGACCCGGAATTCGAAGGGATATTCTTCCACCAGGGTTTTTTCATCGGAAGCAATGTAAGGAAAAGCGTCCAGGAAGGATATTCCGACTACATACCGGTTTTTCTCGGAGAAACACAGAAACTGTACAGATGCGGGGCGCTGCCATGCGATGTGGCCATGATACAGGTGTGTCCTCCCGACAAGCACGGATACGTCTCTCTCGGAACGTCCGTAGACGCTACCCTGGCTGCCATCGAATGTGCGAAGACCGTAATAGCCGTGGTGAACAGGAATGTACCGAGAGCGTGGGGACAGGCTATGATTCCGATGGATATGATAGATATTTTCGTAGAAGACGATTCTCCGCTCGTCCCAGGGCATTTTACCAGCCCTGACGAGGTCGAGACTGCCATCGGAAAACATTGTGCGGAACTGATCGAAGACGGATCATGCCTCCAGATGGGAATCGGAGCCATTCCGAATGCAGTCCTTGCCCAGCTCGGATCGCACAGGCATCTCGGCATCCACACGGAAATGTTCGCCGACGGTGTCCTGGGACTCGTGGACAAGGGTGTAATTGACGGGACACGGAAAGTGACGGACAAGGGAAAGATTGTTGCCACCTTCCTGCTCGGCTCAAAGGAATGTTACGATTTCATAGACGACAACCCCATGGTCGCAATGATGGATGTGGGCTATACGAATGACCCGTACGTAATCTCTCGCAATCCCAAAATGGTCGCGATAAACTCAGCCGTTCAGATCGACCTGACCGGTCAGATATGCGCCGACTCCATCGGGACGAAATTCTACTCCGGAGTAGGAGGACAGATAGATTTCGTGTACGGAGCCTCGTTGTCCGAAGGAGGAAAGGCCATCATTGCAATGCCGTCACGCACAAAGAAAGGAATTTCAAAGATAGCCCCTGCAATAATGTCGGGAGCGGGAGTCGTCACCACAAGGGCACATGCCCACTGGGTGGTGACGGAATACGGAGCCGTGGATCTGTACGGACGGTCGATGCAGGAAAGGGCCAAAATGCTCATAAACATAGCCCACCCGGATGACAGGGAGATGCTTGACCGTGCCGCGTTCGAAAGATTCGGCCCGCATTATCACAACTTTACTTTATAAGATCTGCCGTAGAGGCTTTCACGTATGAAATCAGGGCTTTCGGATCGATTTTGAACTGAAGGCCCCTGACTCCGGCGCTCACATATATGGTATCGAAATCCAGGGCCGTGGAATGGAAATACGTCGGAAACGGCTTTTTCATTCCTACGGGCGAACAGCCGCCCCTTATATATCCTGTCACGCCGAGAAGATTCTTCATCGGGATAAGGTCGCATTTCTTGTTGCCGGACACCTTGGCCGCAGCCTTCAGATCGACTTCCGTATCGCCCGGGACAACGCATACAAAATATCCCGTCCTGTCCCCGGACAGAACCAGTGTCTTGAATACCTGTTCTATCGGCTCTCCGAGCTGCTCCGAAATATGAGTCGCAGC
The DNA here is from genome assembly GCA_944322925.1 of uncultured Bacteroidales bacterium. Lineage (GTDB taxonomy): Bacteria > Bacteroidota > Bacteroidia > Bacteroidales > UBA932 > Cryptobacteroides. Next base: position 1,825 of record CALUQM010000016.1, read on the forward strand.
AAGGTCCGATTCATCCACTTCATAAGGGACCAGTTCATAGGAAATACCCGCCTTGTCGAGAAGGCGGGCAGCGTTGGTCTTTTCTATCCTGCCGTTTTTCATGTCAGTCGGCCATATACGCCTCGAATCTTTTGAGTGTATTCAGTTCCGCCTCTTTCGTGGAAGCAGCCACTACCGTGGTGGAAACCGAAGATTTCGGTTTGGATATTATCCTGACCATATCATCAGTAATTTCCATAGGGCCGAAATCGGACGTCTTGTAGAACATCCCGGCACCTATCGGTATGGGAGAAGCTGAAACATCTGCAGGGTGCACTCCCCATGCGAAGATGAACCCCGCACCGCACTTCACAGTCTCGCCTGGATGATAATTGACACCTGTCAGAAACATTACAGGTTTGCCTGACAGTTCGGAAGCGGTGACAGTAGCTTTCCTGTCTTTCCTGTTCATGTCGATTCTTATGGAAATATCTACCGTATCTTTCTGATACGGTACACCGTAAGCGATCACCTCGGCAAAGGAACCGGTTTTCGTGTCGCCGACCCTTGCCGTCCTGCCTTTCGTCGCCTTGAGTTTCACTTCTTCAGTCCCGTTCCACAAGGCAATGCCTCCGAGACCGACAGTATTGCCGACACGATATTCGTCGCAGCCGGCACCGAGGTTTTCCTGCTGCTCGGGTGTAGGATACCACTTGTACTGCTGGAGCTCCAACCCGCGTCCGGATTTGGAGTAGACGTCTATTGCACCGCTGTCATTGAAATAAATGCGCAGTGCGAAATGCGTATTCTCCACGGCCGGTCCGTGATGTCCGACTTCCTTGTAAAGGTCTGCCCTGTCGGAGCAGATTTCATTGATCTGGACGCCGTCCTTTTTCCAGAACAGGCTTTTGGCAGTCTGTGCCCCGGCTTCTGCATGGCAGAAAAGCACGACAGAAAACAATATAAGAATCTTCTTCATGTTTACCACTTATTACAGTTCGAAAAAAGAAAAATGCACGTTACCGTATTTCCGCTCTTTCTTGAAAAAGCGGTGACCGGAAAAGTCATACGTTCCGGGATGCTCGAGGATAAAATACCCTCCCGGATGAATGATATCGGCAGCGAAAACCTGTTCCGGAATGGATCCGAGGCCTTCGATGGAATATGGCGGGTCAGCAAAGACTATGTCGAAGCGCTTGCGGCATATTTTCAGAAAATCGAAAACGTTGTGCCTGACCACCGTAACGGCATCGAGTCCGAGTCTCGCTGCCTGAGACTTGATGAAAGCGGCATTTGCCGGATTCATTTCAACGCATATCACATCCGACGCCCCGCGGGAAGCGAATTCATACGAAATGGAGCCAGTGCCTCCGAAAAGGTCCAGAACAGCCAGAGAATCGAAATCATACTCGTTGTCGAGTATGTTGAAAAGGCCTTCCTTGGCAAAATCCGTTGTCGGTCTTGCCTCGTACCGCTCCGGCGGACATATCGTCTTCCCTCTCAGTTTTCCTCCGATTATCCTCATGATGTCAGATTTTATCCACAGTCCTGAAATAACGGTACAGAGACATCTCTTCCTCGGGCTGCAGAGGTGTTCTGAAATAAATCGAAGACATCTCCACATTCAGCTGAAACTTCTTCATCGCCCTGAAAATAAAATATTCGGCAGTGACAAAATCCTGGGAGCGGAAAGAGTTGCAGAGAAGAAGCGTCCGCCCCTGCGATATGACCAGATACAGGTACCCGTCGGCGTATGAGGCAATGACCTTGTTGTAGTCAGGAACCGAATCCAGGGCCATGAGCATATACCATATTTCCGGAAGGACTCTGGCCTTTCCTCCGTCCGAATGCAGTACGGTATCTGCCACTACCTTCGAGAGCGTCTCGCCGGTAGACGTAGAATAGACGAGCACCGATTTCATTCCGGGCAGCATCTCGTATCCGACATGATCCGAATCATCGAGATACGCCACTTCGCCAAGAAGTTCCCTGGCCGAAAGAGGGTTGAAGAAATGCTCCGGAACGAGCGTGAATTTGGACGTGAACACGGAAACCTTTACGTCCTCATACCTCCTTCTGAACTGCGGATCCGTAAAAAAACGGTCAGCGCTCATCCATCCGGACGAGACGCTGACACCGTTGTAAGCTATTGTGGACACATATCCATGCAAAGATACCTGTATGGATATGGAACTGCCGCTATTCCCAGTTTCCTGCATTGTTGTTCGGCGCAGTAACACTACCTACCTTCAAGCCTGAAAAATCAGCTGTACCGTATTTCTTCTCGTTTCTTTCCTTCTCCTGGGCATCGAGATTGATTCTCAACTGATTGTCAAGACCTTTCAGAAGGGACTTGTAGGTAAGGCTCGCCTCGAACAGAGGGACTTTCACACCTGAAACCGTCTTCACGACTGCAGACATCATGATCGAATCGCCGTCCGAATAAGGAACGAAAGCGAGGGAATCGAGATTGAAGGCAAGTCTGGAATCGGTGCGTACCTCATTGAACAGAGTATCCTTTACAGGAATCTCGTTTTCGATTCTGAAGACGAGTCTCTCACCCTTCCTGTAGAGTTCGAGCATCTGCTCCGGCTTGATTCTCGGGTTACGCTTCTTGAGGTTCTCCGTGTTGGCCACGGCTACGGAGTCATCGGCAGAACCGAGCTGCATGACAACTTTCATGGTAGAGTCGGTGTAGAATGATTTGAGAGTATCGAAAGAAGCGGTGAACTTTCCGTATTCCGTCTTATAGGCATTCTGCAGGGTACGGATGTCTTTCAGCCTCTGGATAGCCACCTGCTCGCGGGCTTCCTTTTCGTTGTTGAAACGTACAGGCTCCATCACGCTTTCGACAATCATGTAAGCCAACCCGACTATAGCAATCGGGAAAATGAGGTAAACCAATACCTTTTTCAATATTTTCATATATTCAGGTGATTTAATTATATTCAAATTCCGGACAAAGTTAAAAATTTGATTTATCAAATGCAATATAATTTGTAAATTTGCTGCCGATTTTTCCAGTAGAATTTATGACAGCCGTAAATCGCTCAAATATGGATTTCCTGACGGCATCTGTCAGCAGGGCCACGGACATAGCCATAGTCACCCACACGCATCCGGACGGTGACGCCATGGGGTGTTCGATCGCACTGCTGTGCTGGCTCGAATCCATCGGGAAAAAAGCCGGGATAGTACTGGATGACAGATATCCGGAATCCCTCGAATTCATGGTCGGAGAATACGGCAGCCGGATCACGGTGTCCGAGGAAGAGCCGGGAAAGGCCGCTGCAGCCCTGCGAAACTGCGATCTCATCTTCTGCCTCGACCTGAATTCGATAGAAAGGACAGAGTCGCTTGCGGAACATATTGCTGCAAACAGGTGTCCTAAAATCCTTGTGGACCACCATCTCAACCCGGCTGTCGGCCAGTTTTCCGCAATATTCTCCGAAACAGGGATTTCCTCCGCATCCGAACTGCTCTACAACGTGCTTCTTGCCGTACCGGGAATAGACTCCGATGCACGGAAAATCCCCCTGAAAGCAGCTGAAGCCCTCCTGACAGGAATGACGACGGACACGAACAATTTTGCCAATTCCGTCTATCCTTCCACCTTCAGAATGGCATCGGAACTGCTTGCAGCCGGAGTAGACAGGGACAGGATTCTGTCTGACCTCTACATGAACTACCGGGAAAACAGGTTCAGGCTGCTCGGACGCCTGCTCGACAGAAACCTCAGGATAACCGCGGAAGGGGCGGCATATATCATCATAGACGCCGACACGTACAGGGAATTCGACATAAGGGAGGGAGAGACCGAAGGTTTCGTGAACATGCCTCTCGGCATAAAAAATGTAAGGATGAGCATCCTGCTCAAAGAAGAGAAAGACCGATTCAGGGTATCCGTAAGATCGAAGAAAGGCGTATCGGCCAACAGATTCGCCGCGGAATATTTCAACGGGGGCGGACATGAGCTTGCATCAGGAGGGAAACTCCTGAAAGGCAGCGGGTTCGACGGCGGAGTACGTGAACTGGAAGAGTATCTGAAAAAAAGCATTGAAGACTTTTTCGAAAAAGAAACGATATGACTGCAAAAGGACATGTTTTAAAATACATCGTTGCGCTCATTATGATTCCGGCGAGCCTCGCTTCCTGCAAGAAGGAAAGTCTGGAAACCACATATTCCAGTCAGGAAGACAGGATAGACAGCTTCATAGAAGGCCTTATGGGACAGGATCCTGCCCCACGCGTCGTCCATAACGGCGGATCGAACAGAATCGTCATTCAGGAAGGCGAAGGCGAAGAACTTGCCGAAGGCGGAACAGTATCCTTTTATTATGCAGGCTATGTATTCAGCGGAAGCGCTCCGAGTGCAGGCAACCTTTTCGTCACGAACAGAGAGGAAACTGCAGCGGAAAGCGGATGGACCCTGAGCTCGCCCGACTATGAAATCCTCACAATGACCTACGACAAGAATGCAGGTCTGCTCGACGGTCTGATGAAAGGGCTGAAAGGCGTGAAAGGAGGAGAAATATGCTATATCGTATTTTCCGGAAAATACGGATTCGGAGATGAAATAACCGGCAGCATACCCGCAAATTCTGCACTGATATACCAGATATGGGTAGAAAGCCTTACGAATGAATGATAAATTAGAAACGAATACGAGAAGATGAAATCAAGATTTGCACTGATTCTCCTGTGTACGGCACTTGCGGCAGGAAGCTGCGCCGTGAAGGAAGAAACGACGGCGAACGAAGACGCTAAAATGTATCTGGAAGCATGGATGCAGACACATCACCCCGATGCCAGGAAACAGGGAATGGGGATATACGTTATCGATGAAGATATTGTGGAGGGAGACAAGACCGTAGATGTACCTTGCTATGCGATGGTCACATATACAGTCACTGACCTGGAATGGAATGTATCTTCGACGTCCGACTCCACGGTAGCCAAGCAGATAGGGACCTACGGCAAGCCGAACTACTACGGGCCCGTAGTCTGGACAGCCGCATGGGGCAATATGTACAAGGGAGTGGAAGACATGATTGACGGCATGACGGTAGGAAGCAGCAGGACTGCCGTAATCCCGGGCTGGCTGCAGACATACAACAGGTTCGATACCGAAGAGGAATACATGAAGGAAGTCACTGACAACAGCCCGATAATCTACAAGGTCAGGATCGAAGATGCCACTGACGACATCATCCAGTGGCAGATAGATTCCATGAAGAGGTATTCGGCAGAGCATCTCGGAGGCATAGACACCCTGGACTACGGGTTCTATTACAAGAGGCTGGCCGAGCCGGAAAACGACAAGGAAGATTTCAGGAAGGACACAACAATCTTCATAAATTACACCGGAATGCTTCTGAACGGTCAGGCATTCGACACCACATTGGAAAGAGTCGCCAAGGACAACAATATTTTCGACGCTTCCAAGACATACGGCCCGGTCGAGGTACAGATGAGTTCAGACTCTCTGTCCATCCAGCTCGACGGCAACGACATCATAGGAGGCTTCGCCAAAACCCTGTGGGAAATGCACCCGATGGAAAAGGGTCTCGGCATGTTCTATTCGTCGCTGGGTTACGGCTATTCGGGGAGCGGTGCCCTGATTCCGGGATACGCCCCGCTTATTTTTGAAATAGAAGTGGTTGCAGACCCTGATGCAGAGGAAGAAGACGAGGAGGAATAATGGAGAAGAACAATGCGGTTCCATTGGAATTGGGGACGGAAAAGATAGGCAGGCTGCTGATGAAATATGCCGGGCCGGCCATCATAGCAATGACGGCGTCGTCCCTGTACAATATAATAGACAGCATATTCATAGGCCACGGAGTAGGTCCGCTGGCAATATCGGGACTTGCAGTGACATTCCCCCTCATGAATCTGTCGGCAGCTTTCGGCACTCTCGTTGGAGTGGGAGCCAGCACCATAATGTCCGTTCTGCTCGGACAGAAAAACTACGACGTAGCCAACAAGGTGCTCGGAAACGTCGTAGTCCTTAATATTATCGTAGGTCTCGTATTCATGAGCACGGCCCTGCTGTTCCTCGACCCGATCCTCTATTTCTTCGGAGCGAGCGAAAGCACGATAGGCTATGCGAGGGAATACATGCAGGTGATCCTGTACGGCAACGTAGTCACTCACCTGTATCTCGGACTGAACAGCCTGCTCAGGGCTTCGGGAAACCCTAAAATGGCGATGTATCTTACGATAATGACAGTAATCCTGAACGTGATCCTGGCGCCTCTGTTCATATTCGCGCTCGACATGGGAATCAGGGGAGCCGCCCTTGCGACGGTCATAGCACAGCTTGTCGCCCTCGCTGTCATTCTGAGATACTTCAGCAACCAGGAAAGGCTGCTGCATTTCCGCAAGGGGATATTCAAGGTGGATACCCGGATAGCACGCGATTCGCTTTCCATAGGACTCGCTCCTTTCCTGATGAATTCCGCCGCGTGCCTCGTAACCCTTTTCATCAACCAGCAGATGAAAAGCTACGGCGGAGACCTTGCCATCGGAGCCTACGGCATAGTGAACAGGATATCATTCCTCTTCATCATGATCAACATGGGCCTCAACCAGGGAATGCAGCCTATAGCAGGATACAACTACGGGGCAAGGAAATATTCGAGAGTGCGGGAAGTGTACATGAAGACGGTAAAATATGCGACATTCGTCGTTCTTATCGGCTTCGTTGTCTCTATCGCCTGCCCTCATGCAGCCGTATCCGTCTTCACTTCCGATGAAGAGCTGATATCGCTTGCAGCCAAGGGCCTGACAGTAATGAACCTCATGCTTCCTCTCGTAGGATTCCAGATGGTGACGTCAAACCTTTTCCAGTGTCTGGGAATGATAAACAAATCCATCATCCTGTCAATGTCAAGACAGCTTCTGTTCCTGATACCGCTGCTGTATCTGCTTCCTCTCGCTCTCGACTCGAAAGGTATTTGGCTGTCTTTCCCGATTTCGGACTTTCTTGCAGCGCTCGTCACATTCATAATGCTTCTCGGCCTGCTGAAGAAGTTGAAAAAACTCAATGACGGGGATGATCCGTCCATCCTCGGAAGCAAACTGTAAAATAACATGGAGAAAAAAATCATCATAAACGTAGGCCGCCAGTTCGGCAGCGGAGGCAAGGATGTCGCCATTGAACTCGGCAAAAAACTCGGCATCAAGGTATATGACAATGAACTTATCACCAAGGCGGCGGAAGCAAGCGGATTCAGCCCCGACGTGTTCAAGGTCAAGGATGAAAAACGCAGTCTGTTCCCTGTTTCGTCTTTTTTCGCGAGTCAGACATTCGGCTCCCCAAAGAATTTCCTGACAGGAGAAAACCTTTTCCAGATCCAGAGTTCCGTAATACTTGAAATCGCCGAAAAGGAAGCCGCCATAATCATAGGGCGCTGCGCCGACTACATACTCCGCGACAGAGGATGCACCCTCGACGTATTCATTACCGCACCGCACGAGGCCAGAATCGAAAGAATCTGCGAAAGGACAGGTGCAAGCAGAGAGAAAGCCGGGGAGATGATAGAAAAGACCGACAGGAAAAGAGAAACGTATTACAATTACTACACTTTCGGCAACTGGGGCGTAGCATCGAACTATGACCTGTGCATCGATTCTTCCATTCTGGGTATAGAAGGGACCGCCGACTACATCATCGATTTCGCCAGAAGAGCAGGAATGTTGCCCGAGGAGGAAAAATGAGCAGGAAGAAACGTTTTACCGTAATATTCGCTCTCATCCTGTGCACTGCAATCGCAGCCGTGACGGTACCTTTGTCCTCGTCGTCTCACGGACAGGCCGCCGCCGCGCCGGAAGACCAGCTGCCTGTAAGACTGAACGATACGCTGACTGATTCCATGTCCGCCTTTGACAGCCTCGAAGGCATGGATTACATGATAGAAAAATACCTCGGCCAATGGGAAATCAAGGGAGCTTCCCTCGCCGTAATGCGCAACGATTCGCTGGTGTACGCCAAAGGTTACGGCTACGCGGATGAAGAAAATGCTGTAAAAATGACTCCCGGCCATATCCTCCGGATGGCATCGGTATCCAAGCTGATCACTGCCACGGGCATTATGGTGCTGAAAGAAAAAGGGCTTCTGTCCCTTCAGGATACCGTATTCGGAGAGAACGGAATCCTGAATGACTCTCTTTACACGGCCGCCATCAGGGAAAAAAGCAAATTCGGAATCACTGTCGAGCATCTTCTCCGCCACAAGGGAGGCTTTACCAACGGACGGGGCGATCCGATGTTCTCTATTCAGGATATCATAAGACAGTTCAGGCTCGACGGTCCGCCCGACCATGAGACGCTCGTAAGATGCGTACTGACAAGACCGCTCGGATACCGGCCTGGCGAATGGCAGAGATATTCCAACTTCGGCTACCTGCTGCTCTCGATGATCATCGAAAAAGTGAGCGGGACCGACTATGAAACTTTCATTCAGGAAAACGTGCTGAAGCCGGCTGGCTGCTTCGACATGCACCTTGCAGGCAACTACTATGAAGACCGGCTTCCGAACGAGACGAGATATTACATGCACGCCGGCTCTCCTCTCTGCGAAGAATACAATCTGAGCGGACGAATGGTTGAAAGGTGCTACGGAGGCAACGACATCCACGGTCTTTCGGGAGCAGGGGCATGGTGCGGATCTCCGGCAGAACTGTGCAGATTCGTGGCCTCCATCGACGGCAAACCGGAAGTAACGGATATAATCTCGCCTGAAAGCGTAGCGGAAATGACTGAATATTTCGATCCCGAGACATACTCCCTGGGCTGGAACGATACCAAGCCCACGGGAGAATGGACGAGAACCGGAACCCTCGGCGGAACGAGCGCACTCGTGAAATATTATCCAGACGGAGAATGCTGGATCATGATCACCAATACCAGCACATGGAAAGGGCCGGGATTCACGAAATATACTGAAGGCCTGTTCAGAAAATGCCGGGAGAAATACAGCGCGGCGCTTCCTGATCAGGATCTGTTCGGGCTGTAAGTCTTGATTTCCGTCTTTCCGGCCAGTATGTCATAGCCGTTCTCGGCCAGAGAATCCATCTCGCTTCCTCCGGGGCAGACCTCTACAGGGGCGATAAACGACACCTTGTCGGAAATTTTATTCATCATGGCCGTATTGTTGGCTATTCCGCCTGTGAGGATAATGACATCGACCTTTCCGCAGACATCTGCGGACAAGGCCGCCACATATTTTGCGACACTCAGACAGAATCCGTCTATGAAAAGGGCGGCTGAAGAATCTCCCGCCCCGGCCTTTTCCACTATCTCCCTGAAATTGCTGGTGCCGAAATAAGCTACGGCCCCGCCATGCCCCACCAGCTTCCGCTTTATTTCGTCTGCAGTGTACTTTCCGCTGAAGCACATGTCTATAAGCGGGAAGGCAGGAACGGTACCTGCCCTTTCCGTACTCAGAGGCCCGTCTCCGCCGAGGGCATCATTGGTATCTATGATACGGCCTCCCTTGTGCAGGGTCACAGATGTTCCGCCTCCGATATGCGCCACTATTGCAGTGACATCATTCTTAGGGATTCCCCTACTTTCGGCATAATGCCTGACTACAGCCCTGGAATTCAGGGCATGGCAAAGCGGGCGTTTCGGAAATTCCGGTATGCCTCCCAGCCTGGCCTCCGGCAGCATCTCGTCCGCCATCGGAGGATCGGCGATATATGCCCGGCATACACCGCCTTTCCCGCTTTTCCTTCTGGCGGCGTTGGACATGCAGGCTATCCTGTCGGCCAGAAGGCCGCTCAGGTTGCAGGCATGGACTCCGTTCCGGCATGCCCTCAAAGCCTCTTTCAGCGCATCGTCGACGATATAGACACCTGTTTCAACCGGCGTCACAAGACCTGCCCGCGCCATGACAATGTCTATCTCATCCATCTGGATCCCCTTAGACGAAAGAAACTCTGTAATGGTACCGAGTCTCATAGGTTCCTGTTCCATTACAGAGTTGAATCCGGATAATATTTCGATTCCGTAAAGAATATTGTCTTCGAATACCGGTTTTCCGGAATCGTAATATCCTATTTTCGTCGTGGTAGATCCGGTATTGAGCGCCAGAATCTTCCCTGACATATACAAGTCGCGGACTATTTTGCCGCCATTGCGGCGATGGCGATCGAATTGAGTTTGGTATCGATGCTGTCAGCACGGCTCGAAAGCACGCACGGCACCTTTGCGCCTACCACCATTCCTGCCTGCTTTACGCCGGCGGCAAGTTTGGAATTGGTCTTGTAGAATACGTTGGCCGACTCGATGTTAGGGAAAAGAAGGCAGTCCGCATCGCCGGCAACAGGGCTTGCGAGATGCTTGATTTCCACCGATTCCTGATCTATGGCCACATCGAGGGCAAGAGGACCGTCCGCTATGCAGCCTTTTATTTCGCCCCTGTCCACCTTCTTGGCAAGAACGGCAGCTTCGACGCATGCAGGCATTTTTTCAAGCATCTGCTCGGTAGCGGCTATTATCGCCACCTTCGGACAGCTGATTCCCATAGCATGGGCGGTATTTACGAGATATCCGAGCATGGCTTTCTTCTGGCTCAGGTCAGGAAGCGGGATCACGGCCATGTCGCTCAGGAAAATAAGCTTGTGGTAATTCGGATTCTGGATTACGGAAACATGGCTCAGTACTGCCTTAGGAGGAAGAAGTCCCGTTTCCTTGTTGAGAATGGCGCGCATGAACTTGTCGGTGCTGCAAAGTCCCTTCATGAGGATATCCCCCATTCCCTGGTTGACCATTGTCACTGCCTGCGTGACGGCGGAAAGTTCCACCGGATTATGCAGGATCCTGAACTTGGTGATATCGATATCCTCTTTTTCGCACTGCTCCCTGATAAGGTTCTCGTCGCCGACGAGCGTCGCGTCTATCATCCCGAGATCCACTGCCTTGCTTGCCGCCGAAATCGTATGTCCGTCCACGGCCCAGGCTGCTATCATTCTTTTCTTTTCACCTCTGCCGGCGAGTTCGGCAAAGATATCTTCAAATTTCGTAAACATCTTATTCTGTAGTTTTACTGATTGTTCTCATTGACGATGTGCATCGTATCCTGGGCTATCACGAGTTCTTCGTTCGTAGTGATGACGGCTACCTTTACTTTCGAGTCAGGAAGGGAAATCAGGGTATCCTTGCCGATGGCCACATTGGCCTCGTAGTCGAACTTCAGACTGAGATACGAAAGATTCTCGCATATTCTGCGGCGCAGGCGGCTGTTGTTCTCCCCTATTCCGCCCGTAAATACGATGAGGTCGACTCCGTTCATTACGGCGGTGTACGCTCCGATATATTTCGTAATGTCGTACACGAGCTTCTTCAAAGTCAGCTTAGCCTTCTTGTCCCCTCCGTTGGCCGCATCGTTCAGATCCCTTGCATCGGACGACAGGCAGGACAGTCCGAGGAAGCCGCTCTTCTTGTTGAGAACCGTATTGACCTCTTCCACCGAAAGGTTTTCCTTTTTCTGGAGGAAAGTGACGATTTCCGGATCTATGCAGCCGCACCTCGTCCCCATGATTATGCCTTCGAGCGGAGTGAATCCCATGGAAGTGTCTATGGATTTCCCGTTGGCGATAGCGGTAATCGAACTGCCGTTTCCGAGATGGCAGGTGATTATCTTGGAATTGTCAAGTTCCAGTCCGGTGAATTTCGCCCCCTTGGCCGATACGTATTTGTGGCTCGTTCCGTGGAAACCGTACCTGCGGATACGGTATTTCTCGTAATATTCGTACGGAAGAGCGTACATGTACGCGTATGCAGGCATTGTCTGGTGAAAGGCGGTATCGAACACGGCGACCTGTGGAACGGATGGCATCACTTCGGATACAGCCTTGATACCCAGGAGATTGGCCGGATTGTGCAGAGGTGCGAGATCCGAACATTTCTCTATCTGGGCGATCACGGTATCGTCGATCAGCTTGCTGCAGAAGAACTCCTCCCCTCCATGCACGACGCGATGCCCTACGGCTTCGATGTCTTCAAGGGTGGAAAGGACTCCGTATTCCTTGTCGAGAAGGGCGTCGATGACGACCTTGATACCCACTGTATGATCGGGAATAGGCATTTCCCTGACATATTTCTCTTTTCCGGCAGTCTGATGCTTGATACATCCGGCTTCCATGCCGATTCTTTCTACAAGGCCTTTAGCCATAAGATCGAAGACTTCATCTCCTTTCATATCGAGAAGCTGATACTTCAGAGACGAGCTTCCGCAATTCAAAACAAGGATAATCATATTATTAAAAAATAAATTGTAATCTGACAGGAATTTTCCGATATCGCTGCAAAGTTATAAAAATAATGACTACTTTAGCAAAACTTCATAAGAAGAAACTGCCTTTTTAATTTATATTTTCAGGGAAATGGTAGAGGGGAAGGAATCTGTGCTGTATGCGTTGCCGTTCTGTGCCGGTACCGTTACCGGAATTTTCCTGTGCGGTCATGAGATTTTCTATTCTGCAGCGCCATACGGCGTGGCCGCGTGTTCCCTGGCCGCATGCATGTTTGCCGTGACGGCGGTTATCCTGTTCAGGAACCGCATGCCCGGCGTCATGAGAGACGTTCTTGTACTGTCTGCAGTATTTCTCTGCGGACTTTTCTGCTGGTCGAACCGCAGTGTCACGGACATTTCAGAGCCTTCCCGACACGGAGCGGACAGGAAAAACGCCATCGAGAAAGCCACCGAGCCTGCTGCAGTCTGGCTGAAAGCCGGAATCGACTCCCTTCCACTGAGCGACTACGGGAGCAACGCCCTGATCAAGGCTCTCGTGACCGGAGACCAGTCCGACGTCCCGGCATCGGTAAAAACAGCGTTCAGAGACAGCGGGGCCTCTCACATACTCGCCCTGTCAGGCATGCACCTCGCAGTCATATATGTGATTCTGTCCAGGCTTATGTCAGTGCTCGGGAATTCACGCAAGGCCGATTCGGCAAGATTCGCCATCATCATCTGCTCGACCCTCTTCTATTCGATAATGACGGGGTCCTCCCCCTCTATCATAAGGGCGTTTCTGTTCATACTGCTGCGGGAAACCGCCCTGCTGACAGGAAGGAAGGCAAAGCCGGTGAACATTCTGTGCTTTGCGCTTACCGTCCAGTGCGCACTCGACCCGGCAGTCATCACTTCAGCAAGTTTCCAGCTGTCGTATCTGGCAATGTGCGGAATATATTTTCTGTATCCTGCATTGCGTGACCTGTATCCGGCCCCGGTACCGGTATTGAAGAAAATATGGGACAGCGCAGCGATGTCGATAGCCTGTCAGGTATTTACGGGTCCTCTTGCATGGCTGCTTTTCGGATCGGCCCCGGTATATTTCATAATAACTAACCTGATTGCCATACCGCTTACGACTGCCCTCATGCCCGCAGCACTGGCAGCCGTCTTCCTGTACAGGATGGGAATCTGCCCCGGGTTCATGATCAGCGCAATAGACATGACGGCGGAGCTGGTCGTGGACTGTCTGGAAATAATATGCCGGCTGCCGTAAACCGAGTCGCAGCGGAACATCTGCAGACCTGGCGCCTCAGTCGGATTCTTCGAAAACAAGGCCGTCCGATGTCCAGGTCTTCATCACGCCGTCCTGCTCATAGACGAGACAACCTTCAAGATCCGGTCTGGACATGATGAAATCCCTTGCTTTTTCGAAACCTATTACCATACAGCAGGTGGCAAGCGCATCCGCTTCGGTCGCGTCAGATGCTATTACGGTAGCCGACAGCAGGGAATGCGATACGGGACAGCCTGTACGGGGATCGATGGTATGGGCATATTTTTTCCCGTCCCGAACGTAATATTTCCTGTAGTTTCCGGATGTCACCACGCCGCACGGTTCGGGACCTGCGCGGAATATTCCCTGCAGATTCTTTCCCGGAGTGTCGTTTCCGTCTTCAGGTCTGTCGAGACCTATGCTCCAGGGCAGGCCGGAAGGATTCAGGCCTTCGCAATAAATCTCCCCGCCGACATCGACAAGCATCTGGTCGACACCTATCGAGTGCAGGTATCCGGCCACAAGATCGCAGGAATACCCCTGGGCGATCGCATTGAAATTCAGTTCTGGCAGACATGGGCCGCAGTCGCCGGCCTTCAGGAGAAGCGAAGACGATGCGAACCCATCTCTGTCTGTGACAAGCGAATCGGCAAGCCTGTGCATTCCCGTGCAGGCAAGTATCTCCCTGACTTTCTCTTCGGAGGGAAGGGAATCGGAAGTAAAGCCGAACCCCCATATATCGAAAAGAGGGGCGCATGACACGTCGAAACTCCCGTCCGTATCCAGATAATATTTATAGGACTCCCTGTATATCTCCCGGAAAATATCATCGGGCATTATCTTCTCCCCCGCATTGAAGCGGCTCAGCAGAGAACCTTTGTTGTATCCGGATATGGAATTGTCGATTGCATTCAGGACAGAGTCCACCCCGTCCCTTATCTGCTCCGGCTTCAGACGTACCATGCCTCCGGCCCCTTTCATGTTCAGCTTCACGGAATAAGTACCGCCCTGGGCATAACCGGTAATCGCAACATATCTGTCCCTGCCGGAACACGAGAACAAAAAGATCAGCGCAGGGAGAAACAATAACAGATGTCTTTTCATAATCCGAACTATCCTTTATGTCGATAATGCAATTTAGACAAAATTCACTATATTTGCAAAATTGGTAAAGAAGACAACTGGAAAAATGAATTCAAAAAGCATAAGATACATTATCATTGCGGCTCTTGCCGCACTCGCCGTCGCAGCCTGCAAGAAAGATGAAGAGACGGAAAGCCTGCCTTCACTGACCGGACGCGTGACAATCACCGCGGAACCTTTCGTCCTCAAGGGAGGCGAACTTCCCGTCACCCTGAGCAAACTGCCGGAGCACCCGGAAGGAAAAGGCATCGGAGTCTATCTCAACCTCTCGTCGGAAGAAACAAGCGACACCCTGAAGAAAGAGAACGACCCGGCCCTTGCACTGCCGGTCGATCATGTATTCACCTTCCCCGATGAACTCGGGACATATACGATAACGGGAACGGCATTCGCTTCCGGCTATTACAGCACGAACACATCCATATACGTCACGACGGTGGATCCTGTGGAATCTCTCATCGGCATGGGCTTCTCCGAAACGGACAGGACCGTCACTGACCCGAGAGACGGAAAGGAATACAGGATCACTACCATAGGGAATCTCGACTGGTTCCGGGAGAACCTTGCATGGAAAGGAAGCGGGGAAAATCCCGTAGGACTGCCGTATGCCAATGCAGAAGCCATGACCGACGTATTCGGACGGTACTATACGTGGAGTGAAGCCGCAGGCGTGGAGTCCGATGGAGAATCCGCGGGAGAGCCTGCATGTCCAGAGGGCTGGAGGCTGCCTACGGAAGACGACTGGCTCGACCTCGGACGGGCACTGGCATCTGAGTCTGAAGGCAGCGAATTCGAAGCCGGCTCAGGCATGGAAGGCATTGCCGGCAAGATGATGGTCGAAGCCTGCTTCAATTCCGAAGACAATGAAATGTGGGAATACTGGCCGGACGTGAAAATCACCAACAGTTCCGGACTGTCCGTGATTCCATGCGGCTTCGCAAATGTCTCTGAAAGCACCGGCGGCCCCGTAGGAAATTTCGACACCGCCTATCTGTACGCAGCGTTCTGGACAGCTACGGAAAGCCTGGAAAATCCATACCAGGCATATTTCAGATACATATACTGGGATGCAGACGTACTCCAGTCCGGATTGGGGGCCAAGGAATCTTTCGCCGCCACGGTCAGATGCGTAAGGGATTCAGAATAATTTAATATTTCCATTATAACAAGATGAAAAAAGGACTTTTAATCGTCATAGCGGTCATTGCAGTCGTAGTGATCTGGGCCGTTACGGGTTACAACAGACTCGTGTCGGGCGAAGAAAATGTAAAATCAGCCTGGTCGCAGGTAGAAAACGTATATCAGAGAAGGCTCGACCTTATTCCCAACCTTGAGGCTACGGTCAAGGGATATGCCGAGCACGAACAGGAGACTTTCAAAAGTATCACGGAATCGAGATCCAAAATCCAGCAGCTTTCAATAGATCCGGACCAGCTGACTGAAGAGAATATCGCGGCATACCAGAAAGCTCAGGGAGAACTCGGCGCGGCCCTCGGCAGGCTTATCGCCATCTCTGAAGCCTACCCGGACCTTAAAGCCAGCAGCAACTTCTCGGAAATGCAGGCCGAACTTGCAGGTACGGAAAACAGGATAGCCACCGAAAGACGCAAATACAATGAGGCTGCAAGGGCATACAATACCATGATACGCCGCTTTCCAGGCAATCTGCTCGCCTCTGTTTTCGGGTTCGGACAGAAAGGATATTTCGAGGCTGACGACAATGCGGCCAAGGCTCCGAAAGTGGAATTCTGACAATAATCCTCTCTTATCACTCTGCCAGCCATGAAGCCTGTGGATTTTCTTGACAGGGAAGGTCAGGAAATGGTCGTGAACGCCATCCGGGAGGCGGAAAAGAATACTTCAGGGGAAATCCGCGTACACATCGACGACGTATGCGAAACAGACGCGTACGAAAAAGCCGTGGAAGTGTTCCGGTTTCTCGGAATGGACAGGACTGCCGAGAAAAATGCCGTTCTCATTTATGTGGCATGCAATTCCAAAGTCTTCGCCATTGTCGGAGACAAAGGGATAAATGAGGCTGTTCCAGAACACTTCTGGACGGACATAATATCAATGGTCAGGGGAAAATTTGCCGAAAAGAAATTTGCCGAAGGTCTTGCCGAAGCTATAATGGCAACCGGCGTCAAACTCAGCGCATATTTCCCGTACAGGGAAAACGACGTAAACGAACAGCCTGACGAAATCTCATACAAAAAATAAATGAAACGGCCGGTAAAATACATTATATGCGCCATCATGACTGTCCTTCCGACTGTCTGCGCGCATGCAATTCCAGACAGGCCGTATCCGCCGCAGCTCGTAAATGACTTTGCAGGCATCCTCTCCCGAGCGCAAGAAATTGCCCTCGAGAGAAAACTGACGGCATTCAGCGACTCCACATCAAATCAGATAGCAGTTGTGACCGTGTCTGACCTGGAAGGATATTCCGCAGCCGAATACGGGACCGAGATAGGTATGGCATGGCAGGTGGGGTCGGCAAAATTCGACAACGGCATAGTGGTCCTCGTCAAGCCCAAGACAGAACTTTCAAGAGGCGAAGTGAACATAAGCGTGGGATACGGTCTTGAAGGCGCCATACCCGACAGCTATGCGAAAAGGATCATAACCAATGAGATGATTCCTTTATTCAGTCAGGGGAACTATTATTCAGGCATAGACAGTGCCTGCACGGTACTGATGCAGCTTGCATCCGGAGAAATTTCAGAGCCGGACGGGGGTAGGACTGAAGCGGAAGACATTATTTTCGGTATCGGAGGATGGCTGCTGCTTGTCGCCCTCATAATAATAGCCGGACGCGGACGCAGGGGCGGAGGAGGAAAGAACAGAAGAAACCAGGAAGATACCTGGGCCGATGACGGAGACTTCATAAAAGGCCTTATCATCGGCGACATCCTCGGCAATGCAGGAAGGGGCGGATATTCAAGAGGAGGTTTCGGAAGTGGCGGCTTCGGAGGGTTCGGAGGATTCGGAGGATTCGGAGGCGGCAGTTTCGGAGGGGGCGGTGCCAGCGGAAGCTGGTAACCGGTTCTTACCTCAGATCAGTGACTATGTAGCTGCTGTCCAATGCAGATACATCGAAAACGAAACGCCCGGGATCTCCGGGAGAGGAAAAGGAAAAAGAACTGACTGAAAAACAGACTACCGTCCCGTCCGACATTTTCAGATCAGCGGATACGAGACTGTTCCCATCTGGAGAAATACGGACTGCAAGTTCGGCCATTCCCGTATCTTCGGAAACCGGAACAAGTGTACAGGCATATCCCTGAGACGAGACGGATGAATCCGCGATATCGAATGCCTTGTCGAAATTCTGGATGAGAACGGCCGGATTCACCGTATAATCGGGCTGTCCGGGATCGTATGACTCCACAACAACTTCACGGCTCTGCCTGTCCACCGTCCATCGCGTCCTGCCGTCGCAGAAAACTTCAAGCCCGTCTCCATTCATCAGATAGGCCTCGCCCTGCATGTCGATAGAACCGCCGCCAGTTATTCTGGCTCTGCCGTCGTCCACGACATACTCATAGTTGAAAGATACTGCTGAAACCGATACTTTTTCCACGAAGTCTTCAAGGACGGAGGAATCCTGGAAGGACGGTACGGGACAGTTGACGGAGGCTTCTCCGGCCTGAACGGATAAAAGGCCGGCTGCTGCGGCGATAATATGAAACAATGTCTTGTACAACATCCTGTTATCCTATAAATGCTCTCAATACGGGTTCAAGAGAAGCAAGATCGTCCACAAGGACCTGACGCGGCTTCGAACCCTCCTGCGGGCCTACGATACCGGCAGCTTCCAGCTGGTCCATAATCTTGCCTGCCCTGGCATATCCCAGTCCGAGTTTGCGCTGCAGGGCCGATGTGGATCCCTGCTGGGTAGTTACGACCAGTCTTGCAGCCTCCTCGAACATGCTGTCGAGGTTCTGCATGTCGATCATTCCTCCTCCGGAGCCGCCTTCGTCATCGACGGAATTTACCGGAGGAAGATAGTACGGAGTATTGTAGCACTTCTTGTAGCCTTTCTGGTCGGCGATGAACTTGGTTACTCCGTCCAGTTCCTTGAGGCTGATAAGGGCGCACTGGATACGCTCCGAATCTATGCCGGAATAGTACAGCATGTCGCCCTTGCCTATCAGGTTGACTGCGCCCGGCGAACCGATGATAGTCACGGAATCGCCTCTTGAAGATGTCCTGAATGCGATGCGGGCCGGGAAATTGGCCTTGATGACGCTGGTAATGACATCAACGGAAGGCCTCTGGGTCGCTATTATCACATGGATACCTGCCGCACGGCCTTTCTGCGCAAGCCTTATTATCGAATTCGTGATGCTCTGGGATATCTTCTTGGCATTTCCTCCCATGCCTCCAGTCATCAGAAGGTCAGAATACTCGTCGATGACCACTACGATATAAGGCATGAAATGATGGCCTTCAGTAGGCAGCAGATACCTGTTGCGGTACTTGTCGTTGTACAGCTTGACATTGTTCACGACAGCCTTGTTGAAAAGCTTGTACCTGTTGTCCATTTCTATACAGAGAGACCTGAGAACCTGCTCGGCCTGGTCCGGGAACTTGATGACGGCATTGTCCATTTCCTCCTGTTCGTCCGCCGCATCAGGCATCACGGCAAGATAATGCTTCAGCAGCTTCGCATATACCGTGAATTCCACCATCTTAGGATCGATGAATACGAATTTCAGTTCAGACGGATGCCGCGAATACAGCAGGGAGGTCACTACCACGTTAAGACCTACGGATTTACCCTGCTTGGTAGCTCCTGCAACCAGAAGATGCGGGGCATCGGCAAGGTCGAAAACCTTTACTTTCTGGGTGATCGTATATCCTATGGCTACCGGCAGCTCGGCCTTGCTCTCCCTGAATGCCGGATCATTCAGCATGGACTTGAGCGGCACGATGGAAGGATAGTCGTTTGCGACCTCGATACCGACGGAATCGGGAAGACTCACGACCCTGACTCCGCGCGCATTAAGGGACATCGCTATATCCTGTTCGAGATTCTTTATCGCCGAAATCTTGACTCCCGGAGCCGGAACTACCTTGTACAGCGTGACGGTAGGCCCGACGCAGGCAGTAACCCTGTCGACCTGTATCTTGTAGCTGAGAAGCGTGGCCCTGATCTTGTTGTTGTTTCGTTCAAGTTCTTCCGACGCCACCTCATGCCTGCCGGAAGCATAGTCATCCAGAAGACTCAACGGCGGGAACTCGTACTTTTCCAGTTCATCCCGGACATTTATACGCGGAAGCTCCTTCGTAACCTTGGCGGAAAAGTCGTCGCCCTCGATTACCTCCAGGTCCGAAGATGCACCTTCCGCATTTTCCGCATCTTGCGCATCTTCTGCTTCTTCCGCATCTTCCGAAATCCCCTCTGCTTCATCCTGGTCCACTGCTACGGATTCACGGCTGTCGCCAAAGACGCAGGTTTCTTCGGCTGCAGCCCCGCAAAAAACAGGATCTTCAGGTACGGGAGCGGCTTCCGGACAGGTTTCTTCATGTCCGGTTTCTTCATGTCCGGTCTCTTCATGCCCCGCCTCTTCCGATACCGCAGCACCCTCACCGCCGGCCGGCTGTCGGGACACCCTGTCCTTTCCCTTCTTTTCGCCGAAACCGGACAGCCAGCGGGAGAAACTTCCGCTGACAAGCAGCAGCCACAGAACCAGGGATATCAGTATAATCAGGAAAGTGACTATGCTCCCTGTAAGGTTCACGAGAGCGGATGATATGACTTCCCCGCAATCGCCGCCGAGTCCTCCTCCGAAAACGGATGTACTGCCGGTAATCCTCGAGATAAAGGCCAAAAGCAGGGAAAATACGAATGCGCCGGACAATGAAACGAGCAACAGACGCATGACACGGCCGTTAAGACTGTCGGATATAAGCCTGAATGCCAACGCCCCGAAAAAATATACTATTGCAAAACTGCCGAGGCCGAAACACCCCGATACAAGGAACAGCGCCCAGCCGTATCCGAGTTTTCCCGCCCAGTTGGCTACATCCGCCGTTTCGGACATCATTTCGGGATCAGTCAGGAGACTCTGGTCCGCCTTCCACGTGAACAGGTAGGAAAATATCGCAAGGAAAGTGAAAACTGCAAAAGCGGCAGCGATGAAGCCTGCTATTTTTTTCAGCAGCTTCTTCTTGCGTTCATCCAGATCCGTGAAGACAGAGAAAAAACTCTTCCCCTGCCCTTTCCCGGCTTTCTTCTCC
Organism: uncultured Bacteroidales bacterium; assembly: GCA_944322925.1. Lineage (GTDB taxonomy): Bacteria > Bacteroidota > Bacteroidia > Bacteroidales > UBA932 > Cryptobacteroides. Next base: position 22,711 of record CALUQM010000016.1, read on the forward strand.
TGCCGTTTCTTCTGCTGTGCCATCGCCGTATCCGTTTATTTCCTGTTGTTCTTCATCCAGCCGTTTTTCTGCCTCTGCATGTTCCTCGGCTTCTGACCCGCAGGACGGCCGTACACCTGGTCAGACTGGATCCTTGACAGGTGCATTCCTTCGGGAACCTTTATCCTGCCGTCGGAAAGCTTTTCGAGGTCATTGAAAACAGTCTCGTCTGAAACGCTGTCCTTGTTCCATATAAGATACTGCTGGCGCATGTACATGGCTATGGAGCGGATCATCGCCGTCTTGATCTCTCCGTCTTCCCTCCCGGCCACATAGTCGATAATATTCTCTATGTTGCGGCCGTAATGGGCTATCTTCACCGGTTTTTTCCTCAACGGAATCTCCACGGGAGCAGTCACGAGTTCTTCAGGCTTAGGTGCCGGATAAGGGGAATCCACATCGAGGTCGAACCCCGAAATGATATACATGTGGTCCCACAGCTTGTGCTCGTAATCATCCTGCAGGTGTACCTGAGGATTGACGGTTTCCATCACGCCTATGACCGCCCTTGCCTGCCGGTTCCTTTCTTCCCTGTCAGGTATGGACTTGACATACTCTATCATTTTCTGCACGTTCCTGCCGTATTCAGGCAGCTGAAGCCTGCGTTTCTGAGTATTATATACGAGATTCATTCCCGTTTTCCCGTTTTCTTCAGGATTTTCCATAATATCGTTCTGCTATTTTTTTCACTAAAAGGTCAAACTTTGCAAATTTACGGAAAATCTGCGGAATTTGAAAACTGTCCGACATCCGGGACAGGCGGATTCAGACATGGATTATCTTGTCCTCCATAAGATACCACAGACAGGCGGAAACGTCGGAATAGCCTCTTCTGCGACAGATGTCCGCGTAATGCAGAATCTGGCGGCGGTACCTGTTTTCCTCGGCCCCGAACTTGTAGTCGATCACCGTCACCTTGCCGTCATTGCTGACCACGACCCTGTCCGGGCGGTACACGTTCCCGTCGCAATCTATCAGGGAAGTTTCATTGAATATTCGCCTGCCTTCCGGCGAGAACCAGCCTTCCGATGCTGCCGAAGCGATCCTGCCTGACAGGAAAGCCATTGCCTCCCCTGCCTCGGAATCATCGAGAAAACCTGATGCCACGGCATTGCCGACAGCCTTTCCGAGATCGTCGGCCGTCACGACTTCCGACAATATCCTGTGCAGTACGATACCCCTCATGCGTCCCGACGAATACAGTCCGGTCTTGCCGTCGGAAGAAAAATAATCCGCATTGTCAGAACTCAGTACGAGTCTTGTTCCGGGTACGGCAGCATCATCTGTTCCAGGATTCAGAGTAAAAGACGGATAACCGGAAGGAAGAAGTGCGGAGAGGGTCCCGCATGATCTTTCCGACTTTTCCGCAGACAGTTCGCCGAGCCTGTACGCCACCGGCTCATCTTCATTGTCTTCGCGAGGGATTTTTCTGAAACCGGCTCCGGTGCCATGCATGTACAGATAGGAATAGAGTACGCGGCTCATATCTGAAAAATCCGGATTTTCATTTTCCAGCGAAGTCACGAATTTGGCCGACGGCGCCTCTGAAATGATGAACATGCCCCTGACCGCCCGAGTAAGTGCGACATAGAAAATATTGATATTGTCTATGTACTGCATCAGTTTCTCATGCCTGAAATCCTCTTCAAATACGGTCTCACGGCTTTTTTCCGACAAGGTTACGTCGAATATGCCCTTTCCGGCCGCCTCCAGCGGAGTCCCGGAAAAATCCGGACAGCACCAGACGTCCGACGGGCGGAAAAGCCTGACGGTCTCTGCAAAAGGGAAGATGACATACCTGAAATCGAGACCCTTTGATTTGTGTACCGTTATGATTCTTACGGCATCCGCTGCAGACGGAGAACTGACGCATGGATCGGCTCCGTTCCAGTATTCGAGAAAACCGTGCAGGGAATTCCCGTTCATGGAAGAATACTCGAGAACACAGTCCATGAAAGACTGGATGTAAGTGGCCTCGGCATCGAAACCCTGTTCGTCACCGCTCCGTACAAGCCTTGTCAGGGCTTCGCACAAATCCGGGAGCGACCTGCTGCCGTCCGTCTGCTCCACGTTCATGGAACCTGCCAGATAGCTTCCGATCCCGTCATCCGGATTGTCGATGTACGACATCAGCGACACGAGTTTCCTGACGTATGAAGAAGACTTCACTTTAAGGGAATCGTCAGTAATCACGGGAACAGAACTGTTCAGAAGATACCCGGCGACAGATGCTCCCGAACTGTTGTTGCGAACAAGTACGGCTATGTCGCCGTATGCCGCGCCCGCCTCCACAAGCCTTGTCACCGTGTCCAGGACGAGCTGTTCCTGTGCTCCTTTGGCACAGAATGTCACTTCTACCGTGCCAGGATCATCGGAACGGTCGGCCGCCTTCTGCACGACATCGGAATATATATCCGAAACGACACGGCTCCCGTCTCCGTATGCCTCGTCGAGAGCTTCGGAAGCATACGTGAAAAAGGAATTGTTGAATTCCACGATATTTTTCCTGCTGCGGAAATTCGTATCGAGGACGGTAGTCCTGCAGGGCGAAAGTTCTTTTTCAAGGCTTTCCTGCAGAAGTTTCCACTGCGACCCGCGCCACCTGTATATGCTCTGCTTCACGTCCCCGACGATAAGGTTCTCGAAATTCTGGGCATTGCTGTTCTCGAGCAGGGGGCGGAAATTCTCCCATTGTATGACTGATGTATCCTGAAACTCGTCAAGCAGGAAGTTTTCGTACCTGACGCCAGTCTTTTCATACACGAACGGTGCATCGGAACCGTCTATTATGTTCCTCAGGATAAGATTGGAATCATCTATGCTCAGGACGTTCCTTTCCTTCAGCACGGCCTCGAACTCCCTGTCGATGTCGGCTGACACTCCGAGTTCGTAAAGCTGGTCCGAAATCAGAAGGGCCGTATTGTAAATCCTGAATTCTTCCCCGAAAAGGCTGCAGAAATCCTCGAAACATGTTCCGAGTCCGCGGGCCTTTTCAAGGTTCGCTTTTCTGGCCGACTTCGTAAACCACAGGTCGCTGTCCGAGCCTCTTGCAAGGAATGTCGCAGGAGCCGTTATCACGTCATTCTTCCCTGTTCCGGCATACAGGGACAGGACTTTCGGGAAACTCCGGTAGAAATCAGACGCCTCGAGACCGCATCTTTTCATTGCAGACAGGGCATTCTCGGCAGAGGACCTCACCTTTTGAGTGAACCCGGATATTATTTCCCCGCATATATTCCTGATCTTCTGCAGATTCGGATACGAGTACACCTCGGCGGCGTCAATATTGCCGGACTCCGCGACATCCCTGAAGGCATCGGACTTGAGTCTCGCAGCCATGTCGGCAAGACGCTGGTCGAGATTGAACCTGGCACCGCTCTCGACCTGCTCCCTGGCACAGTCCGTAAGCCATCCGAGAAGTTCCGGGCTATCCTCAGTAAGCGAATCGAGCATGCGTTCCACGCTTTCTTCTATTAGTGCCCTCTTGTCGAGTTCTATCTGATATGAGGAAAACTGGCCGATTTCACGCGAAAACGCCTTCAGCGTCTGCTGGAAAAACCTGTCGATGGTACTGACGGAAAACGCACTGTAATCATGCAGGATATTGCAGAGCATTTCTCTGGCGCATTCGCGGAGACTTTCAAGGGTGATTCTGCGTCCGGGACTGCCTGGAAGCTCTTTCACTATGTCTTCGGGATCGACATCTTCCATCTCCTCCGGCGGGAAAAGATCCGGGACAAACCATTTGAGATATCCTGAAGAAGCCGGGTCCCCGGCAAGTATGTGAAGTTCCTTCAGAATCCGGTTCTTCATCTCGTCGGTAGCCTTGTTCGTGAATGTCACGGCCAGGATATGCCGGTATGCAGCCCTGTCCTGCTTTCCGAGCAGCAGTGTTATATATTTTCTGGCAAGGTTGAATGTCTTTCCGGAACCTGCCGAAGCCTTCATTATCCGTATCATCGTCCGCAAATGGTTTTAAAGTCGCAATACCCGCATATCCCGGCATCTTCCGTCATACGGAACGGAACATTCCCGTCTGTCATTTCCGAAAACAAGGTCTCGAGTCCGGCATCCATCCCGGCAACGAAACGCCCGGACACCGGATAGGATTCCGGAAGGCCGGAAAACAGCCCTGTCACCGAGTATACGCAGTTTTCGATTTTCCTGCCCGCCAGTGCCGGATCCTGCCGGACAAGTCTGTCGTACACATACAGCTGAAGCGCGATTTTCGGCCTTTTCGCATTGTCCTTGCCGAACACGGCGCCGGCTACCGCTTCCGCATTGTCATCGGTGATATCCACATCCGTATCCTTGACCTGCCCTGTCTTGTAGTCCACGACCCTGACCCCGTCCGCCGAAAGCGTATCTATCCTGTCTATAACCCCTTTTACCCTGAATCCGGAGACATCCATGACATATCGCTTTTCAAGACCGAGAATGCGGAAACTCTGTCTGCCAGTCCTTTCGAGAAGTTCGCGGTCCGCAGCCAAAGTCTTCATCACATAATGCACTATGACATCCATGACGACAAGATTCCTGCCCGAAACCTCCGGTGTGCGCATCTCCTTCATGATCGCCTCCCTGACAAGCGTCTTCACGCCCTCCTTGCGCAGGGACAGGTAAAAATCACGGGTTATCACGTCTCTTCCGGAATAGACGGACTGCATCACCGAATGGAAGACAGTGCCGAATATGCCTGCATCGAGCGTCTCCGACACCTCGCTCTCCGGACTTAGTTTCCGTATGTACTTGTAGTAGAATTTCGCTCCGCAGGCAAGATAATCCTGGAAAGCCGTTGCTGAAAACTCCATCTTCCTTATATCCGCGATATCTTCCGGAGTCTTCGGGATATCTCCCGCCGGTACGGATTCGGACAGGGCGGCTCTCACGACATAACGCTTCAGGGGAAGGCTGAAATGGTACTGCAGCTGCTTGATGTAGCGGCTCTCTTCCCCGGACCTGAGACCTTCAGTCCTCGAATCATACAGGAGCCAGACATTCGAAGCCCTTGAAATCATCCTGTAGAAATAGTAGGCCCAGACGGCATCCTGATATTCGTATGTAGGCAGCCCGAATCCGCTTCTGAGTTCAGGAGGAATAAAAGAGGACGAGACGTTCCGCCGCGGGAACACGCCTTCGTTGGCAGACAATATTATCAGATTGTCGAAGTCTATCGCCCTCGTTTCGAGCGGCCCCATGATCTGCAGCCCCCGCAGCGGCTCTCCCTTGAACGGCACGGATACTGGAGACAGCACCTGCTTCAGTATTTTCATAAATGTCTGCGGCCTTACCGGCAGGGCCATGCGGCCGAGAGAAATGAGAGTCTTGTAGAATTCCGTCGCGAATTCGAGTTCCGCCCCGTCCTGTCCGGACCGGCGCAATGCCGGCACGGTGGTTTCCACGATGCCTGCAAGACAGGAAATGAAGGCGGCAGACACTTCCTTCCCGGAAGCGGAACGGTCGGTGACTGCCGGCCTGAAGACTGCGGAAAAGATACCGCCGCGGTCAAGGTCTTCGACTGGGATGTAAAGCTGCGCCGCCGTCCTGATTTCTTCGATGATCTTCCGGCCCTCCTCTCCGGCCGCCAGCCTGAATATATTGTCCGAAAAAAGCGTATGCACCGGACGGTAATAGAAATACAGCCGGCCGTCCTTGTTTCTCAGGTTCATCTGGACCTCCATCACGGACTGCATGTAAAGGTAAAACGCGCTTGCCGTTATCGGATATCCCATGGTCACGTTTATGTCCTTGATTTCATGCGGCACTGTATTGAGAACCGTCATCAGCAGGGTTTCGTCGGGCAGCACCACCGCGCAGTCCGTTCCCTTCTCCCCTGTCCCTCCGTTCAGGATTCCGACTTTCGAAAGATCTCCCCCGGTCCTGAGCCGTGCGATTTCGCTGAAAATTCCCGGAAGCTGCTTGGCCTGCCCGACAGACGAAGGAACGCTTATCACCCTTACGTCCGGCACGGGAAGACTGTCCTCGAAGGCCACGGCCTGCGGAAACTCCCTGATATTCTCCTTCATGAAAAAGGAGGCCCTGTTGTACCTGTCGCTTATCATTTCCCCCGCATAGTCCCAGCAGAATTCGGCGATGGAATCTTTCTGCATTCCGCGCATTACCGTCTTCTCGCATTCGTTCAGCGCATTGAGGCCAGTGAAGACATATCTGGAGGCATTCGGCCACACCGCAGCGAGGATATCCCTGGCGGATTCTTTCCTGAACCGTTCCGCCACTCCCCTGTAGACCATGCCTTCGTAAGCCATCCCTTTTGAAACCAGCCTGGCCCTGAATGCGGTGTAGAGCGGATACAGGATGTTCCATATCTTCAGAAAACGCTCCTTTACCCTGGGATTCTCAGAATTCAGGTCAACCGTAAGCCGGCCTCCTCTGTCGCTGAAATGGCTGACGAATGCCTCTATCGCCTTCCGCTGCCTTTCACTGAGATAAGAATACGAATCCTGGATCTGTTTCAGGTCCGCTATGTTGGCGAAAAGCCTGGCAGGGTCGGCAAGATACTTGTCCACGTCGTTGAAATCGCCTATTATGATGTCGCCCCAGAAAATAAAGTCATCGAGCGGCTCCGCCTTGCCGTAAATCTCCGAATATACTCCGTACAATTCGAGCAGCAGAGGTATCCTGTCCGTCTGGCATGTTCCGTATATCCTGTAAATGAAATCGTTGACCGTACATGTTCCGGGGACAAGCAGCGGCGATGTCTTTTCTCCGCCGGAATTTCTTTCGGCAATGATATCGGCAAGATATTTCATGAAAAAAACTTCCGAACGCCTGTTCGGAAAAATAAAGCAGGTGTCTTCCACTGCTCCCCTCCGGTAATATGCGGAGGCTACCTGTTTCAGAAACGGTGTCACGTCTTTTGTTTTCCCGAAGTTAAGTCTATTTTGAATGAGTTTCAAAAAAAATTTGGATTTTAACGGAAAAGCATTACCTTTGCATCGAAGTTAATTTTGAATTATTCAAATTTAGAACATAAAAGGAAAAGAACATGAAAAAGAAATTCAGATGCCTCGTTTGCGGATATATCCACGAAGGCGACAGCGCACCGGCAGAGTGCCCGATCTGCCACGCAAAATCGGACAAATTCGTTGAAGTGACGGAATCGGAAGGTGAAATCACCTGGGCTGACGAGCACAAGCTCGGAGTTGCGAAAGACATCGATCCGGAAATTCTCCAGGGACTCAAGGACCATTTCGCCGGTGAATGCACGGAAGTCGGAATGTATATAGCAATGAGCCGTCAGGCCGACAGGGAAGGTTATCCGGAGATTGCCGAAGCATTCAAGAGATATGCCTACGAAGAGGCCGACCATGCGGCAAGGTTTGCGGAACTTCTCGGAGAAGTAGTCTGGGACACCGAAACGAATGTCAGGAAGAGAATGGAAGCCGAAGCCGGAGCATGCGAGGACAAGCTCCGCATCGCAAGACTTGCCAAAGCCCACAACCTCGACGCCATCCATGACACCGTACATGAGATGTGCAAGGATGAAGCCCGCCACGGAGCAGGTTTCCAGGGCCTTTACAACAGGTATTTCAAGAAATAAGAGGGTTTCGGCCCGATTCGATGCAAAAGGTGGTTCCGCCCGGAATCACCTTTTGCATTTATGTATTATATTTGCCGTCTGCAAAAACAGATAAGATATGGATTATCATGGACTCCCGGTTCTGAAGGCGATCATTGCCGTCACCGTATTCCTTGCCATGGCGGCATTGCGCGTACCGGCGGTATCGGCTCAGGAGACGACGGGGAAAGAAGACGGCACCGTCAGACTTGAAGGAACAGTAGTGGACGCAGGCGACGGTTATCCGCTGATAGGAGTGTCGGTAATGCTGGAAGGCACCCTGCACGGGGTCGCCACCGACCTGGACGGAAAATTCGTGCTGGAAATACCGGACTATGCCTGCAACATAGTGTTTTCATACGTCGGATACGAGACTCTCGTCCGGAAATACGACACCGGAAATGCAGCCTCCTTCTCCAGAATAGTGCTCGAAGCCAATGCCATGGAGCTGAACGATGTGGTAGTGACCGGCGTATATGAAAGAAAAAAGGAGAGCTTCACCGGAGCATCCGCCACATTCAAGGGAGACCAGCTGAAAAAGGTCGGTTCACAGAATATCATGCAGAGCCTCCAGACTCTGGACCCTTCGTTCAGGATAATGGAAAGTACCCAGTTCGGCTCGAATCCCAACACGATGCCTGATATCGAAATCAGGGGAAAGACAAGCGTTGCCGGACTAAGGGAGGAATACGGGACGGACCCGAACCAGCCTCTCTTCATCCTCGACGGCTTCGAGACAACCCTCGAGACTGTCATGAATCTCAACATGAACCGCGTGGCCTCCGTCACCATACTCAAAGACGCAGCCTCCACCGCAATATACGGCTCCAAGGCATCCAACGGTGTTGTCGTCATAGAAACGAAGGCTCCGGCCAAGGGCAGGCTGCAGCTGTCGTACAAGGGAGACTTCGGAGTCGACATGGCCGATCTGTCGGACTACAATCTGATGAACGCGCGGGAGAAACTCGAATTCGAGACTCTTGCCGGTGTATATACGGACGGAAACGGCGACCCGTTCAATCAGATCCGGCTGGACAATCTACGCAACGAAAGACTAAAATCGATAGCAAGCGGAGTGGACACGTACTGGCTGAGCGAACCGATCCGCACAGGATTCACCCACAAGCACAACCTGTATGCGGAAGGCGGAGAAGAAAAAATCCGCTATGGAATCGGACTGAGCTACGGAGGCGTACAGGGTGTGATGAAAGGCTCCGACAGGCAGACCCTCGAGGGAAATATCGACCTGATCTACCGCACCGGGAAATTCCAGTTCAGCAACAAGCTTACAGTCAATTATCTGAACACCAATGACCCGGCCGTATCCTTTTCCGAATACGCATACGCGAATCCGTACTACAGAAAATACAACGAGAGCGGAGGCATCGACAAATATCTCTATTATCCGGAAGAAGGGACTGACGACTATCCGGTGACGAATCCGCTGTGGAACGCTCACCTGAACAACTATGACACCTCCCAGAGTTTCGGATTCACCAACAATTTCATATTCGAATGGTTCATAAAGGATTACCTGCGGTTCCGCGCGAAATTCGGCATTACTAAGAACGATCAGGACGACTCGATGAGACTCTCGCCCCTGCATTCGCAGTTCGATGATCTGGAAGATACGGAAAAGGGACTGTTCACGCAAAATATGATACGGGAACTCAGCTATGAAGGAGACGCAGCAATCACGTTCGGCAAACTGATAGCGGAAAGACACATGGTAAACGCCGTAGGAGGCTTCAATTTCAGCAGCAGCAAATACGTGAACTACGGATACTCCGCAAACGGATTCACCGATGACCAGTTCGCCGCCCCGTCGTTTGCCAACAACTACCCGGAAGGAGAAAGCCCGGACTACAGCGAAACGCTCAAGAGAGCCGTCAGCTTCTATGTCAACGGGGGTTACGCCTACGATGACCGCTACCTTCTCGATGTGAACTACAGACTCGACGGAGCATCCATGTTCGGTACCGGCAACAAATTCAGGAATACGTGGTCTGTCGGTCTCGGCTGGAACATCCACAAAGAGTCCTTCCTTACCGACAATACGGATTTCTTCCAGATGCTCAAGATCAGAGGTTCTGTCGGAAACCCCGGCAACCAGAATTTCTCCGCATACCAGGCGTTCACCACCTACAGGTTCAACGGATGGATGACAAACGTTTTCGGCACAGGAGTGATTGTCAATGCTCTCGGCAACGCCGACCTTGCATGGCAGGAGACGATAAACTATGACATTGGCACCGACATTACATTCTGGGAAGACAGGATAAACCTGACTTTCGACTATTTCTGGAAAGATACCGATCCCCTCCTTGCCATCATTTCCACAAGAGGATCGATGGGAGTTTCAAGCGTGGCGATGAATGCCGGCTCGCAGAAAACCCACGGATGGGAAGCCACGTTCAGAATCTCCCCTGTCTACAGGCCTCATGAAGGCATCAACTGGAACATCAGCGTCAATGCCACAAGTTCGAAATCCAGATATGCCGGAATAGGGTCTTCGTTCAGCAGGCTTAATGAAGAAGGGCGCGCATCGCTCGCCGGCACCACAAGATATTATGACGGAGGAAGTCCGACAGCCATCTGGGCAGTACGCTCGGCCGGAATCGATCCAGCTACCGGACAGGAACTTTTCATCAGGAAAGACGGCAGCTACTCCTTTACATACGATGTGAACGACGAAGTCGTAGTCGGAGACACGCAGCCGAAACTCGAAGGAGTGCTCGGAACGACACTGTATTTCAAGGGGCTGTATGTAGGCTGCTATTTCAGATACCGGCTCGGAGGACAGGTATTCAATACGTCCCTATTCCAGAAAGTAGAGAATATCGGCACCGAAGACGTGTACAACAACCAGGATAAAAGGGCCCTTTACGACAGATGGTCCGCGGACAACAGGGAAGCGTACTTCAAGGGGATATCGCTCGTGCAGACCACCGACAAGTCTTCCCGCTTCGTCATGGACGAAAATACATTCACGGGAGAATCCTTCAACATAGGATACGAATTCCCTGACAGGATGATACGCAGGCTCGGACTTGCCGCCCTGTCCGTACAGCTGAGCATGAATGACATTTTCAGGGCTTCTTCCGTAAGGGTGGAAAGAGGTATAGACTATCCTTTTGCCCGCTCCGTATCGCTTTCTTTAGGTATAACATTCTGACAGAGAACAATGAAAAAGATCGCTACAATTCTTATTTCGGCTATATGCTGCCTGCCGGTCCTGTCGGGATGCGGCAAATGGCTCGATGTTCGGCCGTACGACAAGATAGCGGAAGATGACCTGCTGTCTTCCGAAGACGGGTACATGAGACTCCTGAACGGGATATACATCGAACTGAACGACCAGATGCTGTACGGAGGAGCACTTTCTGTGGAAATGATTGAAATCATGGGAGGAGCGTACGCCCTCGGCTCGGACGACTCGATCTGGGGAAACTACAACGACATCGCGTCCTACGAATACGGGACAGAATACTGGAGGACCCGGTTCAACGAAACATGGAACAAGGCATATTCCCTGATTCTCAACTGTAATCTCCTGCTTTCTGGAATCGATGACGACAGAGACCTGTTCAGCGGGGACAACTACTATATAATCAAGGGTGAAGCCCTCGCATTGAGGGCCATGCTGCATTTCGACATGCTCAGGCTATTCGGGCCAGTCTATTCCCGCCATCCGGAAGCCGCAAGCATACCGTATTATACGAAATATACCACGACACCGGAAGAAATCGAACCTGCATCATCCATTGCGGGAAAAGTGACTGCGGACCTAACGGAAGCCAGAATACTTCTGTCGACGGATCCGGTGATTACCGAAGGCACCGGAATGGAAGGATCCGCTGACGGCACGTCCAATTTCCTGAAATACAGAAGTCTGAGGCTCAACTATTATGCAGTCACCGCCCTTCTTGCCAGGGCATCCCTCTGGTTCGGGGACAGGGAAAGCGCATTCAGCTATGCCCAGGAAGTGATAAGGGCGGCAAACGGTGGGATTTTCCCGTTCGTCGACAGGTCGCTCGTGACCGGATCCCCCGCCGATCCGGACAGGATATTCTCGTCCGAAGTGCTTTTCGCCCTGTCGCATGCCCAGAGGAACAGCCTGTTCAACGACTACTACGATCCGAGCCGTCTTCCCAACTATGTTTTCAGGATGGACGGCAACGTATTTTCAGACATGATATTCGGAGGGACCGGCACCGGAGGGAATGCCGACGACTACAGATGCAGGGTAAACTGGATAGCGACCGGAAGCAACAGATATTTCTACAAATATTCCGACATGGCCAACACAGGCGATATCCGGAATACCATGATTCCGATGCTAAGGCTCGGTGAAATGTATCTGATTGCCGCTGAAAGCCAGTCGGATGACCTTTCGGCCGGACTTTCATACGTCAACATCCTCCGTTCGAACCGTGGCGTCTCCAATCTCGCCTCGCTTGACCGCAGGCTGCTCCAGTATGAATACATCAGGGAACTCTACGGTGAAGGTCAGCTCTTTTTCATGTACAAGAGAATGTTCTCCCCTGTCCTGTTCTCGACAGCAGACAGTGAAAACCCTCAGCCGAGCGACGAGATATTCGTCGTGCCTCTTCCCGATTCGGAAACCCAGAACTGATGATGATAGAAATGAAAAACCTTCTCATATATCTTCTGTCTGCGGCTGCCTTGACGGCAGCCTTGACTGCCTGCGATGAAAGGCATCCTGAAAACTTCAGGGACATTTCATCCGTATATTTCAACAACCGTATCCAGGGAAACGTACTTTGCGACTCTACTGACGTGACTTTCGTCTATGAGTCCGGGGACGAGATGACAGTACCGGTCAGGGTCCAGCTTCTCGGCCGGACAGCAGAATATGACAGACCGGTAGAGATCAGCGTATCATCCGACAATGCTGTCGAAGGAGCGGATTACATGCTGCCGGAAAAATCTTCCGTCTGCCTCCCTGCCGGTGCGACATACTTCGACTACGACGTTGTACTGAAAAGAACGGAAGCCCTGAGAACCGGAAAAAAGGAAATCAGACTCGAGTTGCATCCCAACAGTCATTTCACCCTGTCGGTGACAGAGCTCCGGCAGACCACCGACACGACAACGGTACTCGGATACAGAATCCTGTTCTCCGACATGTTCACCGAAGCCCCAGCGGCATGGGATGAAAATATCCTCGGGAAATTTTCATATACGAAATTCAGTCTGATATGCACCGTGCTCGACATAGATCCGGCAGACTTCAATGACGCGACAGTGATGACTCTCCCTAAGCAGATGTTCATCTACAATGAGATAACGGACTACATCGAAGAAGAAACGGCGAAGATGGAAAGAGGGGAAGAATACGACACAGACATAATAGACCCGGAAACCGGAAGACCGGTGGAATTTCCGGCATAACGGACCGACAACAGTTTCCTCATGATGAAAAACAAGATCATATACGCAGGAATATCGGTGCTGCTCAGTGCATGCGCGCCGGATCTCGGCAATTACGATTATACCGAACTCGACGGTCCGGTCGTGACCGGCTGGCCGGAAACCGTCAGCATACTGACGCAGCAGTCCCTGAATATCACGCCTGAAACCGAAGGAGGCATGCCGGAAGACAGTTATACGTATGAATGGAAGGTAATCGACCGCAACAACGACAACGCCGAGACCGTACTGAGCCAGGAACGCAACCTCAGATATACCGTCACGCTTTCGCCGGGAGCCTATTCCCTCTATTTCACGATGACGGAAAAGGAAAGCGGAATAATGTGGCAGTCCGTTGCGGAACTCATCGTCAGTTCTTCCATGTCCGAGGGATGGATGGTGCTCTGTTCGGACGGAGGCAGGACTGTTCTGGACTTCGTGTCCATGGTAACGGATGAAACCTACAGGGATGTTCTGGCAGCCAGACAGGGCATGCCGCAGCTGAACGGGCCGAGACGCATCCAGTGGCTTTCCACCATGACCGATGCGTCATCCCCTTATTATCTTCTCACCGATGACGGGGCTACGAGACTCGGCAAGGATTCGTTCGAGTGGAGCGAAGAATATTCGATTGTCTATGAATCGGGTGCAGGCATCGCTCTTGTCCCGTACTCGATAGTATGTTCCGGATTCGGCAAGATGCTTGTCAGCGGGACAAAGGCATATTACTGCGAAACGATGGGAATAAGCGGGCTTTACGGGAGTGCGGTCAACAGGGATTTCGATGCCGCCCCTGCCGTAGGAGCCAATGTACTTGCCAGCCAGGTATATGCGGCCATGTATCTGCTGTACGACATTACCGGCAAGAAATTCATGGGATACTGTCCGCTGCTCGAAAGACCGGATCTCGGATCTCAGGAGCCTCTTGCCGACCTCGACGAAATGGGAAAGATAGCCGAAGGGATGGCATCATCCGATGAAGAAAGCGTCGTAGGCGATGCCTTCGACAGCTATCCTGAAGGCTATGATTTCGTATATATGGAAAATACACGCTATGACCCCGGAAACGCATCGATGGGAGTAACGTATACGATTCTCGCGGACGGAGACCGCCGCTATGTCTACGGCATCCAGTGCGGAGACATGCTCCGCTATGCGGACTGTCCGTATGTCATCGGCAAAGCTTATTACGGAGACATTTCCGGCTGCACCGACATCTGTGCCGAAGGCAATCTTTTCGCGTTCAGTTCACTGGGAAATTTCATGTACTATGCTTCAGGAAGCACAGTCTACAGGGTGAATCTTTCCGACACTCCGCTGACGGCCGAACCGCAGCTCGAATTCGGAGACGAAACCGTCACATGCCTGAAATTCAACCTTTATCAGAATGCGGAAAACAACCTGAAAAGCTATGACCTGATAGTAGGATGCAGGACTGCGGACGGTGAAGGTATCCTGCGTGTGTATGAAGGCTATGATTCCGCCGGAAATTTTGCCGGAGCCATACCATCTGAAGAATATGACGGTTTCAGTGAAATCGTCGATGTAACATATAAGGAAAGAGTTTATTGATCATCATGAAAAATCTTGTCTGTCTTTCAGTTCTTGCATTCCTGAGCCTGGGCTGCTCGGAATCCAAAGACATCAAACTGACTTTCAATGTAGAGAATCCGGGATCCGGGCCTCTCGTTCTTGTGCACCGCAACGACATTATGGAAATTCCGCTGGAAAACGGCCGTGGGGAAGCCGTACTGCCGGGAACTGATGCCGCATACGCCTATGTCTACTATTCCGATGCCGGAAGGAAAAGGATTTACGCGGAAGCGGGAGACGAGGCTTCGGTTTCCTTCGACGGGACCGCATTTCTCCGGACATTCAGTGTCGAAGGCAAAAAAGCCCCGGCCGTGGAATACCTCAACGAAGTGGAGCTGACCGCCCTTCCTGACTCATGTTATGCCCTGCCGTTCAGCGAATTCCTCAGCCTCACGAAAAAAAAGGAAAAGGATGCCGTGAAACTGCTGGAAGCCAGGGACCTGTCGGGTACCGGCAAATTCGCCGACATGGAAAAGGGCCGTATCAGATACGCCTACGGGAACACCCTGCTGATGTATCCGGTCGCCCACCGCATAATGGCGGCAGATCCCGTATACAGTCCTGACGAGGCTTACTATGAAGTAATACGCGGATACTTTACGGAAAATGCCATGTATGCCGATCTTGATGAGTACAGGGAATTCATGACCGAAGCCGCCCACGTTCTGGATGCGGGAAACAGAAACCTGAAGGATCTGTACCCGAAACTCGTATGCGAGATGAAATTCATTGCGGACAATCTCAAGGATGCCGAAGTGGTCCAGGCCCTTCTGCACCATATCGCGATTCCGTATATCGACAATTTCGGCACTGACGGAATCCAGGACATGGCCAACATTTACAGGACCTATGTTTCAGATGCCGGGCTGAGAAACGCATTCGATGCCGCCTGCGCAAAATGGGAGAAAAAGGACACCGGCAGAATGTCTCCCGACTTCAGGGCGTCGGACATTGAAGGCAAAACATATACTCTTGCCGATTTCCGCGGGAAATATGTCTACATCGACATCTGGGCGACATGGTGCCAGCCATGCAGGAGAGAACTTCCGCACCTGGAAGAACTCGAAAGCCGGTTCGAAGGCAAGAACATCGCATTCATAGGGCTTTCTGTCGACTCTGATGTCGCAAAATGGGAAAACCATCTGCGCAGCAACAGGATGCCCGGAATCCAGCTCTATCTCGGAGACGACAGCCGTTTCCTGAAAGAGTACGAAGTAGCCACCATTCCGAGATTCATACTTCTGGACATGGAGGGCAGGATTCTCGAATCTGAAATGAGCCGTCCGTCATCCCAAAGTACCGCCGAATACCTGTCTTCTCTTCCTGGAATAGACTGACAATGAAACAGACAATCATTCTATTTTTCATGTCGGTACTGGCAGCCGCTTCCGTGTCATGCACGAAAACCGGGCCTGAAAACGACAATACGGGGACTCCCGAGGGCTGCCCTGTCACTTACGTAAGGTTTCCCGCCCAGACCATATACAGCGGAGACAGGATACCGGTGCTGGGCAGCGGATTTTCTGCCGGAACCGTATTCTATCTTGTAAGCGATTCGGGGACTGGCGTTCAGACGGAAATTACCGGTGTGACCGTCACTGCATCGGGCATTGAAATGACAGTAAACGTCAGGGCCGGAGAGTACATGTTCGTCATCGAACAGGACGGAAGATGGGAACTCGGACTTATTACGGTAGCCGCCAGACCTATCGATGTCACGGTATCGGGCGTTCCGCAATACTGCCTGCCGGGAGGAAGCATCACAGTCACAGGTCTGGGCTTCTCTGCCACTGCTGTCCTCGCGCTTGAAAACCCGGAAACTGGCGAACGCACCCTGCTCGATACCGAAGCCGGCCAGGACAGGCTTACCGCCGCAGTGCCTGAAAATGCCCCTAAGGGAAAATCCTCGCTTGTCATAGTCCAGGATAACGGGGAAATGACTGTAAGCCGCAGCTTTTTCGTCACGACGGAAAAATATCTGACCGGTATAAAGTTCAGCATAGGAAGCGGAGAATCGGCATATACGAGGGAAATCAATGTCAGCAGAGACGGAGCCGGCAATATTACTGCATGTACGGAATACGGGATTTCCATCGTTCCAGGCAGCGATGCGTCACACGGAGAATACAGTGCATACACTTTTTCGGCGACGCCTGAAGCGGAAGAGAATTACGGATACACCGACTACATGTTCAAGGTGGATGGCTCCAGAGTCCTTTCATATACGATCGAATTTGAAAGACAGGATGAAACCGGCGGCATATACTGCGAATCCAGGGAAATCGACTGGGAATACGACAGGGCCGGCTACCTTGTATATTACGGACAGGGGACCTCTGAACTCGTGCAGGAGGACGGAAATCTCAATCAGGGCGGAATGTACGTCTACGAAGAGGCGGATCTCGTAAACAATCCGTTCGCAGCTGACTTTACCCTTACCTCGCTGGCATCCAACGATATACAGATCCTGATCGCACAGATTTTCGGCTTTACCGGAACCAAGTCCGCCAACCTTCCTTCAGGAAGACTCGGAGGAGAAAATTCCGAAGCATCGGAAATAGCTTACGTATTCGATGAAGAAGGGTATCTGACCTCTGCTTCCTTCAGGGAAGGAATCATGCCGGTAACGATAGAATACCGGTATGAATAAAGGCCGCCCGCAGCATCGGCCGCAGTATCGGCCCAGTGTCGGTCTTGAATAAAAATTTGAAATAACCGGAATTATTATTTAACTTTAGGGATAATTGCCTTTTGACAATACCCGAATCATTCGTACAACCTTTTTAAATAAAATATCATGAAAAAATTTTATTTGTTCGCAGCGGCAGCCGCTGCATGTTTCAGCCTCATAGCTGTAACCGGATGTGAAAAAACTCCCGAAAACGAAGAAGAAGAGACAGTAACGCTTTCCATTGAAAACCAGTGGGTAACCACCTTTACCGACTCATACGGATCTTCGGCAAAGAGATGTTTCGACATAGGAATCGGCACTCCTGACAAAATACTGATAGGCGACTGGGCCGACGGTTATGACATGCTGCTTGAAAGCATGGGCATTACCGGAATCGATCCTGACAAGTCGTTTTTTTCCATGACCTCGGGGGCACAGGAAATAGTCAGCATAACGCCGTCGGCCGACGGAACGTCAGGAACTGTCGTGTACAATGTAGAAAACATGTACGACCCTACGGCAGAGCCTACCCAGGCCACGATAAAATATTCGAAACTGACTGAAACTTCCGTTGAACTTACAGTTGAAGAGGCAGACCCGATGAATCCATCGGAGATCATCGAAACCACATACAGTTGTACTGCCGCAGCCGAACCTGTCAAGATTTATTCATACGCCGACATAACCATGTAACAGGAATATCGGAAAAAATATTTTAAAGAAAAGCCGGCCCAAAAGTAATTTTTGAGGTCGGCTTCTTCTTTCTGCTCGCTTTCGGATGTCCACCGGACGGCAGGGCTACTCCCGTTCACGAAGTTTAATATATCGAATTCGTAACGGCACCGACATCGAAAGACAGACCGGCCTGACCGAGCAGGTCATCATCATCGGTTACTGTTGCGGGATCGTCTCCCGAAAGAATGTAGAATATTGTCTTGCCGCCGCTGTAGGAATTCCAGACGGCAGTATCGTTCGATGCATGGAACATGAACTGAGGCGCAGGTCCAAGCACTTCATGACTGTCTTCCGAAGCCTTTTCAAGATTCAGCCGGCACAAATTTCCTGACTTGTCGAGAAAGTACCACCAGGATTCGGTCCGCGGACAGCCGGGATTGAATACGCCCTCGCTCGCATCGACCGGACGGAGATAGTCGCGGCTTGTGACCTGCAGGGATTCATCTACGGTAAAATACCTGTCGGCGGCAAAAAGGTACGCTATACCGTCATGTACGGCGACAGAAGAGAAGAGTATGTCCGCATCCAGTTTCCCGAATTCATGCCACGTTCCGGACTCCGTGCCCGTCGCAGCATAATACAATCTGGTTTCCCCTGCCCGCCCCTTGACTGTGATGATATTGTCGGCAAGGCTGAATACATTGTCGATATCTCCCATGTTGTCGGAAGGGCTTTTCATTTCGAGGGTCGTATTGCCGTCGTAAATATAGTGTTCTCCCAGGAATACCTTTCCTGTTTCAGTCGCGATCAACTGTATATTGCCGGCGGTGCGCTCGAGTTTGCCTGCACTTCCTCTCAGCTCTTCCGTCCTGATCCTTATGTTCTCCGTGAAATCTTCTTCGATATCGTCCACTGACGACGGCAGCATCGTCTCGTCGATTACCGCCTTTCTTGCAGGTTTCGTGAGATCCCTGTACGCAAAATAGAATTCAGTTTCCGATACGCTGTAGAATCCGGTCAGACTGCCCTGATCCGGGACGGAAAGCGGAACGACAAGGCCGTCGCTGTTCCTTATGACTACAGGCTCCGATATCTCGGAACCGTATTCCCTGAAAGCAATGTACGATCCGTCAGAGGGATATGTGATATCATAATCGGAACAATATTCCAGAATGCCGCAGGAATATCCGGATGAAATTCCAGTTTCCATGGACAGTTCCGCCTTGACCTGAGTCCCGTCAGCATCACGGAAAACCAGGCGTTCAATGCCCGTCCTTGTTACCTTGCAGGAATTGACGATCAGGACTGCCCCTCCGATGTCGGCATATGCCGGCCTCCTGGTGGAATAATACGGCTCATCAGACAACTGCCATACTTCGATTTTCCCGATAATTTCGGGTTCGCTTTCAGAATCGCCGTCCTGATATCCGGCCGAGACTTCATATTCTCCCATGAAATCGTCAGGAACGGTAATCCATGTCCCCCATCTTCCTTCTTCGTCTTCCCACCATGAATCTGCCGGGAATTCCCTGCCGCCGATATACAACACGGCATCTTCAAGCTGTGCGGACGCATATATGGCCGTCATTTCTCCGGCAAGGACATGAGAGGGCATGCGGAAGTCCGTTTCCGATATTTCAGGATGCACGGACTGTCCCGAGTCGCAGGCCCAGGCAAACAGAAGCATGCCTGCGACTGCGGCAAAATGATAAAGCGGGGTTTTCATGCTTGTGCTGCTAATACATGTTTGACTGCTAATATTTGTTCAGAGGCATGCCGTTCATTTTCATCCGCACCTGTTTGCGGACATTCGCGAGTACGGCATCATGCTCTTCCCTGCCTTCTTCCGACTTGCCAGAGACATAGTCGATATGGGCTGCCGCACTTGTCAGTACGGTATCGATAAGGTTGACTATGAATTCCATGTCCTTTTCGACAAGTCCTCTTGAAGTTATGGCAGGCGTACCCACCCTTATGCCGGATGTCTGGAACGGGGATCTCGAATCGAACGGCACCATGTTCTTGTTGATGGTGATGTCAGCCTTGACAAGTTCCCTTTCAGCCATTTTCCCGGTGAGTTCGCCGAATTTCGTTCTGAGATCGATCAGCATGAGATGATTGTCCGTACCTCCGGACACGACCTTATAGCCCTTGGACTTGAATGATTCGGCCATTGCGGCGGCGTTGGCTACCACCTGCTTCTGATACTCCTTGAATTCCGGCTGCAGAGCCTCGTAGAACGACACGGCCTTCGCGGCTATGCAATGTTCGAGCGGACCGCCCTGAACACCAGGGAATACGCTTGAATTGAGTATCTGGGACATCTTCTTGACGACTCCTTTCGGCGTCGTGAGCCCCCACGGGTTGTCGAAGTCCCTGCCCATGAGAATGATTCCTCCGCGAGGGCCTCTCAGGGTCTTGTGCGTAGTAGATGTTACTATATGCGCATATTTTACAGGATTGCTCAGAAGACCTGCTGCTATAAGACCTGCCGTGTGAGCCATGTCCACCATCAGAAGTGCGCCCACACTGTCTGCGATGCGTCTCATCCTTTCCCAGTCCCATTCGCGCGAATAGGCTGAAGCTCCTCCGATGATGAGTTTCGGCCTGCACTCCATGGCTTTCCTTTCCATCTCGTTGTAGTCGATCATACCTGTAACTTCATCGAGACCGTATGAGACGGCATTGTACAGGATACCCGACATGTTTACCGGAGACCCGTGGGTAAGATGCCCGCCGTGAGCGAGGTCCAGGCCCATGAACGTGTCACCAGGCTTCAGGCATGCCATCATGACTGCCATGTTCGCCTGCGCTCCGGAGTGTGGCTGCACATTGGCGTACTCCGCCTCGAAAAGCTCGCACAGTCTGTCGATGGCAAGCTGCTCTATCTGGTCTACGACTTCGCAGCCTCCGTAATATCTGGCCCCAGGGTAGCCTTCAGCATATTTGTTGGTGCATACCGAACCCAATGCTGCAAGCACCTGTTTGCTGACGTAGTTTTCCGATGCAATCAGTTCGATGCCGGTAGTCTGTCTTTCTTCCTCTTTCTTTATCAGATTGAATATCTGAAGATCCTGTTTCATTTTGTTGTTCCGTTAAATTTTAAAGTCGAGGCAAATTTACTCATTTTTTAAAATTTAGCTACCTTTGCGCGGATAACTTTTTTGTTCTTTTCATATCCGGTTCTTGCAGGCCGGCGGGAAAATCATGACAGACAGGAAATTATTGAACATAGAGCTCGGACGGCTCTCGGTCGAGGAATACAGGCATTCTCCGGAATCAGGCATCGCGGTCATTCTGGACAATATCAGGAGCGCACACAACATAGGCTCGGCCTTCAGAAGCTGCGATTCATTCAAGGTGGACAGGATATGCCTGTGCGGCATCTGTGCCGTTCCCCCTTCCGCCGAAATCCACAAGTCGGCCATCGGGGCCGAATTCAGCGTGGACTGGGAATATTCCGGCAGCACGATGGATGCCGTGCGGAAATACAGGGAGAACGGATACTGTATCGTAAGCGTCGAACAGACTGTCGGATCCGTCAAACTGCAGGATTTCCACCCTGAGGAAGGCAGAAAATACGCCCTTGTATTCGGCAACGAGGTATCCGGCGTGGACCAGGAGGTCGTCGACGCCTCCGATTTTTCGATTGAAATACCGCAGTTCGGCACCAAACATTCGCTCAACGTATCCGTCGCGGCAGGAATAGTGCTCTGGCACACCCGGATGGAACTTGAACTTGCCCGGTCAGGGCATTGAACAAACATTGACAATATTGAAAAGGGGGCGACCGTCATTTCCGGATCACCCCCTTTTCATGTGCGCAGGAGCAGAGTCGAACTGCCACACCATTTCTGGCACTACCTCCTGAGAGTAGCGCGTCTACCAATTTCGC
>CALUQM010000017.1 GCA_944322925.1 uncultured Bacteroidales bacterium
GCCTCAGGGATTCCACCCCCTCGTCATGCAGCCGCTGCGTCAGATTCCTGCGCAGTTCCTGATCTGCAGGAGGAAAGTCGTCCAGGCCGTCGCACAGTGCGTCGATGTAGAAACCGGAACCGCCGGCCATCACTAAGGTATCGTGCCCCCTGGAAAAGAGATCTTCGATAAGTTTCAATGCCTCGATCTCATATTTTCCGGCCGTGTACAGATCCCTGACTGAATGCGAATGGATAAAATAATGTCTGACCAGGGAAAGCTGTTCCGGATCCGGAACAGCCGTTCCGACAGTCATTTCACGGTAAATCTGCCTCGAATCGCAAGAAATGACGGGAGACCCGTATTTCAGAGCCTCCCGTATGCTGTAATCCGTTTTGCCGACGGCTGTCGGTCCAAGAATTATTATCAGTTTTCTGGCCATGGAAGACTAAAGATCTTCTCCGTCTTCATCCTCATCGTAGATTTCCTCGGCCTCCTCGTTTCCGTCATCATCGTCGCCGTCATCGTCGTCATCGTCGAAATCATCGTCTCCGGCATTCGACGAAGGTCCGTTTTTCTTGTCGTCCGGAAGATCCTCGTATGCGACGTATCCGTTCTCGAATTCGACGGGGTTCGGTCCCTTGGTCTCGACAAGAACCGGATAACTGGACTCGGAACTCGGCTGGGTTTCCCCTTCAAGGGTCACTATGACACTCTTTATATTGGTAGTATCGTAGAAATAGACAAATGATCTGACACCGGCCTTCACGGTCTGACCTACAGTAACGGAATCGATAGTGCCCGCACCCAAATCGAAAATACCGTATTTCGCAACAACGGAACCGTTTTCATCCAAACCCTTGAACAGCACCAGCTGATCCTGGGGGAAATCCATGTCGGCTCTCATCTGCTTGTGAAACGAATATAAAGTAGCGCCGGCCTTGACCTCGTATACTCTGGCAAATCCCTTTATGCCGGGAAGAGAAACCCTATATCTGAATACCATGACTGTGTTTGATGTTACTGGGAACCAAAGGTACAAAATATTTCCATGCCGTTGCAAAATAATATAAAAAACACTAATTTTGGAAAGATGATCGACACCTTCAATAGCATTGCAGGCCCCTCACAGGGGCTTTTCAAGGACAATGGCAGCAGATTCATTGCCCTTGCCTATCCGGTCTCTACCGAAGAGGAAATCAAGTCCATCGTCACATCGCTGAAAAAGGAATATCACGATGCCAGACACCACTGCTATGCCTACAGGTTGGGATACAGGCGCGACGTTTTCAGGGCCAACGATGACGGGGAACCGTCATCCTCCGCTGGCCGGCCGATACTCGGCCAGATAGACTCTCTCGGACTCAGCGATGTCCTGGTAGTTGTCGTCAGATACTTCGGAGGCATCAAGCTGGGTATTCCGGGACTGATAAGGGCATATAAATGCGCTACCGCCGATGCCCTGAGCAAGGCCGAGATCATTCAAAAGACAGCTTCGATCAGATACAGGCTGTCTTTTGGGTATATGGACATGAACAATGTCATGAAAGTGATGAAAGACCTCGGACTTCCGGTATCGGGGCAGGACTTCGGCATGTCGTGCACCCTTGAAACCGACGTCAGGCTTACGCTTGCAGGTAAATTTGAAGAAATGATAGAAAACACGGGAGGCTGCTCCCTTGAAACGATAGGAAATTCATGAACAAAAGTCTTATTTCAATCCAGGATTTCAGCAAGGAAGAAATCCTGCATGTACTTGAAACCGCAAAGGAATTCGAGCAGAACAGGACTCAGCACATCCTCGAAGGGAAAGTCATAGCCTGTATTTTCTTCGAGCCGTCCACAAGGACGAGACTGAGTTTCGAGACTGCCGTCAACAGGCTGGGAGCAAAGGTAATAGGCTTTTCCGATGCCTCGAATACGAGTGTCAGCAAAGGAGAAACCCTGAAGGATACCATAAAGATGGTGTCGAACTATGTCGACATGATAATTATGAGGCATCCGCTGGAAGGCAGTTCGAGATATGCTTCGGAAGTGTCGTCAGTACCTGTCGTCAATGCAGGGGACGGAGCCAACCAGCATCCGTCACAGACTCTTCTCGACCTTTACTCCATCATGCAGACCCAGGGAAGGCTCGACCATCTGAAAATCAACATGGTAGGAGACCTCAAATACGGAAGGACGACCCATTCCCTGCTGCAGGCGATGTCGCATTTCGAACCTGAATTCGTGTTCACGTCCCCGGACGAACTGAAAATGCCCGTGGAATACAAGGATTTCCTCGATGATAAAGGCATCAGATACACTGAAACCAACTCACTCGAAGAACATCTCGACGACTGCGACATCCTGTATATGACAAGAGTCCAGCAGGAGCGTTTCACGGATCCGATGGAATACGAAAAAGTCAAGGACGTCTACAGACTTGAAGCATCAATGCTGGGCAATGTCAGAAAAAACATGAAGATACTGCATCCGCTCCCGAGAGTGAACGAAATCGATCAGGACGTGGACGACACCCCGTATGCCTATTATTTCAAGCAGGCTGAAAACGGGTTGTATGTAAGAATGGCTATAATTTCATACCTGTTGGGATACAGATAAAAGGAAAGATTTATGGAAAACGTAAACAAGGAGCTGAAAGTAAGCGCGCTCGAAAACGGAACCGTTCTCGACCACATACCTGCTGAAAATGTCTACAAGGCCCTCGACATATTGAATCTGAAAGGCATAGAAAACCCTATCACCATCGGCATCAATCTGAACAGCAAGCTGTACGGCAGGAAGGGCATAATCAAGATTGCGGACAGATTTTTCGAAGATGACGAACTGAACAGACTGGCCCTGATTGCACCTCACGCCACGGTAAATATCATAAGGAACTTCCAGGTGGTGGAAAAACGCAAGCTCTCCATGCCGGACAGAATCGAAGGCATTGCCAGGTGCATGAATCCGAAATGTATAACGAACCACCAGCCGGTCATGACAAGATTCAAGGTCATCGAAGAAAACGGCGAGATATCGCTTCTGTGCCATTACTGCGAAAAGCGTTCGGATATCAAAAGTCTGTTTTAGTAAAATAATTATTATATTTAACGACAATTAATGAAATAGTTATGAAAAAAGTTCACAATTTTTACGCCGGCCCATGCGTCCTTCCCGGACAGGCCGTCGAAAAAGCCATCGAGGCACTCAAGGATTTCAAGGGGACAGGGGTCCCTGTCATCAGCATTTCCCACAGATCCAAGGAGTGGGTACAGGTGATGGATGAATGCCGTGCGCTATGGAAGGAACTTTTACATATTCCGGACACTCACGAAGTACTGTTCATGGGCGGAGGCGCAAGCCTGCAGTTCCTCTGCGTCGCCATGAACTTCCTCGAGAAAAAAGCCGGCTATCTTGAAACTGGAGTATGGGCGAAAAAAGCCCTTAAAGAAGCCAAGGGCATAGGAGAAGCGTATGCCGTGGCATCTTCCGCAGACACTACCTTCAGCTATATTCCCAAAGGATACGAAATACCGGAAGATCTGGACTACTTCCACATTACCTCGAACAACACGATTTACGGTACTGAAATAAAGGAAGACATCGACTCCCCTGTTCCGCTTATAGCAGACATGTCTTCCGACATCATGAGCCGTCCGCGCGACATCAGCAAATATGCACTGATATACGGAGGTGCACAGAAAAACGTAGGTCCTGCGGGAGTGGCATTTGCCATAATCAGAAAAGACGCCCTCGGCAAGGTAAGCAGGTACATTCCGACAATGCTGAACTACCAGACATACATAGACAGCGGTTCGATGTTCAATACTCCGCCGGTATTCGCCATCTATGTAATGTACGAAACGCTTTCATGGCTTAAAGGCATAGGCGGAGTCGAGGCTGTCCACAGGATAAACAGGGAAAAGGCCGATCTGCTCTACGCCGAAATCGACAGGAATCCGCTTTTCACCGGTACTGCGGCCAAAGAGGACCGTTCCGACATGAACGTATGCTTCGTCATGGCTCCGGGATACGAGAATCTCCAGGATGATTTTCTCGAGTTCGCCAAGAAGCAGGGCATGGTCGGCATAAAGGGCCACAGGTCTGTCGGAGGTTTCAGGGCCTCGATCTACAATGCCTGCCCTGTCGAAAGCGTACAGGCTCTCATCAAATGTATGCAGGAATATGAATCCATGAAAAAATAGCAGAACCATGATTATACTGATAGCAACGGAAAAACCGTTTGCGGCCGCTGCCGTAAGCGGAATGAAGGAAATAGCCGCGAAGGCCGGGCATGAAGTCAGGCTTCTCGAAAAATACGGTTCAAAGGATGAACTGCTGGCAGCTGTCGCCGACGTCGACGCACTCATAGTAAGGTCGGACAAGGTCACGGCTGAAGTCATAGCCGCCGCCAAAGAACTGAAAATTGTCGTCAGGGCCGGTGCGGGATATGACAATATCGACCTGGAAGCATGCACGGCGAGAAACATAGTAGCGATGAACACTCCGGGACAGAATGCCAATGCTGTCGCGGAGCTTGCCATAGCCATGATGATATTCATGTCGCGCAATCAGTTCACACCGGGGACGGGCAGTGAAATCAAAGGTAAAAAACTCGGAATACAGGCCTATGGCAACGTAGGGAAACTGGTCGCTGCAAAAGCCATCGGAATGGGTATGGAGGTCATGGCATTCGACCCGTACGTTCCTGCAGAGACAATGGAAAATGACGGGGTCGTTCCGGCAAGTTCCCTGAAACAGATGTACAGGGAATGCAATTTCATATCCCTGCATATTCCGGCTACGCCGCAGACAAAAGGCTCGATCGGCTACGATCTCATCACGCAGATGCCTGTGGGCGGATGCCTGCTGAACACTGCCAGAAAGGAAGTCATCAATGAAGCCGAACTCGACAAGGCTCTGACAGACAGGCCGGATATCAGATACATAACCGACATTGCAGCCGACATGCAGTCAGAACTGAATGAAAAATACGGTAAAAGAGTGTTTGCGACTCCGAAAAAAATGGGAGCTGAAACAGCCGAGGCCAACATCAATGCCGGACTTGCGGCAGCATCGCAGATAGTCGACTTCTTCGCTACCGGCAATACGAAATTCAAGGTCAACAAATAGTCTTATGGTACGGATCAAGCCATTTGCAGCCATTCGGCCGCCCAGGGAGATAGTTGAAGAAGTCGCATCAAGACCATACGATGTCCTCAACTCGAGGGAGGCGAAAGCCGAAGCATCGGAAAAGTCACTCCTGCATATCACCAGACCCGAAATCGATTTCGAACCCATGGTCGACGAACACAGCAGGGAAGCATACTCCAAGGCCGTGGAGAACTTCAGGCTGTGGCAGGAAAAAGGCTGGCTGGTTCAGGACAAAAAGCCCTGCTACTATGTCTATGCCCAGACCATGAACGGGAAGACGCAATACGGCCTGGTACTGTGCGCCCATACCGATGATTATTCCGAAGGCCGCATAAAGAAGCACGAACTCACGAGAAAGGACAAGGAAGACGACAGAATGATACATGTCAGACTCCAGAATGCCAATATCGAACCTGTCTTCTTTTCATATCCCGACAATGCCGAAATCGACAGCATCGTAAGTGCCCGGACCGCCGGGACTCCCGAATACGATTTCACCGCCGAGGACGGTTTCGGGCACCGCTTCTGGATTATAGACGACGATCCGACCATAGAGCGCATCACCCGGATTTTCAAGGACATTCCGGCTTTCTACGTGGCTGACGGACATCATAGGACTGCAGCGGCGGCGAGAGTCGGAGCGGAAAAGCGTCTCGGCAATCCGGAGCATACCGGAGATGAAGAATACAATTTCTTCCTTGCCGTGGCCTTCCCTGAAAGCCAGCTTACGATCATAGACTACAACCGCGTCGTAAAAGACCTTAACGGGCTGAGTCCGGAAGAATTCATTGCGGCTCTTGAAACGGATTTCACTGTCGAAGAAAAGGGCGCTGAAATCTACAAACCGGACCATCTCCATAATTTTTCGATGTATCTTGACGGGAAATGGTATTCTCTCGAGGCCAAAGCGGGCAGATACGACGATTCAGACCCCATAGGCGTCCTCGACGTGACAATACTGTCCGATCTTGTCCTCGACAGGATTCTCGGAATCAAGGATCTGAGGACCGACAGGAGAATAGATTTTGTCGGAGGCATCAGGGGTCTTGGAGAATTGTCGGACAGAGTCGACAGCGGCGAGATGGCAGTTGCATTCGCCCTGTACCCGGTATCCATGAAACAGATTGTGGACATCGCCGACTCGGGAAACATCATGCCGCCGAAGACGACATGGTTCGAACCTAAGCTCCGCAGCGGACTGGCGATACATAAACTCGAATAAAAACGACGCCCGGTATCCAAAAGGAAACGGCTCCTGCCTTGCTGTATCGATCGCTGGTTACAGACAAAGGCAGGAGCCGATCTTTTTTCCGTTTCCGGAACTACTGCACGGGAATCTTCCTGTTCACATTCTTGTACCCGGTCGAACCGTAATACATCAGGTAACCAAGACACAGGATTATGAGCCAGAATGAAGCCCGGCAACCCACGAAATCTGCAAGCAGACCCTGAAGCAGCGGAACGATACCCCCTCCGCAGACCATCATCATGAAAAATCCGGTCGCGGTAGAAGTATATTTTCCGAGTCCCTCTACTGAAAGATTGTAGATGTTGCCCCACATCACGGATGTGAAAAGTCCTGTCAGGACGAGGAAAACGATGTTTACGGGGATATTCCCGAGGCTGTACCGGCCCACCGAAATGGTGATCTTTTCCGGAGTGAAAATCGTAATCAGTATCAGAATCATCGCCATCACCGAAGAGAACTGAAGCATGTCGCGGCTCGAGAACTTCGAACCGAGAGTTCCTCCTACAAGACGGCCGACGAACATGAAGAACCAGTAAAATGCTACTATCGCCCCTGCGGACGGAGGCGTAACCCCTACCTCGTGGATAAGGTAGATATTGGTCATGTTGGCAATACTTACCTCTATGCCTGTGTAAAGGAAAACGGCGACCGAACCGAGTATGAAATGCCGGAACGAGAAACAACTGTATTTCTCTTCCCGGTTGCCGATAATCTGCTGCAGGGCATCCCTGGTTTCGAATGTCTCGGCTTCCGGGATATCTACGAACAATATCGCCAGTATGGCTACCGCAAATATGGAGACGAGAATAATGAACATCGGGTTGACGTCGGCAATTTCGAAATGAGGATGTTCGCCGGCAGCCAACGCGCCTGCAGAACGTCCCATCAGGAATCCTACGACGAAAGGTACGATGGTAGCCGCAATCGAGTTGAGGGACCCACCCCACTGTATCAGCTGGTTACCCTTCTTTCCGCCGCCTCCGAGCGAATTCAGCAGAGGATTGACGACCGCATTAAGCATGCACATCGAAAATCCGGCTACGAAAGCTCCTGTAAAATACAGCCAGAGGCCTCTCGAAATCTGCCCGGAGAAAAACATGAGGCCGATACCGATTATGCCGACAGTGGCCGCAACGAGAAGCGAAAACTTGTAACCGTACTTCTTGAGCATAAGACCTGCCGGGATACCCATGCAGAAATATGCAATGAAGTTGGCGAAATTGCCGAGCTGGGCCACTCCGACCGAAACGTCATACTGGGACATCAGTATCGCACCCAGTGGATTCTGCAGTCCTGTCACGAACGCTATCATGAAGAAAAGCAGATATGACAGGACGATTACAGGCAAATACTTTCTGATTTTCATAGAACCCGTTAAAGATATCAACCTTCCCAAGCCAGAGCCGACGCACCGAGAATTGCGGCATCGGATTCCTTTAGCTGGGAGAACATTATCTTGATCTTTCCTTTCCACAACGGAAGGACATTGGCATTCATCGAGTCGAGAATCGGCTGGTACAGGTACTCTTTTGCCCTGGCGAGACCTCCGAAAAGAACGATTGCCTCAGGGGCGCTGAACGCCACGAAATCAGCAAAAGACTGCCCGAGCATCTTGCCTGTAAACTCGAATATCCGTATTGCAAGTCTGTCGCCCTCCTTTGCTGCCTCATACACATCCTTAGACGAGATATTGTCGAGACTTCTCAGCACTGAAGGCTCGTCGCTCAAGGTAAGCCACTCGCGTGCAGTACGCGCCACGCCGATAGCGGAACAGTATGTTTCGAGGCATCCTGTCTTGCCGCAGTTGCACAGACGGCCGTTGTTTCTTACGGCACAGGTGTGTCCGAGCTCTCCTGCAAATCCGTCATGGCCGTACACCACCTCGCCGTTTATCACGATTCCGCTGCCGACTCCGGTCCCCAATGTAATCATGATAAAATTCTTCATTCCTCTTGCTGCTCCGTAGGTCATCTCTCCGACGGCGGCCGCATTGGCGTCGTTCGTAAGAACGACTTTCAGCCCGCCCGTCTTTGCTGAAAGG
The DNA here is from genome assembly GCA_944322925.1 of uncultured Bacteroidales bacterium. Lineage (GTDB taxonomy): Bacteria > Bacteroidota > Bacteroidia > Bacteroidales > UBA932 > Cryptobacteroides. The sequence continues at coordinate 8,409 of CALUQM010000017.1, forward strand.
ATCTGGGCGAACGGTATGGAACGGTTCCCGCCCCATGACAGGTTCACTGCATTCTCGATAGTACCCGTATAGTAATTCGCATTAGGCGCGCCTATTCCTATGCCTCTTATCTTGCCTTCCGAGCCGGACTCCTTGATGATTTTCTCAAGAGCCTCGGCCACCTCGTCGATATAGGGTTCGACATCGGTATAAGTATCCGTTCTTATGACTGTCTGGGCGAGGACCTGTCCGCGCATGTCGACTATACCCATTTTGGTAGTCTGTCCTCCTATGTCAATACCTACTACGTACGGCTTTTCTATAATATCTGTATTCATGGATTCCAATATTTATTCAAGTTAAACTCATGCTTTTTTCGCAGGTCTTGAACCTAAGAGAGCATAAAGAAGCATGTATGCCACGGCCACTACCAATACCCAGTAACTGCTTATATAACCGGCAGCATCGGCAACTGCGCCCTGGATGTAAGGCAATACTCCGCCGCCGCATACCATTACCATGAACAGGCCGGATGCGATTGAAGTGTACTTGCCGAGGCCTTCAACTGCAAGGTTGAAAATGCTGCCCCACATGACCGAAGTACAGAGACCGCAGAGTACGAAGAACATGACGCTGACAGGTATTTCCACCATGGCGAACGACAGCTGCGAGGTCACTGACGGGAATTTGACGAGAGTTTCCGAAGGAAGCAGAATTCCAAGAAGGAGGAACAGCAATGCTACGGAAGTCACGATAGTCATCATGAGACGGCTGGACACCTTGCCGCCGACCACGCCGCCGAGAAGTCTTCCGCAAAGCATGAGAAGCCAGTACAGGCCGACAACTGCACCAGCCGTGGCGGCAGACATGGCAAGACCCGGTTTCACATCGCCGGAAATGACGTCCTGAGCCTTGTTATAGGCATCCTGACTTATGATCTGAGGTTCATAATCTTCATTATCGATATTGGCGGCGTCTTCAGCATGCATCTTGGCAACGACAGCAGCGTTGGCAGGATCGTGCTGAAATTCATATTCTGCAATAGTCCGGTTCGCCGATTCCTCGGTAGGAGTGGTCATATAAAGATTGGCCAGATTAGGAATGCCGACCTCGACTCCCACATAAACGAAGATTGCAATGATACCGAGAACGAAATGTCTGTATGAAAGGGCGCCTTTCACGCTTTCCATGGTGCCGAGTTCCTTTTCTTTGGACTCCTTGGCTGCCTCGAGCTCAGGCTCCGGGATATGGGAGAAGATGATGATTATGAAGGCGAGGGCGAAAATCGCCATTGCAATGAACAGGGCAGGATTGGCATCCGATATCTTCGCATTTGCCGCATTGCCCATCAGATATCCTACGAAGACCGGAACGATGGTGGCTGACAGGGAATTCAGGGAACCGCCGAGCTGTATGAGTCTGTTTCCTTTGTTTCCGCCGCCGCCGAGCGTGTTGAGCATCGGGTTGACAACGGTGTTGAGCATACACATCGAGAAACCTGAAACGAAAGCTCCCGTAAGATATACACCGAAACTTTCAGCTACACCTGACAGGTAGGAAATCCCTACACCGACAAAGCCCACGGAAACTGCGGCAAGAGACGTCACCTTATATCCGTATTTCTTGAGGATGAGACCGGCAGGAAGGCCCATGAAGGCGTATGCTATGAAGTTGGCCAGGTTGCCCAGCTGGGACATCGCGTTCGAAGCTCCGAACTGGGATTTGACGATAACGCCCATAGGATTCTGCAGGCCAGTGACGAAAGAGATCATCGCGAAGAGGAAGAACATGATCACGATCGCGAAAATATTTCCTTTTTTGTTCATTGTTACTGAGTTTTAATATTATTATGAATTACTGTTTTCGTACACGGTTCCGACGGATTCCGTCCAAAATTGTCGAAAGTTACAAAAAATTAGATTCAGAACAAAAAAGTATCGGACCAAGCTGCAGCAAAACAGTGGCACGGACACAAAAAAAGCAGGTTCCCTCCCCAAGGAACCTGCCCATATATAAAACGAACTTAACAAATAGACACGAAAAAATTCTTATGTCTGATACAAAGGTAATAATTCAAAAGGATATTCCAAAAGAATTCAAAAAAATTTTTCCGTCTTTTTGAATTATGCTTCTAAATTGTAATACCGGTCTAAAATTTTGATTAAAATCTTTAACGGCCTCATTGTCCCGTACTGCCGTCATAGACTGTAGGATAGTCCCCGAAAGAGAGGGAGAAGGATATCGAATTGCCGTCCAGCGTTCCCGAAAGATCCTTCACAACATATTTTTCATAATATCCGCCGAGAGTATAAGGCAGGATGCCGTCTCCGGCAAAGGACACGGTTCCGTTCTCTCCGGTTTCCAGTACGGGAATATCAGGTACGGTGATATCGAGCCTCACAGGCATCTGCGGGACGAACTTTACCTTGAGAAGTTTGAGATCTACCGTAGAACCGTCCCCGGACAGGGCCGCCCGGACCGCCACATTTCCGGTCACGTACTCCTTGCCGTCATACGTTACGGTCATGGTTCCCCTGTATTCGGGAGTGTCATCCCCGATTTCCGTCTCGAGCCTGGAGCATGAGCAGGGAAGCAGGATAATAAAAATGAAAAACAATATTCTCCGCATAGGCTTTCTTAAAAAAACTACCACTTGAACGCAAGCCCGACTGTCAGTCTCAAAGGCTTACAGGTCTGGAAAAATGCGTTTCCGACCGATTTGAAATAAAAAGTATTATAAGTCGCACCGGACAGATTCTCTCCCCTGAGATAAATATCGAACCACCTGAACAGCCCCCGCACGTCAGCGCCGAAACAGGCATGGAAAGGCTCGTACATCGTATTAGCCTCATCCCACCATATTCTCCCCTGCGAGGACACTTCCATGCCTACGGCAATGCCGCGGAAATAATCTCCGGAAAGTCCGAACGTATATTCGCCGCGGGCAAACAATGTATGTTCCGGAGAATACGGAATCCTGTTCCCGTCATATCTCGCTGTCCCCGTGTCATAATCCAGAAATCTGGCATCGCAATACCCGTATGAGGCCGACACCGACAGCGCACCGTACCTGTACAGGAGTTCTGCCTCGATCCCGCAGCTTCTCGAATTGCCTGCATTGGCCATCATCCTTCCGGTATTCAGGCCTTCGGGGAAAACCGTTATCTGCTGGTCCACACAATAAATATTATATACCGACACAGTGCCAGCCAGCCTGTGTCCGCCCCAGACGGTATCGAAACGGGCTCCGATTTCGAAATCGAGACTTTTTTCAGGACGGTAAACGGTATTGCCTGCTCCGACATTCTCCACCGGAGAGTCGAAGGCGACACCGAGTTCCTCCATCAGTCCGTTCATCATCCTGTTCTGAAGTATGTCGGAAAATATCTGGGTATTGAAGCCTCCTGACCTGTATCCTTCCGAGAAAACGGCAAAAAGACTTACCGGGCCGGCATCGTATATCGCTGAAATCTTGGGCATTATTTCCAGATATCCGTTGTGCTCCCGTCCTGCAAACACGCATTCGTAAGGAAGATATCCGTCATAATCGGGCACGAGGCCATCTGCCTCGAAACGATAGTGGATCAGGGCCCGGCTGTCGTAATCCATCGACGCAAATTCATAATCGACCCTCAGCCCCGCAGTAAGAAGCCACCTTCCTAAGGTGAAATACGACTCGTGGTACAGGGCTGCTCCTGCTGTCGTCATGCCGAAATCGCTGGAAATCCCGAATTCGTCTTCCTGTATCGTCAGTTCCGCATTTTCGAGTCCCGACTGTATGCCGGCATTCGCATTGGCAAGTATCAGTTCATTTATTCCGTCCTTTTTGAACCGGACAGGGGCGGACATGGCATTATACTTTGCAAAGCCGAAAAATCCCGTCTGCCAGTTCCACCACGGTTTCCGCCATCCGGCCTCGGGCCTGAGTATGAGTTCCTGAGTCAGCGCCCCTTCCTTCTGCTGCTGCTTCAGAGTGAACATGGACTTTACCGTAAAGTCCTGATCGAGAATCATCTCGTCGGAGAGCAGCTGGAGGCTCGTTACCGAATTCAGGGTCCAGTTCTTCTTCATATATTTGAATTTCAGGCCTTCGGTCACATTCAGCCTGCGGTAGCCGCAGTCATCGTTGTATGCAAGCGGAAGAAGGGTCCCTGTTCCGGCATCGTACTGTCTGTAAGGATAGCCTCCCTGGTCAGTCATGGATGCGGCGAGTATGTTTTCGAATACCAGATCTTTCCGCAGTTTCTTCCATACGCGGAATCTCAGGCCGAGTCCGTCGGACCTGTCCGCATACTTTCCGTCATACGTATTCAGGTAATAACCGTCCGTATGCCTGTATGCTGCGGAAAATCCGATGCCCGAACTGCCGTAAAACGATGCTCTGGCAGACACGGTGCCGGCGCTTCCGTATTCGAAAGAAAGCCTTGTCCCGCGGAAAGTCTCAGGAGAAAGAGTATTGAGAGACAATACCCCGCACATCGAATTCCTGCCGTAAAGCGTCGCCTGGGGACCGCGGAGAAAGACTGCGCTGCCGATGTCGAACAACTCCGTGTCATACGAATTCTTGTTCATCACCGGAATGTCATCGACATACATGCTAACGACAGGATTCTCCATACGCGAGCCGAAACCCCTGAGGTATATCGAGGAAGTCATGGAAGAGCCGTAGTCTGGTATATGCAGATTCGGAATGACGGAAGATAATTTTCTGACGGCATCCGTCCCCCGCGACTCGAGAGACACTGCATCGGCAACCGTAACCGGAGAAGAAATCCGGTCAAGAGGCAGGACCTGCTTGTATGATGAGACCAGGACAGCCTCTGAAAGAGTGTCTGCCACCGTGCCGGCAGTTTCCGATACCGGGGAAACCGATATCAGAAGCGATGTCAGAAATGGCAAAAGCATGTTTTTGTCATTATTGGATGCAGCTCAAAAATTAACATTCATGGTGGCAAAGATAAGGAAATTTGTTTTATATTTGTTTTTTATGATTGAATATCAAAAGATATTTGAAAGAAGTTTTCTAAAACACAAGGATATGACTCATTCGTTACCGGAACTGCCGTACAGCCCAGACGCCCTGGCTCCTGCAATAAGCGCAGAAACAATTGAATTCCACTACGGAAAGCATTTTCAGACCTATATCGACAATCTGAACAAGATGATCGAAGACTCCCCTTATGAAGATATGGGGATAGAGGAAATCGTCATGAAAGCCGGCGGCGCCATATTCAACAACGCTGCCCAGGCATGGAATCACGATTTCTATTTCCAGTCACTGACTCCCGTACCTGTGGAAATGCCTGAAGTCCTCGCCGGGAAGATAGAAAAGGCATTCGGGTCGGCGGCGGGATTCAAGACCGAGTTCATCAAGGCTGCCGCTACTCTGTTCGGTTCAGGATGGGCATGGCTGTGCGAAGACAAGGACGGAGCGTTGTCCATCGTCCAGACCCAGAACGCGGACAATCCAATGACCCAGGGGCTGAAGCCGCTCCTGACAATCGACGTATGGGAGCATGCCTACTACATCGACTACAGGAACCGCAGGGCGGCATACCTCGAAGCCGTTTGGAATCTCATAGACTGGAACAAGGTAGCCGGAAGACTCTGAAGAACATTCACATTATCGACAAATTATAATTTTGACATGAAAAAGTACGTTTGCATCATCTGCGGATACGAATACGATCCTGCAGTAGGAGATCCTGACAGCGGGATCGAACCGGGAACAGCATTTGAAGACCTCCCTGCAGACTGGGTCTGCCCTCTTTGCGGTGTAGGAAAAGAAGATTTCAAAGAAGCAGAATAAAACAGGGATTTACCACTCATTTTCGCAGCGTGATACGGTGTCGCCAGCGACTCAATAGGGAATCCGGTGAGAATCCGGAACAATACCCGTTGCTGTATTTCCCCTACCGCCCTTGTCAGGGGGTCCCGCATCAGCCACTGTCTTTGACGGGAAGGCGCGAGGACCGGGATAAGCCAGAAGACCTGCCGTATCATGAGAAGGCACTGCGGGATTACGGATGCCAGAATCATGAAAAAAAGACTTATCGTTGCCCTGAGCATTGCAGCCATTTCCGGCTGCATGAAATGGGAAGACGGGACAGATCCGGATCTGGAAATATGTCCCGGTACGTCACAAAAACTTTTTATCGCCAATGAAGGCCAGTGGAGCTACGGCAATGCTTCGCTGTCGTGTTACGATACGGGCAGCGGCTCTGTCGAGAACGATGTATTCTACAGAGCCAACGGGCAGAAACTCGGAGACACGGCCCAGTCGATGACACTGCATGACGGGACTCTGTGGATAGTCGTAAACAGTTCCAATGTCATCTTTGCCGTAGACCCTGCGACATTCAGGGAAAAGGGAAGAATCACAGAAGGTCTAAATTCGCCGAGATACATTCACTTCGTTTCCGACGGGAAAGCATATATCACCCAGATGGGCAGCGGAGACATCCTCATTGCGGATCCGCAGACCTATTCGATTACCGGCAAAATAGAGACAGGAGCATCTTCGACCGAACAGATTGTCCAGACGGGAGAGTATGCCATCGTAAACTGCTGGTCGTACCAGAAGGAAATACTGAAGATAGACACACGGACCGATGCCGTCACAGGCAGGCTCGAAACCGGTGTGCAGCCTGCTGCAATGCAGCTCGACTGCAACGGCAAATTATGGGTGATCAATGACGGAGGCGGTTCATGGACGGAAGAAACCATAGGTTCCGAAGCTCCGACTCTGAAAAGGATAGGCCCTGAAGCTCTTGTCATCGAACACACGCTGGCCTTTCCCGAAGGCAGTTCGGTAAACACTCTGGAAATGAACTCTTCCAGAGACAGTCTGTTTTTCCTGCAGGACGGAGTCATGGGCATGTCCATTGCCGATTCCGGCCTGCCTGACGAACCTGTGGCCGATCTGTCCGGACTTCAGTACCCTTACGGACTGGCCATCCGTCCCGGCAATTCCGAAATTTTCGTTTCCGATGCACTGGATTTCATGCAGGACGGTACGGTCAGCAGGTTTTCCTCAGGAGGAGAACTCCTGGACAGGTTCAAGACAGGCGTAGGTCCGGGCGCTTTCTGCTGGTATTAGAATGTGGATATCCGACCGCATAACGATGTTCCCGGCTTCCTGCATGCTGGCACTTGCCGTCAGCCTCCATACCGCAGAGTGCCGGGAACTCGGGACATATCAGGAAGATACCATAGCGACATCTGTCATATACGGGACAAGATCACTGAAAGATACCGGAATACGCAGGACAGACATGGACAGTCTTGCTCTCAGAGAGAATATTTCGGTATCCCTGGCCGGCCTGCTGGCCTATAATTCCGCAGTATTCGTAAAGCAGTACGGAAGGGCGTCTCTTTCTACGGTTTCCCTGCGCGGAACGTCATCATCCCACTCCCAGGTAATGTGGAACGGGTTGAAGATAAATTCCCCCATGCTCGGAATGACGGACTTTTCCCTGATTCCGGCGTTCCTGACGGATGAAGTATTCATTCTGCACGGTTCATCGTCCCTGCAGGAAGTGTCCGGAGGTCTCGGAGGCGCCATGATCATGAATACCTCACTTCCGGAAACGGAAGGGTTCGGGCTGCAATACGTTCAGGGGCTCGGGTCATGGCTTACCGCCGACGAATACCTCAAGGCCTCCTACAAAGGAGGAAAATTCAGCACGTCGGCAAGGATTATTCTGTCTACATCCGAAAACGACTTCAAATTCGTCAACATGGACAAGAAGGAGATAGCATACGATGAACACATGAATATCACCGAAAGCTGGCATCCGACGGAAAAAAACGAAAACGGGAAATACAGAGACTTCCACATTCTCTGCGAAGCCGGCTGCGACACAGGCAGGAAATCGGAAATCAGGCTGTCCGCATGGTATCTCGATTCATGGAGGCAGCTTCCTCCGCTGTCGGTCGACTACGGCAGCGAACGTGACTATGTCAATGAACAGCGGGAACGCACGTTGCGAAGCGTACTCCGATGGGATAAGACATGGGAAAACGGCAGGACCGAGGCATCTGCAGGATTTACCGGAACAATACTCGGCTACGACTATGCTGTCGGAAACGGGAACGGGCAGCTGTCATATCTTACGGCATCTCTCAGCCGCACCGGCACAGTACAGGCCCGGATAAGACATGAACATTATCCTGGCACGAAATGGCTGCTGACGGCGGATATGTCCGTTCTGGAAAATTACGTCGATTCCAGGGACCGGAGCGTCATCACATCCGGCGGGACCGGTTCGGGATACGATGCTGCGCGGATGGAAATATCCGCATCGGCATCTGTCCGGTGGAAGCCTCTGCAAAAACTCGGACTGTGCGTCTCAATCAGGGAAGACATCTGCGGAAACGCATTTTCTCCCCCAGTCCCCGCTTTCTTTTTCGATTTCCTGATATCGGAAAAATGGAATTTCTATCTCGAAGGCTCGGCATCCGCAAATTACAGATATCCTACCCTCAACGACATGTACTTCATGCCCGGGGGCAATCCCGATCTCAAGCCGGAATCCGGATTCAGCTATGATCTCGGATACACTCTTTCCAGAAATTTCGGCAACGGTCTCGGGATATCCGCCGAAGGAGGGTGGTTCGACTCGTATATCGAGGACTGGATACTGTGGATGCCGGAAGGGGCGAAAAAAAATTTCTGGACTCCGTCCAACGTAAGGAAAGTCCACGCTTTCGGAGTGGAGCAAAGGATACGGGCGGACTGGAAGATCACGGAAAAATGGCAGGCAGGATTCAATGGCAGCTTCACATGGTCTCCGTCGGTCAACATGACTCCAGGGCAGAGTCAGGATGATTCTTCCTGTGGCAAACAACTGCCGTATATCCCTGAATATGCCGCCTCCTTCACGGCAAGGCTGTCTTACGGGAAACTGGCTCTCCAGTGGAAATGGTGCTGGTACAGCAGAAGATACATCACTTCGGACAATGATGCTTCTCCCTCCGGTTCGGTTCCGCCGTATATCATGAACGACATGAATCTGAGCAGGCATTTCGATCTTGGACGGACCACATTGTCGGCAGGATTGTGCATAAACAATATTTTCAATGAAAACTACGTTTCGGTCATCTCAAGGCCGATGCCGGGAATCAATTTTGAATTTTTTATCGGAATAAAATGGTAGATATCGGGAAAACAGCCGGAAATGCTCTTGCCGCAATCATGATCTGCACTGCTGCCGCCTGCAGCCGGAGCGGCAATATCCAGTTCGATACGGTCTATTACTCTCCGTCTTATGCGGAAGGTTTTGAAATTATTGGAAACAGCGGCTCTGAAAGCAGGGTTGTCAGGGTCAGGGCACAATGGCAGGGCAATGATTCCACGGCGTCCGACCTGTTTCTGGCACGAGGAGGGGAACAGCCTCCGGAAGGTTTCACCGGACAGATAGTCGAAGGGGAAGCCATGAGAATCGCAGCCATGTCTTCATCGCACATAGCCATGCTCGATCTGATCGGCGGCACTCCCAGAGTAAAGGCAGTATCCGGCATGAGATTCATTTCCGACAGCTACATACGGGAACACGAAGATTTGATTGCGGACATAGGCAGCGAAGCTGACGCGGACTTCGAAAAACTCGTGGCCGCAAGACCTGACATCGTGCTCCTTTACGGCATTAATTCATCGAGTCTGATGGAAAACAGGTTGAGATCCCTCGGGATCCCGTTCGTATATATCGGGGAATATATAGAAAAAAGTCCTCTCGGCCGTGCTGAATGGGTAGTTGCAATTGCGGAGATAGCAGGTTGCAGGGAAAAGGGAGAGGCTGCCTTCAGACAGATAGAAAACAGGTACCTGACATTGAAGGACAGTGTGGGCGATCCGCAGAAACGGCCGTCGGTAATGCTCAATGTCCCGTACGGGGAAACATGGTTCATGGCTTCCTCCGGCTCATCGATGGCCGCCCTGCTCAGAGATGCCGGAGCCGAATATGTCTACAGTGAAAACAGCTCGAACAGGACTCTTCCGATAGATATAGAAAAAGCGCTGGTACTCGCCTCAGGGGCGGACTTCTGGCTGAACGTGGGAAACTTCAGGACGATAAGGGAAATCACTGCTGCGTATCCTGAATTCAAAGGCATCGGAGCAATAACCGGAGAACGGGTGTACAACTGCGACAAAAGGCTGACTGAAAGCGGTGGCAACGATTTCTGGGAATCAGGACAGGCCCGGCCCGACCTTGTCCTTGAAGACCTGATCAGGATATTCCATCCTGAAACCGTCATCCCGGAGCGTGATACGGTTCCGTCCGGCAGCAAAAAGTCTGCTTTTCCTGACGTTCCGCAGACCGGCCGTGATGCCTCCTCCGGCGACGATTCACTTTTTTATTACAGGAAATTATCATACTGACGATACAATGAAAAGAAAGAACGGCATGATTCTGTACGGCGGCATTCTGATTCTTGCCGCAGCCTTTGCCGCAGACCTGCTGACCGGAAGTTCGGGAATTCCGCCTTCCGATGTATGGAAGGCCCTTGCCGGAGGCGAAGTTCCGGAACAGACAAGACTCATTGTCACCGATATCAGGCTCTGCAAAACATTGACAGCCCTTCTGAGCGGAACAGCGGTTTCTGTCAGCGGACTGCTCATGCAGACGCTTTTCAGGAATCCCCTTGCCGGTCCGTACGTGCTCGGCATAAGTTCGGGAGCATCGCTCGGTGCGGCGCTTTGCGTTCTCGGAATCTCGTCTTCATTTATTGCCGGCGACTCTTTCATCGGAAACATGGGGATTGCCGGAGCGGCATGGACAGGTGCGGCGATCATTCTGGGCATTATAATGGCTGCAGGCAGGAAAATCGGAGACATCACGGTCATTCTGATTCTCGGCATGATGCTCGGAGCCGGAATCGATGCCGCAGTACAGATACTTCAGTATCTCAGCGACGAACAGTCCCTCAAAACATACATCGTATGGACAATGGGCTCCCTGGGCAACGTATCAGGACTGCAGCTTCTCATTCTGGCCGCGGCCGTACTGGCAGGGCTCATGCTTGCAGCCTTTTCCTGCAAATCCCTGAACCTTCTGCCGGCCGGCGAGGAGTACGCTGTTTCGGCAGGAACTGATATCGGCAGGACAAGGACTCTCGTATTCATCTCTACGGTACTTCTGTCCGGCACTGCCACAGCATTCTGCGGCCCGCTCGGATTCATAGGGCTGGCCGTCCCCCACATCGTACGTCTTGTCACTGGCACTGCCGACCACAGAATCCTTGTGCCTGGAACTGCGCTGTGCGGAGGCATTATAATGATATGCTGCGACATGGTCACGAAACTCACTGCCGTTCCGGTCAACGCGGTCACTTCCCTGATAGGAATACCAGTCGTCATCCGGGTCGTCATAAAATACAGGAAATATGCTTGAAATAGATGACATCAGCATCGGTTACGGCAAAAGGCCGGTACTCTGCCACATTACAGCAAAAGCCCGGCCGGGGGAAGTCACGGCCCTGTTCGGGAAAAACGGAAGCGGAAAAAGCACACTGTTAAAATCGGTGGCATCGCTTGTAAAGCCTGTATCGGGGACCATCCGGATATGCGGCAGGACTTCGGATTCGCTTTCCAGAAAAGAAGCCGCAAGGACAGTATCATTTACGGGCACTGAAAAAATCAGGATACCGGGTCTCGAATGCCGGGACCTTGTCGCCATGGGAAGGGCTCCGTGGACTGACTGGACCGGGCGCCTACGCGCCCATGACAGGAAAATTATCGGCAGGGCCCTGGAACTTGCCGGCATGTCGGATTTCGCATCGGTGCCGTCCGACTCCGTATCGGACGGAGAAATGCAGAAAATACTGATTGCACGGGCACTGGCGCAGGACACTCCGGTCATGCTTCTGGACGAACCTACGGCATTTCTCGATGTACCCGGGAAATACCAGATCTTCGGGATTCTGCGCAAACTGGCCGACAAGGAAAGGAAAACCATAGTCGTCGCGACACACGACATCGGCTATGCAATGGCGTATGCCGACAATATCTGGCTCATCGACAACGGCCGCGTCACCTGTATGGCCGTTTCCGACCCTGAGACCTTGCCGCGCATAAGGGCCGCCTTCAATCCTGGGCAGGACGCGGCCTCACTATCCGGACCGCCAGTTCATACAGAAGATACAGAGGCAGGAACACGAACAGAAGGGTAAACGGATCTCCGGTAGGGGTAATGACGGCTGCCAGTATCAGGAGGACGACAACGGCATGCCTGCGGTACTGCTTCAGCATCTCCCTGTGGATTATGCCCAGTTTCGACAGAAGCCATGCCAGCAGAGGCATCTCGAAAACAAACCCCATCACGAAAATAATCCCGAGAAAGTTGTTCATGTATGAAGTCAGCGAAATCCGGTTCATGACCGCGCTGCTTACCTGATATTCGGCAAGGAAACGGAAAGTGAACGGAAATATCAGACAATAGCCGACGGCACAGCCTGCAAAAAACATCAGCGTTCCCCACAGGAACGCATGCCCCACCGCACGCCTTTCATTTTTCAGCAGGGCAGGCTCCACGAATCTCCACAGCTCGTAGACGATATACGGGAACAGAAGCACGACAGCAAGCCACAGCGAGGTGGTAATATGCGTCATGAACTGCGATGCGACATTGATGTTGATGATGTCCGCATGAAAACCGTCATCGGAAAAATCAGGAAAAAAAGGGAGAGACTTTCCGAGGAACGCGAACCAGCCGTACACGAAAAAATCCGATGAAGCCGGACCGAGTACAAAAGAATCGAAAATATAAGGCATGGCGGCAAATGAAGCCGTCGTGAGAACACACAATGCCGCTACAATCCGGATCAGGGCCCGCCTCAACACTTCGAGATGGTCCCAGAATGTCATTACGGCCGGCATCCTACTGCTCCTGTGCCGTATCTTTCTTTTTTTCGCCGGCGACGGGCTTGCCGGCATCCTGATTCACTTCCTTCTCCACTTCATTCATCCCTTCCTTGAAACTTTTTACGCCTTTGCCGAGGCCCTTCATCAGTTCGGGAATCTTGCGGCCTCCGAAAAACAGAAGTACGACAAGAGCGATGATCAGAATCTCTCCGATCTGTATGTTACCCAGAAAAAGAAAATTTCCCATGACTTTCCATTTTGTCATCAAAGTTAAAACAATAATGTGTAAGTTTGCATTCCATTACAACATTTTTGAAATGAACAGGAGCATAATCACCGTAGTCGGCAAGGATACCGTCGGCATCATAGCCAAAGTCTGCTCGTATCTGGCAGAAAAGAACATCAACATACTGGACATAACCCAGACTATCGTACAAGGCTATTTCAATATGATGATGATAGTCGATACCGGGAATATTTCCGAGGGCTTCGACATGCTCGCGACTGATCTGGAAGAACTCGGGAACGGAATAGGCGTCCAGATAAAATGCCAGAGAGAGGAAATCTTCGAAAAAATGCACAGGATATGATCAACATAAACGAAGTCATCGAGACCAACCGGATGATCGAGAAGGAAAATCTCGACGTCAGGACAATCACCGTAGGCATAAACCTTCTCGACTGTGCATCAGACACGGTGGATGAAGTCTGCTCCCGGATCAGGGAAAAGATAATCCGCACTGCCGGAAAACTTGCCGCAACGGCGGAAACCATTTCCAGGGAATTCGGCATTCCCATCGTCAACAAGCGGGTGTCGGTGACTCCTGTATCTCTGGTGGGCGCTTCCGCCTGCAAATCTCCTGAAGACTTCGTCAGAATCGCCCTTGCCCTCGACGAAGCCGCAAAGACGATAGGAGTGAACTTCCTCGGAGGATATTCCGCCATCGTATCCAAGGGAATGACTGAAAGCGACATGCTTCTGATCCGGTCGATACCGGAAGCTCTGGCAAGAACCGAGAGAATATGCAGTTCTGTGAATGTCGGAAGCACCAGAACAGGCATTAACATGGACGCCGTGCGCATGATGGGAGAAACTGTCAGGCAGACAGCGGAAGCCACGAAAGAGAAAGATTCGCTCGGCTGCGCAAAACTTGTCGTCCTCTGCAATGCCCCCGATGACAATCCGTTCATGGCCGGCGCCTTTCACGGGGTAACCGAACCCGACGCAGTCATCAACGTAGGAGTCAGCGGTCCCGGGGTGGTAAAATATGCTCTTGAAAGCGTGCGCGGAGCCTCATTCGAAGTCCTTTGCGAGACAATCAAGAAAACAGCCTTCAAGATAACGAGAGTAGGACAGCTCGTGGCCCAGGAAGCATCGCGCAGGCTCGGAATACCGTTCGGAATCATAGATCTTTCGCTTGCCCCGACTCCTGCCATAGGAGACAGCGTGGCCGACATCCTTCATGAAATAGGAGTGGAAAAAGCCGGCGCACCGGGAACTACGGCTGCCCTTGCCATGCTCAATGACCAGGTCAAGAAAGGAGGCGTCATGGCATCGTCCTACGTAGGAGGACTGAGCGGAGCCTTCATTCCGGTAAGCGAAGACCAGGGAATGATAGAGGCCGCCGAATGCGGGGCCCTTACAATCGAAAAACTCGAAGCGATGACCTGCGTGTGCTCCGTAGGCCTGGACATGATAGCAATCCCGGGGGACACTCCGGCAAGCACGATATCCGGCATAATAGCGGATGAAGCCGCAATCGGCATGGTAAACCAGAAGACCACTGCCGTTCGCATCATCCCGGTAATCGGCAAAACGGTAGGAGATACCGTAGAATTCGGAGGACTGCTCGGACATGCCCCTGTCATGCCTGTAAACAGGTTCGGATGCTGCGACTTCATCAGCCGCAAAGGACGCATCCCGGCACCGATACACAGTTTCAAGAACTGACAGCGGTCATGACCATGAAGATTATGCAGGGAACTGTCACTCGACGTCCCTGAACAGTCCGAAAAGTTCCGCGTCTACCTTGTCGGTCACTTTCAGAAAATCCTCCGGACGGTTTTCGAACTTGATCTCGTCGACATTGAGAATCAGAAGCCTGTGCTTATAGTCGGCGATCCAGGCTTCATATCTTTCGTTGAGGCCTGTTATGTAGTCTATACGGATACTCTTTTCGTATTCCCTGCCCCTTTTCTGAATCTGGCTCACAAGGTTCGGAATGCTTGAGCGCAGATAAATCAGCAGATCCGGAGGGTTCACCAGAGACATCATCAGGTCGAAGAGGTCGGAATAATTCTCGAAATCCCTCGTACTCATAAGCCCCATCGCATGGAGATTGGGGGCGAAGATCCTGGCGTCCTCGTAGATAGTCCTGTCCTGGATGATCACGTCATGACATTTGGAAATATCCACGACATCCTTGAACCTCTTGTTCAGAAAATATATCTGGAGATTGAATGACCATCTTTCCATATCTTCATAGAAATCAGCAAGATATGGATTATAGTCGACTGACTCGAATCTCGGTGTCCAGTTGTAATGGGCGGCAAGCATCTTGGTCAGGGTCGTTTTCCCGCTGCCTATATTGCCGGCGATAGCTATGTGCATGGTGATCGGTTTATATTTCAGGGTTATATTCTACAAATTTAAATGGTGTTTTGATTTTATCAAATTTTATCTCAAAATTTGATATCTTTGGAACGCTAAACTGAAGGAGATGGTACAGGTAAAAAATTTTTATTTCAACGACTTCCGCGAATGCTGTTCAGTAATATGGGATGAAAGCGGAGAATGTGTCATCGTCGATCCCGGATGCAATACCGGAGATGAAAAATCCGCGCTTTACGATTTCATTGCCGGCAAAGGACTGAAGCCGGTCATGATTCTGCTGACACACGGACACTTCGACCATGTACTCGGGCTCTCGGACTGCGCAAAAAAATACGGGATTCCGGTCTACATGCACCCGGCAGACAGGGAAATTCTCAAAATAGACGACTTCTTCACCAGGACATACGGATTCAGGATGCCGGTAATAGACGTGGACACCACGGACATTGCGGACGGGGACACGGTCAGGTTCGGGAACACGGAATTCAAGGTCATCCACACCCCCGGACACACTCCTGGATGCGTATGTTACCTTGACGAGGCGGACAGGCTGCTTCTGAGCGGAGACACGCTGTTCGCCGGCAGCATAGGACGGACAGACCATCCGGGAGGAGACTACGACAGGCTGATGGAAAGCATATTCACCCGACTCATGGTCCTGGACCCTGACATAACCGTCATTCCAGGACACGGCCCGAAAACGTCGATTGCAGACGAGAAAATGAAAAACCCGTTCCTGCAGCCGTTCAACTTTCCTGAAGACGACGAAAATGAATGAAAAGCAATATATAGAAATTTCCGGAGCCCGGGCCCACAACCTCAGAAACGTGTCTCTCGATATTCCGAGGGACCGGCTGGTAGTAGTCACTGGACTGAGCGGCAGCGGAAAATCATCACTTGCATTCGACACCATATATGCGGAAGGACAGAGACGGTACATGGATACCTTGTCCGCGTATGCCAAGCAATTCATCGGAATCCTCGGCAAGCCCGAGGTCGAAAACATAACAGGGCTCAGTCCAATCATCGCCATCGAGCAGAAAACCACGGGCAACAACCCGCGGTCCACGGTCGGGACCATTACCGAGATATACGATTTTCTCAGGCTTCTGTACGCCAGGGCATCCAAGGCCTATTCCCCTGCCACCGGAAAGGAAATGACGAGATACACGGACGAGCAGATCGTTTCCCTGATAATGCAGAATTACGAGGGACGGAAATGCGTTCTGCTGGCGCCCTTAGTAAAAGGAAGGAAAGGCCACTACCGCGAACTTTTCGACCAGCTCAGAAAACGCGGCTACACGCAGGCAAGGATAGATTCGGAAATTCTTGACCTCAGCGAAGTTTCGGCTCTGGACAGGTACAAGGCCCATTTCATCGAACTTGTGATAGACAAGCTGAAACCTGACGCCAATGACGAGAAACGGATAAGGAACTCCGTCATGTCGGCTCTCAATCTCGGAAAGGGCTCCCTGGCTGTCCTCGACATGGAGACATCCGAGACAAGGCACTTCTCGAAACACCTCGTCTGCCCCGATACCGGCATTTCCATAGCCGAACCGGCCCCGCATTCCTTTTCATTCAATTCGCCGCAAGGATATTGTCCGCACTGCAAGGGACTCGGAATGATAGTCGATATCAACATGGATACGATCATCCCCGACAGAAGCGTCTCTATCGCCGACGGCGGTATAGTGCCTCTGGGCAAGATCCGTGAAACAAAAAAATTCGACATAATAAGATCGATTGCCCGCAAATACGATTTCTCTCTTTACGACCCTATAGAAGACATACCGGAAGAAGCCGTAACCCTTATCATTTTCGGTTCCGACGAACTTTTCAGAGTCGGAGAGGGAGCGTCATCGGAAATGGTATCGTTCCCGGGAATTACAGAAAACATCAGCGAAAAGATCGTCTGCCCGGTATGCCACGGGACCAGACTCAATCAGAACGCGGGATATTTCAGAATAGACGGAAAGACGATATCCGATGTGTCGTCGATGGAAATTTCGGACCTTGCCGCGTGGACAGGGTCACTTGAAGAAAAACTCGGAAGCAGGGAAAAGACGATAGCACGGGATATCATAAAGGAACTTAAGGACAGGATATCGTTCCTGGTGGACGTCGGTCTGGAATATCTGTCGCTCGACAGGGCGACGTCTTCGCTTTCCGGAGGAGAAAGCCAGAGAATAAGACTTGCGACCCAGATCGGCTCCAAACTTGTCAATGTCCTTTATATCCTGGATGAACCGAGCATCGGACTTCATCAGAGAGACAACAGGAAACTTATTTCATCCCTGAAGAAACTCCGCGATGAGGGCAACTCCGTAATGGTTGTCGAACATGACGCCGAAACGATGCTTTCCGCAGACTGGCTTGTCGATGTCGGGCCAGGAGCCGGCGAGAACGGAGGGCGCATCTGCCTGAACGCGCCGGTGAGCTATATAACGGAGGGAAAGGTCCCGGATCCGGAAACCATGAAGCATGTGATTGCGGGACAGTCCATCACTCTCGATTATCTCACGGGCAGGAATTCCATCCCCGTTCCGACCTTCCGGAGGACAGGCAACGGACTGTTTCTCGGCATACGCGGAGCAAGGGGGAACAATCTGAAAAACGTCGATGTCGACTTTCCCCTCGGCACCCTTATCGGAATAAGCGGAGTAAGCGGAAGCGGCAAGTCCTCGCTCATAAACGAGACACTGATGCCTGTTCTGAAAAACAAATTCTACAATGCCAGAATCCAGGCTCTGCCGTACGATGCCATAACGGGCATCGAAAATATCGACAAACTGATAGAAGTCGACCAAAGCCCGATAGGACGCACGCCGAGGAGCAATCCTGCAACGTTTACCGGCGTATTCAACGACATCAGGCTTCTCTTCGAATCCACCCCGGATGCCAAAGTAAGAGGATTCAAGGCCGGAAGATTCTCGTTCAACGTACCTGGGGGCCGCTGCGAAGAGTGCAAAGGGGCCGGAATCAAGGTAATAGAAATGAATTTCCTTCCGTCGGTACACGTAGTCTGCAAGGAATGCCGTGGGAAAAGATACAAGGATGACACGCTTGCCGTCAGATACAAGGGAAAGAATATCAACGATGTCCTCGAAATGTCCATCAGTGAAGCATACGAATTTTTCGGAAACATACCGTCGATATCCCAGAAACTGAAAGCCCTCACGGACGTCGGCCTCGGATATGTCCGTCTCGGGCAGTCGGCGGTCACTCTTTCGGGAGGCGAAAGCCAGAGGATGAAACTCGCGGCAGAACTCGGGCGCAAGGGAACCGGGAATACCCTGTACATTCTCGACGAACCTACTACCGGGCTGCATTTCGAAGACATAAAAGTATTGCTCAAGGTATTGCAGCAACTTGTAGACCAGGGCAATACGGTCATAATAATAGAACACAACCTCGACGTGCTGAAATCCGTCGACATACTGTACGACCTCGGTCCGGAAGGCGGTAAGGCCGGAGGCTATATACTGGCGCAGGGAACTCCTGAAGAACTGGCGGCAGATCCGAAATCGGTGACCGGCCCGTTTCTTGCCGAAGTCCTGCGGACACACAACTGAATAAAAAACGAATATCATGGAAGAAACGAGAATATACTGCGACAACGACGGCAATTTCCACAAAACAGCGACGGGTACCACGCTTATGGAACTTTCCGGAACCCTGTGCAATACGGTAACTGATGAAAAGACCGGAGAAAAACTGCCGGTGCTTGCAGCTCTCGTGGACCATACCCTGAAAGAACTGGAATTCAGAGTCATGATGCCGCACAGGATCGAATTCATCGGATACAATCATCCTGACGGCCGCAGGACATATATCCGGTCCCTGTGTTTCGTCCTCCAGCATGCCGTCAGCGACCTTTATCCGGACAAGATGCTGCTGATAGAATACTCGCTGCCGAGCGGTCTGTACTGTGAATTGCGCGAACAGACGGTCAACGAAGACGGCATACGTCCCGTACACTACCTGACCGACATGGAGATAGACAGGATAAAGGAAAGGATGCAGGAAATAGTAGCCGCCGACCTGCGTTTCAAAAAAGTCAAGATGACTGCCAGGGAGGCAGGAAAGCTCTTCATGGAAAACAACCAGCCGGACAAGGCAAGTCTTCTGGAATCTCTCGGGAAATTCAGCTACAGCGTCTATTTTCTCGGCGGGGATGCGGATACTTTCTACGGTCCGCTTGTTCCTTCTACAGGCTACCTGAGGATATTCGATCTTGCCGGATTCAACAACGGCTTCTGCCTCCAGTTTCCGGAAGAGGGGAAAACAGACAAGGTAACACCGCTGAAAAGACAGTCCAAACTGGCCGCTACCCTTCAGGAATATGCAAGATGGTGTGAAATAACCGGAGTAAAGGGAGTAGGAACACTGAACAAGGTCATTTCCGAAGGCAATGCCGTACAACTCATCAACATAGCCGAAGCCCTGCATGAAAGGAAATATGCCGACATCGCCGACATGATAGACCAGAGACGTGACAAGGCCAAAATCATCTTCATCGCAGGACCGTCGAGCAGCGGAAAGACATCGAGCTCGAAAAGACTTGCAATCCAGTGCAAGGTGCTCGGGCTCAATCCGAAAGTCATCGAACTCGACAATTATTTCGTAGACAGGGAGCATACTCCGCGGGACGAAAACGGCGAATACGACTTCGAATCACTGCATGCAATGGACCTCGACCTGCTGAACTCCCAGCTGAACGATCTTCTTGCCGGAAAGACAGTGGAAATACCGTATTTCAATTTCAAGGAAGGCAGAAGAATGTTCAGGGGAGACATGATGCACCTGGAAGACAACGACATCCTGATAATGGAAGGCATCCATGCCCTGAATCCCGAAATGACATCAGCCGTGGACAATTCACGCATATTCAGGATATACGCATCAGCCCTGACTTCGCTGTCCCTCGACGAAAACAACAATATTTCCACATCCGACAACAGGCTGCTCCGAAGGATAGTCAGGGACAACAGGGTGCGAGGTGTGACCCCGGAAGAAACCATAATGAGATGGCACAGTGTCCGCAGGGGGGAAAACAGGAACATATTTCCGTTTCAGGAAAATGCCGACGCCGCATTCAACTCGGCCCTCATTTTCGAACTCCCTCTGCTGAAATACTATGCCGAGCCGCTGCTCCGCAGGATTACGCCGAACTCTCCGGCATATACCGAGGCCGTCCGGCTTCTGAAATTCCTCGATTACATAGTAGCGCTGTCGCCCGGAGAAATAGCCGCAATCCCGCCTACTTCCATCATGAGGGAATTCATCGGAGGCCAGATGCTGTAGGCAAGGGCTATGCGTCCCTTTCCTCCTCCTTCTTCTTCATTTTCTTCCAGTTGAATACCGGAAGCAGGAATGAAATCAATGCCGCCGTAAGCCAGAATACCGATACCGGAGTAAAGTCATAGACAGCATCCGCAATGTCGGCGGCATCCTGCATGTTTCCTTCGATCAGATATCCGCTGGCTATATCCTGGATACCGGCCGCCATATAGCTGGAGATGCCGACGATACCCAGTGCAGCTCCCGTAGCCTTTCTCGGCACAATGTCGACAGCCATCAGTCCGGCTACGATGCAATACAGGACACCGACAGCAAGACTGAATACCGAGACATAGACCGCATTGAGCACATATCCGCCAGGACAGAAGAGGAAAAGTGCCAGGGAAATGAAGCCAAGCAGTCCGGACAATATCGCAGGCTTGATGCGGTCGCTCTTGAACACGGTATCCGACAGCCATCCTGCAAGTACCGTCCCTACGACTCCGAAGACCGCGGAAAAGGCAATGATCTGCGAAGCCGCCTCAAGGGAAAACATCTTTTCCTTCTGCAGGAAAAGGACGCCCCACCCGACAACGGCATATTTCGTGATGTATATGAATGCGCTCGAAGCCGATATGATCCATATTCCCGGGTGCTTCAGGACCTTCCGCTGGACTTCAGCCGTCCTCATTTTGTCCTCTGCCCTCAAAGTCTCGGAAGAAAGATTCTGCACTGACGGCAGGCCCTTGCTTTCCGGGGTATCGCTTACGAAAAACAGGATTATCAGGGCGCCGGCGACTCCGGCCATGGCAGAGAATATGAAACCGGACTGCCATCCGAATGTCCCCACTATGGCACCGATGACAATAAAGGAAATGAATTCGCCGAAATACGGACTCGCGCTGAAAATTCCGTAATACGTTCCCCTTTTATTGAGCGGAAACCAGCGGGACAGATTGATTATGCCCGGAGGGGCACCCATGGACTGCACCCAGCCGTTGATCCCCCACAGAATGGCAAATGCTATGAATATCGCAATGGAGGCTACTCCTGCATCGCCATGCAGGAAGCCGAGCACTCCCATGACAAGGTTGATGACAGCCGAAACAGCGATACCGGTTGCCATGAAACGCCTTATATTGCAGTAATCGGCAATAAAGCCGTTCATGAATTTGCCGACTGCATACACGAAAAGCAGAGCAGAGCCTATGATGCCGAGCTGGCCTGCCGTCAGCAGACCGGAATCTATGACAGGCTGCTTCACCACGCTGAGACTGAGCCGGCATACGTAATACAGGCTGTAGGCAACCGTAGCTCCCCAGAAAGTATTTCTCCTCAGTTTCCTGTACACCTGCCGTACATTCTCGGGAGGCACTTTTTCCGTTGACGGACGGCTGATCCTATAGAAAGAGTAAAGACTCATGATCTGCGGCAATTAGATAATTTCGTCAAATATACGACGATTTTGGAATTATATCCCCCTTGTTTCGAGAAATAAGATTTCTTAACTTTACAGGATTCAATCTGTCAAAAACTTAAATTTTACATTATTTTATGAAAAAAATCTTTGTCATTGCGGCGTTGCTGGCCGGTATCACAGCCATGGCACAGACTCCGAAAAATGCGGAATACGTCTACACGGAGGCCTCGGATCTCAATCTGATAGGAAAAATCCTTTCCGACACGCCCAATCCTTACCACAGGGTAGATACATGCAAGTATAAAGGCTTCACGAGCGGAGAGAACGATCAGGTCAGAAGTTCGGCCGGGCTCGCGGTCCTCTTCAGAACGAACTCCACCTCGATAACGGTAAAGGCAGACTACGGATACTACAACACCGGGACCAACACCATGGGAATTGCCCTCAGGGGTTTCGATCTTTACATAAAGAAAGACGGAGAATGGATATATGCCGCATCAAAGGCAGGCAATCCCGGCAGCGACAAGGAAATTGTCCTTATCAAGGACATGGACGATTCCATGAAAGAATGCATGCTCTATCTGCCGATGTACAGTGAAATGTATTCAGTAAAGATAGGAGTCGAAAACACGGCTTCGATAGAAAGCCTCGAATCCCCTTTCCGCCACAGGATAGGCATATTCGGTTCGAGCTATACCCAGGGTATCAGCATAAGCCGTCCGGGAATGTCCTACCCGATGCAGTTCATGCGTCATACCGGCCTTCAGATACTCAGTCTCGGCTGCAGCGGGAACTGCAAGATGCAGCCGTATTTCGCTGACGTCCTTGCCGACGCCGATGTCGATGCCCTGATCTTCGACGCCTTCTCCAATCCGAATGCCGAAATGATAAAGGAAAGGCTGTTCCCGTTTATCGAGAAAGTGCAGGCTGCACACCCGGACATTCCCCTGATTTTCATGCAGACAATCTACAGGGAAAGCCGAAATTTCAGCCTCTCCAGCGACAGGAACGAACAGGCGAAGATGGACATGGCCGCAAGCCTTATGAAAGAGGCTGTAAAGAAATACGACAATGTGTATTTCGTCATCCCGAATACTGGAAAGGATGCAAGGGAAAGTTCGGTAGACGGCACGCACCCTTCGGACATGGGCTACATGGCCTGGGCGAGATCCATCGAAAAGCCGATACTCAAAATCCTGAAAAAATACGGAATCAGATAGCCGTTGTCTGGGACTTGAACGGAACTGTCAGAATATGCTTCCTGTATCTCAGGGACAGATAGACCGTTCTGATTGCCAGATGTACGAAATATGCCGCGAGGAGGATGTGGACTGCCAGAACAGACGAAGTCCCGTCCTCCTCCGGTCTTATAAGTTTCAACACGCCGAGTCCGATGAAATATGACAGGAAAAAACCTGCCGCGGCAAGAATCATCGTATTCCTGATAGGTTTCGATGCGGTAGCCCCGATGTAGATTCCGTCCCATGCAAAAGCCGCACAGCCGACTACAGGCATAAGCACCATCCACGGCATGTATCTGAGCGACATGTCGATGACGCTGTAATCCGATGTCATAACCCTGAGTACCGGCTGGCCTGCAACGGCGTAAACGAACATGAATGCCACTCCTATACCCATGCTCCAGATGAATATGGACCTTACGACCCTTATCAGAGTATCCCTGTCACCCGCTCCGATATAGCGGCCGGCAAGCGCTTCGCCCGCGTATGCGAATCCGTCTGTAAAATACGAGAACAGCATCATGATTTTCATAAGTATCGTGCTGGATGCCAGAAGAAGGTCCCCGTAATGTGCAGAAAAGGTCGTAAAGCCGATATATATGCCGATAAAGCAGAGAGAGCGTATGAAAAGGTCAGTATTCAAGACGAAAAACCGCTTCATTTCCGTCCCTTTGAATGAAGAGATGAATTCCCTGACTCCGAAAGACGAAAAGACGCCGGCCCTGTATTTGACAGCCATGATAATCAGGGCGCACAGAAGTCCGGAATACTGGGCGATCACGGTTCCGGCCGCTATGCCGGTAAAACCTATGCCCTGATAATCGAAATCACCGACCGACAGCCCGAGAGCGAGGACTATGCTCGCCGCTATATTGACAATATTTACCGTAAGATCGGTAATCATAGGCGAAATACTGTCCTGCATACCTATGAACCATCCCTTGAAGGCCATGAGCGTCAGTGTAGCAGGAGAAGCCCATATTCTCACGAAAAAATATTCCGAAGCCAGATTTCGCACCTCGGGGGAACAGTCCACGACCAGAAAAGCCGCCTTGACGAAAAGCCATTGCACCGCTATCAGTATGGCTGAACAGAGAAGGGCGATGGACGCAGCCCTGCCCAGTATCCTTGCGGATTCGGTCATGTCGCCTCTTCCGTAGGCCTGTGCGGTCAGACCGCCTGTTCCGACCCTCAGGAAACCGAAATTCCAGTACAGAAGGTCGAACAGCATGGTGCCTATGGCGACTCCTCCTATCAGGGTCGCCGATGAAACCAGGTCCGCAGAGTCCAGATGTCCTGCCACTGCAATGTCCGCCATGCCGACAATCGGCACCGTGATATTCGCCAGAATGCTCGGTACTGCCAGATTCAGTATGTTCCTGTTGACTCCCATAATCGTAACGTTCAGCCGTATTCCCTTCCCGTGATTATCTGTATTTTTTCCCTTCTTCAAGCATGCCCAGATATGAAAAATATCTTTCGCTGCTTATCGTCCCGTCCTCAACAGCCGCTTTTACCGCGCAGCCGGGTTCATGAGTATGCGTACATGGAGCGAAACGGCAGTTTTCCGATGCCTTCAGCATTTCCGGAAAATACAGTGCGATTTCTTCAGGCTTGATATCCACGAGACCGAAGCCTCTTATGCCGGGAGTATCGATGATGAATCCTCCCGAGGAAAGCGGATACATTTCATAAAAGGTAGTCGTATGGCGGCCCTGGAGATGCGCTTCCGAAATCTCTCCCGTTTTCAGATCGAGTCCGGGATCCATCGCCTTTATCAGAGACGACTTCCCTACCCCGGATACGCCGGAAAAAAGAGAAACGGACCCGCTGCATTCTTCCTTCAGAATATCAATGCCTTCCCCCGTCAGGGCCGAAACCTCGAGGACCCGGTAGCCCGCGCTTTCGTAAATATGATGGAAAGCCTTGAGCTGCTCCGAATACGCATCACGGAAAAGGTCGATCTTGTTCATGACGATTATCGGCGGTACATTGTACACTTCGCAGGTGAGAAGGATACGGTCGAGAAACGGAAGTTTTACTTCGGGGAAATCGAGGGTGACTACAAGAAAGGCCTTGTCGAGATTGGCTGCTATGATATGGGCCTGTCTCGACAGGTTCGCCGATTTCCTGATGACATAGTTGCGGCGTTCGAGCACTGATGTTATGACAGCCGGATTTTCCGGAACGGGATTCCCGTCCGGGACTTCGTAGGAAACCTTGTCTCCTACCGCGACAGGATTGGTAGCCGAGTTTCCCTTCAGTCTGATTTTTCCTCTCAGAACGGCGGGAAAAAGATTCCATTCCGGCAGACATGACAACAAATAATGGCTTCCGGTATGCTTGACGACTGTCGCTGTCTTTTCTGGCTGCATTTCCATTCCGTTTAACTCTGCAAAGATAATCGAAAATTTTGTTGTATATTTGACCGGCGTCATATTTACTGCAACTGTCATGATAAACGAAAACCAGATTGAAGAGACTCTGGACAAGCTGTTCGGATCTCTCGAATTTCCTGCAGACCCTGCAGGCCTTTACGATCCTCTGAGATATATGATAGGAATAGGAGGGAAACGGGTCCGTCCGCGTCTTTGCCTTCTCGCATATTCCATGTTCAAGGACAGTTTCGACGAAAAAATCCTCGAACCGGCCGCTGCCCTGGAAGTGTTCCACAGTTTTACGCTGATCCATGACGACATTATGGACAAATCCGACATGCGCCGCGGCGTGCCTACCGTATGCCGCAAATGGGACGACAATACGGCAATAATATCGGGGGACGTCATGTCTATAGACAGTTACAGGAGAATCGCAAAGGCTCCGGTGGAGGTGCTGCCGAAAGTTCTCGAGCTGTTCACCGCCACGGCCGCACAGGTTTGCGAAGGACAGCAATACGACATGGAATTCGAAAACGACAGGGAAGTATCAATGGCCGCCTACATGAAAATGATCGGCCTGAAGACGGCCGTACTCCTTGCATGCTCCGCGAAACTCGGAGCTGTCATTGCCGGCGCCGATGACAGGGCCTGCGATCTGCTGTACAAGTTCGGATACAACCTCGGCCTTGCTTTCCAGATTACCGACGACTATCTGGACACATACGGGGATTCCGAGATTTTCGGCAAGAAGATAGGCGGGGATATCGTAAACAACAAGAAGACATGGCTGCTTACAAGGGCCCTGGAAAAAGGCGGGGAAATGGAACAGTCGGGAGTCGTGTCCCAGTCAGACGGAAAGACGGCACTGCTTCGGGCCATGGAGATGAAGACCGGAAACGAGACGGACAAGGCAGCCAAAATAGCCAGAGTCAAGGAAATATACGGAAATCTGGGAATCGACGAGGATGTCAAGTACGAGATAATCAAGCTTCACGCCCAGGCGATGGACTGCGCAGGCATGATCGGCCTCGGCAAAGTCCGCTATGAAATGTTGCACCGGTATGCCGACAGGCTGCTCGGAAGAAACAGATGATGAAAAAGAAAGACATAGAGATAATGGCGCCTACAGGCAATTTCGAATGCCTGCAGGCTGCGATTCAGGGAGGGGCGGATTCGGTTTATTTCGGAGTCGAAAGACTCAACATGAGATCCCACTCCGCCAATAATTTCAAGACAGAGGACCTTCCGGAAATATGCGGGATGTGCAGGCAGCATGGCATCAAGTCCTACCTGACGCTGAACATCGTACTTTATCAGGAAGATCTCGAAGACATGCGCAGGACCCTCGATGCCGCAAAGGCAGCGGGGATAACGGCAGTCATAGCCTCCGACATGGCCGCAATCATGTATGCCCGCTCCATCGGGATCGAGGTCCACATATCCACCCAGCTGAGTATCTCGAATGCAGAGGCGCTGCGGTTTTATTCGCAGTTCGCAGATGTCATAGTGCTTGCACGCGAACTGAACCTGCATCAGGTCAGGGAAATAAAGTCCATCATAGATTCGGAAGACATCAAGGGGCCGTCAGGACGCCGTGTGGAAATCGAAATGTTCGCCCACGGCGCGTTGTGCATGGCCATATCCGGTAAATGCTACCTCAGCCTTCATGAATACGGGGCGTCGGCAAACCGCGGGGCCTGCTATCAGATATGCCGGCGAGGGTATGAAGTCACAGACCTCGAAACGGGAAACAGCCTTGTCATCGACAACAAATACATCATGTCCCCTAAAGATCTGTGTACCATCGAATTCATGGACAAGATAATAGAAGCCGGAGTGACGGTATTCAAGATCGAAGGAAGGGCCCGCTCGGCAGAATACGTAAAGCGGACGGCGTCATGCTACAGACAAGCCGCCGATGCGGTCTGCGAAGGCAGATACACGCCGGAACTTGCCGCCAGCCTCAAGTCCGGACTTGCCGAGGTCTTCAACAGAGGTTTCTGGGACGGGTATTACCAGGGGGCGCGTCTCGGGGAATGGAGCGAAGTCTACGGCAGCAAGGCCACACGCAGGAAAGTGTATTGCGGGAAAGTGACAAACTGGTTCGCGAAACTCGGAGTAGCGGAAATCCTCGTCGAATCCGCCCCGCTCAAGACAGGGGACAATATCCTCATCATCGGCCCCTCTACCGGAGTAGTGGAAACGGCCGTTTCCGAAATAAGGGTGGATCTGAAACCGGTCTCTGAAGCCGGTAAAGGCACATACTGCTCCGTCCCCGTCAACCTCGGCGGGCAGACGGACAAACTCAGGCGCTCGGACAAGGTCTATATCTGGGCCGGCTCCGAGTGAACCGGAATACTGCCAGCTACCTCAAAAGTTCATGCAGGACTTTCAATGAATTGACATTGACAGCCGACTCCGTATGGAATTCTATGTATTTCAGGAGACTTTCGGCAAGGCTGTTCCGCATGTCTCCAGTCATCGGCACGAGCATGGCTTCGGAAAAAGGCCGGCCGACGAAACGTGAAACCACCGGAAGATTCTCCCGCACGAAAGGCTCGAGATCTGCCGGCTCGGGACTGAATCCCAGCGATATGATGAATTCCAGAAGGAAATACAGGTGGAAATTGCTGAAATCCGAATCCATGGCATCGAGCAGGAGGATATTCCTCACGCACATATCATAAAGAGACTGGTCCGCCATCCCTTCCTTCACGACCCGGAAAAGCACCTCACTGAGAAACATGGATATGGCGCTCTTCATCAGATTGTTCCGGATTCCCGTCAACGGATACCGGGACACGATGTTTCTCGCATTGAAAAGCCCGGAACCGGATGTCTCCAGAATGTCGGCTTCAAGTATGCTCAGAGGAAAGAAAAGAGAGGTGGACGAACGGTGTGAAATATTTTTCACGAAAAGCCCTTTCCTGCCATATTCCTTAGACAAGGTATGGAGAATAATGGATTTGTCCCCATACCTTGTCGTATGCAGCAATATGAATTCGGAATTGTTCAGCATAAGATTCAGGCGTCTTCCCTGATTTCTGCGGTACCTTCTCCGGAGTTCAGGAAATCAGCCATTGCCCTTAGCGCCTTGCCCCTGTGGGATATGGAATTTTTCTGATCTTCCGTGACTTCGGCCAGGGTGACATCAGGATACTCGTCCGCGATAAATACCGGATCATAGCCGAAACCGCCCCTGCCTGACTTGCTCCGTGCAATCCTGCCTTCAAGAATGCCGTTGAAAAAATGTCTCTCCCCGTTGAGAATAAGAGTTACGACGCTTCTGAAGCGTGCTTTCCGCAGGTTCTTTTTCGGAGCTATCCCCATGGAACTCATGAGAGAGGCTTCCATCTCTTTTCTGGCAAGTTCATCCAGCAGCTTGTCCATATTCCTGTCGAAGTCCTTGCCGTCACCGGCATATCTTGCCGTATGGACGCCGGGAGCGCCTCCGAGTGCATCCACTTCGAGACCCGTATCGTCGGCAAAACAATCGTAATGGCAATGCTGCCATATATAGTCCGCCTTCTGTTGCGAATTGGCCCTCAGAGTGTTGCCGGTCTCGGGAATATCCTCAAGGATTCCCATCTGTGCAGGGGTAACGAGCTCGAATCCCTTGCCTAAAATTTCTGATGCCTCACGCAGTTTTCCGCTATTGCCCGTTGCAAAAACCATTTTCATAACTGCTTTATTTTCGTCTTATAATCGCCGCAAAGTTATAAAAATGATTTTCAATTTTCCAAATCAATCAGCAATCTCCCTTATGGAAACAGCGAATCCGCCTCCAGGAGCCGCGTGCATCCTGAGTTTCGTCTTCGAGGTCACTTTCCTGACCGAAATCCCGTAGGCCTCGGGATTCGTCCTATAGTCGGCATCAGGAGCATCGGCATATACAGTCGCCTCGTATTTTCTGCCTGGTTCGAGAAAATCCAGGGAAAATTCGAGCGTTCTTGCATTTTCGTCTGTCACACCCCCTATGAACCAGGCAAACGGACATGTTTCATCTTTCGGTTTGCGGGCAATGACTATATAGTCTCCGGGTTCGGCCAGCAGATACCGGCTTTCCGACCAGTCGACAGCTACATCCTTGATGAACTGGAATGCATCGGGATAAGCCTGATAATGCTCAGGAAGATCGGCCGCCATCTGCAGAGGCGAATACATGGTGACGTAAAGGGCAAGCTGATTGGCTATGGTGGAATTGACATGCGAGTGATTGTCCGGATTCATCTTCTCTATGTCCATCATGAAAATACCCGGGGTAAAATCCATAGGGCCTCCCTGCAGGCGTGTAAACGGAAGTATGGTGACATGGTGCGGTTTCGTTCCGCCGAAAGCCTGGTACTCCGTACCCCGGGCGGATTCATTGCCTATAAGGTTAGGATAGGTCCTGCAGAGGCCTGTCGGACGCACGGCCTCATGGGCATTGACCATTATCCTGTGCTCAGCGGCCTTTTTGACTGCATAAAGATAATGGTTGTTCATCCACTGCCCGTAATGGTGCTCTCCTCTCGGGATTATGTCGCCGACATATCCGCTTTTCACAGCGTTGTAACCGTACTTGTCCATCAGTTCGTACGCTGCATCGATATGACGCTCATAGTTGCGCACCGAACTCGAAGTCTCGTGGTGCATCATGAGCTTAATGCCTTTGGAGCCGGCATATTCGTTCAGGGCTTCGATGTCGAAGTCAGGATACGGTGTCATGAAATCGAAAACGTAATCCTTGGATTTCCCAGACCAGTCCTCCCAGCCTGTGTTCCAGCCTTCTACCAGCAACTGGTCGAACCCGTGCTCTGAAGCAAAGTCTATGTATCTGCGCACATTTTCGTTGTTGGCCCCGTGGCGTCCGTTCGGTTTGCACGTGCCGTAGCCGGTATCGTCCAGTTTTACCGAAGGCAGGTCGGTATAGGACCATGTGCTTTTCCCGGTAATCATTTCCCACCAGACTCCCATGTATTTCACGGGTTTGATCCACGAAACGTCCCCGTAGGCGCACGGCTCGTTGAGATTCAGGATAAGCCTCGATGCGAGCACGTCCCGCGCATCGTCCGTCACCATTACCGTTCTCCACGGAGTCTTGCACGGCGCCTGCATGTATCCCTTCCAGCCCTGGGCATCAGGAGTCAGATGCGACGTGAACACCATGCTTTCGTCATCGAGATCGAGGTGCATGCAAGAATAGTCCACCAGGGCGGCTTCATGTATGTTGATATAAAGCCCTTCATCGGTCTTCATCTGAAGCGCAGTCTGGACGCCCGTCATAGAGAAAGGCGTCTGGGAAGTATTGCCGGTAATCGCCGACGGCATCAGTTCTCTTATTTCTGAAAGTCTCGATTCCACATAATCGTATTCCTGGGTATCATAGTCTCCCGGAATCCAGAATGCAGTATGGTCGCCGGTCATCGCGAACTGCGTTAGCTCTTCCTTGATAACGAAATACGTCAGATGTTCCTGTTCCGGAAATTCATATCTGAAGCCGAGACCGTCGTCATAAAGGCGGAAACGTAGGACCATCTCCCTGCCGGAAGCGTCCTGTTCGAGTGTTACCGCCATCTCGTTGTAATGATTGCGGATACTCGATTCTTCTCCCCAGACGGGTTCCCATACTTCGTCGAATTCGCTTCTCGACACGTTTCCGATACTGAAACCGTCGTAAAAACCGTCTGCATCTCCGTACGGGCGGACGACGAGCTTTTCGCCGTATTCGAATTTAGGTTCAGGCTTCCTGCCCCTGAATTCAAAACCCATAGTGCTCGGCAATATCACATTGCTGTCCTTGAAATCGAGCCAGTAGCATGGCGCCCCGCTTTCGGTAAGCGTGAATTTCAGCGAAAGATTCCCGTCCGGAGAAAGAAGTTCCTCAACCCCCGACGGAGCCGCTTCCTGTCCGTAAAGGGAAACCGCAACGGACAATGCAGCCATAATGGTAAATAATGTTTTCATACAGTGTTGTTTTTATGCTCTCATATTATCTGCCCGAACAGGCGATCATGTTTTTCACGACAAGATTGAAATCATCCCTGGCAAGCAGCGATTCAAGAGTGACATGAATCCTGTATCGCCAGTAATGGCGCGATGCCGAAGGCACGTTGATTCTCTCTCTGAAAGGATCAGGAAATCTGAGGTCCCCGTCCATCGAAAACCAGTCCTGCAGAGGGAGAATCGCCAACATGGAAGCCGACTCGAGATGTTGCCGCACGATTTCACGGCAGATCCAGGGCTCGCACGTTTCAGGGGCCTCGCCGTCCCGGTGCATCACGTCTTTCCAGAACAATGCGGTAACCTTCCTGTCTTCTTCCCACCATGCCCTCAACGGGTTCATGTCATGCGTCGAAGTAGTACAAACGGAATAATACGGATAATGCGACGGATCGCCGAAAGCCTCGCCCGGAGATTTCGGCATTCTCTGAATCTCGAGAGACAGTATCCGGTATTCGTCCATCACGTCCTTGACACAGGCCGGAATCATGCCGAGGTCTTCCCCGCAAGCAAGCATTCCTGTTGAAGAAAGAAGCGGCGGCAGTTTCCGCATTGCCGACTGCTTCCAGAAAGCATTGTGCCTGCGATAGAAATAATCATCGTAAAGTCTGTCGAAAGCTTGCTTTCGGGCTTCATCGAGATTCGAGTATGCAGACGTGGAACGGGCGGAAATTCCCGGATGCCAAAGGCCTTTCCCGTGCGGGTCTTCAATGAAAAGGACGTCTGTACGGATACTGCCTCCTCCCTGACAGGAAACGGCGCCTTCCGACTTCAGTTTCCGCACATTGAAACCGGCTGCGGCCAGTTCCCTGCCGGTATATGGAAGCGACGGATTGAAGTGGCCTGCAAGTCCGCTCTTTTCAGGCAGAGGAATCTCCCAGATGCGGAAAAATCCGAGAATATGGTCGATTCTGAACATGTCGAAGTATCGGGACATGTTGTTCAGGCGCGCTTTCCACCACGCATAATTTTCCCTGGCCATCTCATCCCAGTCGTAAGTGGGGAAGCCCCAGTTCTGCCCGTCGACAGAAAAAGCATCGGGCGGCGCTCCTGCCTGGGAATCCATATTGAACAGGTTTCCGTTCACCCAGGCATCGGCACTGTCGCGGCTGACACCTATCGGAAGGTCCCCCTTGAAAACTACGCCTTTCGACCTGGCATAGTTCCTGGCGTCGGAAAGCTGGATATGAAGGTGGTACTGGACGAAACAGTGGTAGTCCATCTCCTTTTTCCGCGGCTTGCGACGGGGCTCCCATTTCCGGAAATCGGCAGTGCCGTGTTCTTCCGCCAGTGCACGGTAAGCCGCATAAGGCAGCAGCCATTCCCTGTTTTCCTCTACGAATGCCTTGTATGCCCCGGTTCTGAGTATATGTGGCCCAGTCCTGTCGAAAGCGATTCGCAAAAGCCTCTGTTTTTCACGGTTCACTTTCTCATAGTCCACCTCCGGAAGCGAGTTCAGCCCGGCCTGCAGCCTCAGATATTCTTCATCTTCCTCGACTCCTGCATCCGGAAGATGGATGAACTGGGGGTGGAGGGCAAAGGAAGAGTTGGCATTGTACGGATATGAATCTTCCCATGTCCCTGTCATGGCAGTATCGTTCACCGGAAGAAGCTGGATGATTTTCTGCCCGGTCGCGGCAGCCCAGTCGGCAAGCAGTTTGAGATCATGGAACTCCCCGATTCCGAAATCCGATTCCGACCTTAATGAAAATACCGGTATTGCAGTACCGGCAGCTTTCCAGCGACGGCCCGGAATCCCGGCAAAGACCCCGTCAGCAAAAGGCGACGTATCGAAAGGATGTCCTTCAGGTACGTCATTCCAGCTGTCTTTCACTTCTACGGGCTCCCTGCAGCCGTCGGGTAGAGCTATGACATGGGATTTCCATTCCGTTCTCCGGCACAGCCCCCCGGAATGCACCTCGTACCTGTATTCGAAGGCCGGGTCCGGTCTCAGCCTGCATATAACAGCGGTCCAAATGCCTCCCGCCCCGTATTCCATAGGATAGATTTTTGCCCCGGCCCTCAGGAAAAGTTCCTCGCCCCAGCGGGTATGATATTCTACTTGGGTTATCAGTTTCATTGAAAATGCAGTTTCATGCAAATTTAACTTTTATGGGATGATGCGCAAGCGTTTCAGCAAGGCAATATGCGGAAGAAATAAAAATACTCGCGAATTATAGCATTATTATCCTATCTTTGACACTTTGATTTTGTCAAACATAGGATAATATAAGTCCCTAGACCGCTGAGATTGCGATTTAGGGA
>CALUQM010000018.1 GCA_944322925.1 uncultured Bacteroidales bacterium
GAGCCACTCATGGGATTCGAACCCACGACCTACGCGTTACGAATGCGTTGCTCTACCGACTGAGCTAAAGTGGCCTTTAACGCTTTCCTTCCGGAAAGGACTGCAAAAATAAGATAAATTTTTGATATTGCATAGCCGTACCGTATTTTATTTTACCATGAATGCAGAAATTGTCATTATCGGCGGAGGTGCAGCCGGTCTCATGGCTGCCGTAGGTGCCTCGGAATCAGGCGCAGAAGCTGTCGTTCTGGAAAAAATGCCCAGACCAGGAAGAAAAATCATGATAAGCGGCAAGGGAAGATGCAATATGACGAACCTCAAGGACTGGCAGGACTTTTCCGTACACATACACCCCAAGCCGAATATCCTGAAACATGCTTTCTATAATTTCAGCCCGGAAGATACCGTAAGATTTTTCAACGGGCACGGACTCGAAACTGTGACGGAGCGCGGAGACAGGGTTTTTCCCGCATCCCACAAGGCGGCCGACGTAGTGGACACCCTCAGAAAAGCCGCCTGCAATGCGGGTGCTGAAATAATGACAGGATGCGAAGTAAGTGATATTGTAAAAAACGGCGACGGATTCACCGTACTGACGGCCGGAGGGACTGAAATCCGTGCGGGAAAAGTAATAGTCGCAACCGGAGGCCTCTCCTACCCTGCTACCGGATCCACAGGCGACGGCTACCTGTGGGCGGAAAAATCCGGTCACAGGATAAAGTCCTGTTTTCCGTCCCTGACGGCTCTCGTACCTGAAGATTACAAAATAACTGACGGAAAAAACAGGAATGCAGGACATATACCGAGGGAAACCAGACTGACGGAACTCGGAAAATCCCTTATGGGAAACCAGCTGAAAAATATTTCCCTTGCGGTGGAAATAGACGGTAATGAGGCGCATACTGAATTCGGAGACATCGATTTCACTGACGGAGGAATCGAAGGTCCCGCAGGTTTCAGGGTGAGCAGAAGATGCGTGTCAGCCGTCCGGAACGGATCCAAGGTAAAATTCCGTATCGACCTCAAACCCGCCGTCGAAACTGCCGTCCTGAACAAAAGGATAGCTGCGCTGTGGGATGGAATCACGGCAGACAGAAGAAGCCGCGGGAAAAACCGCAGCGACATGTTCCGTATTCTTCTGGGCAAACTGATGCCGGTATCGCTCATCGACGGATTCATGAAGTCATGCGGAACGGCAGACGTGCGCAATCTTGCGGACAGGCTGAAAAACTGGGAATTCAGGATTCAGGGATACGTAGGATATGAAAGATGCGTCGTGACTGCAGGAGGAATATCCACAGACGAAATATCGCCCAGAACCATGGAATCGAAACTCGTCAGGGGATTGTTTTTCGCCGGGGAAGTCATCGATATCGATGGAGACACTGGAGGGTACAATCTGCAGGCGGCCTTTTCTACCGGAATGCTGGCCGGTCAGTCCGCTGCCGCCGGGACCTGATCACCCGATCACCCCTGAACCGACCATCTCGTCCCTGTCGTACCAGACAGCGAACTGACCTGGAGTGATTCCTCTCTGAGGAGTATCGAAAAGTATATAAAGCCCGTTCGGCCGCATTACAAGAGTAGCATCCTGAAGCGGCTGTCTGTAACGGATTCTTACCCTGTACCGCCGTATATCCCCTGCAAGCATCGGCATATCCTCCCTTATCCAGTGGGCATCCTCCGGAGCGACTCTCAGACAGCTTCTTGACAAGCCCTTATGCGTATGTCCCTCACCTACATAAATAGTGTTTGACGGGATATCTGTCCCGATGACAAACAGGGAATCCTTATGTCCTCCTATGTTCAGTCCTTTCCGCTGCCCGATAGTATAGAACTGCGCCCCGTCATGCCTGCCGACAATCTTTCCGTACGGATTGTCCTTGTATCTGGTCTTCCTTACATGTTTCTTCCCGCTGCGGTATGTCTCTGTCTCGAATTTTATATCATACGTTATCGGAGCAGACAGCCTCATGAAGTCATCGTCTGAAAGGGCCCTGATCTTTTCTTCCGAAAAAGGCGACTGTGCCGAACACCCACCCTCATTGTCCGGATTGCCCTCGGCATGAAACTCATGGGCGGGATCATTGACCTTCAGCGACCTGGTCTCCGATATATAATCGGTTATCATCTGCACATCTCCCGATGAATGATCCTTTTTCAGGGAATAAAGAGTGTCATGAACGAAAGCATACCGGGCATTATTCTGAAAATAAGCATCATACACTTCCACTACATCGCCTTCCGAAGGCTTTAGTTTCTGCTGCAGGAAAACGGGCAGATCCACTTTTCCGACAAAACATATTCCCTGCGAATCCTTCTTGTCGGCCGACGGCAGATCCGCTTCCGCAGCTATCCTCCTGACTTCCGGCTTTGAAATATCTCCGATGGGAAACATCGCCCTGGAAAGCTGTTCCTGAGTAAGCTGGCAAAGGAAGTAGCTCTGGTCCTTGTTCGGGTCGGAACCGGCAAAAATGCGATATATCGTCTTTCCGTCCTGTCCGGTTATCTCGTCTTTCCTGCAGTAATGCCCTGTTGCGACATAGTCAGCACCGAGGCTGAGTGCACATTTCATGAAAGCGTCGAACTTGATTTCCCTGTTGCACAGTACGTCAGGATTCGGAGTCCGGCCTTTGGAATATTCGTCGAACATGTAATCCACGACGCGTTTGCGGTATTCATCGCTCAGATCCACGAAATAAAACGGAATCCCGATTTTCCTCGCCACCATTTCGGCTACAAAACGGTCTTCCTCCCATTCGCAGTCCCCGTGAAGGGTGCCTGTAGTATCATGCCAGTTCTGCATGAAAAGCGCGAAGACATCATACCCTGCCTTCTTGAGAAGAAGGGCAGCCACGCTGGAGTCGACTCCTCCGGACAAACCGATACATACTTTCATGACTGTTTTTCATTATGTTGACTTAAAATTTCCTTTGCTCTCAGTTTCTGCGTATATTTGGCCTGACGGCCACATATACTGTTGCACTTCGGCAATGAAATAAGTTTTCTTTGCTCTCAGTTTCTGCGTATATTTGGCCTGACGGCCACATATACTGTTGCGCCTCGGCAGAGCAAATAAATTTGCTCTGCTCTCGGCTTCTGCGTATATTTGAATCCTAAACACTATCGGATATGATACAGAAGGAAATAAACATCCGCTACCGGGAATATGACGACAGGAATGAACTCGCACCCGAAGATCTGGCTCTTGTCGAAGCGGCTGCCGCTGCTACTGAAAATTCATATTCACCTTATTCCGGATTCAGGGTCGGTGCAGCCGTCAGACTCAGCAATGGCGAAACCGTAACCGGAAGCAACCAGGAAAACATCGCATATCCTTCCGGACTGTGCGCTGAAAGGACAGCCATGTTCTACGCATGTTCAAGATATCCGGATGCAGCCATCGAAGCCATAGCAATCACCGCTTCACAGAACGGAGAACCTTGCAGGCTGCCGGCAAGTCCATGCGGGGCATGCAGACAGGTCATGGCCGAATATCAGACCAGGGCAGGCCGTGACATGAAAATCATTCTTGCAGGCAAAGAGAAGACAATGGTTTTCGACAGAGTCGACGACATGCTTCCGTTCATCTTCGACAGCCTGAAATGAAGTGCGTTTAAAGAATAAATTTTTGTATTCCGAAAAAAAGCACTACATTTGCATTCGGGTAAGTCATACACGACCAGCTCCTGCTGAATTCCCCCAGGACCGGAAGGTAGCAAGGGTAGGCGGTTGTAGCGGTGCGATGTATCAAGCTTACCCTTTTTTCGTTTCTATTCCTTCTTGCCGTTGCGCTGCTCGTTGTGCTCAGCCGCCTGACGGGCATCCTTTCCGGACATCCCAGCAGCTATCTTGTCATACTCCTGCTCGGTAATCATCTTGCAGGTTCCGTTGAATGAAGCTCCGAGCTCCACTATAAGTTTGCGTACCTTCAGATCCCCTTCGACCGAACAGTCGCTCTTGATGGACATCGTGTCCTTGACCGTAAAGCTGCCTCTGGTCTTGCCCCAGACATCAGCATTGACACAGGCAATCTGTGCATCCACGTCGGCAGTCTCGCCAACGACGACCTTGCCGTCGGAAACAATGCTGCCGACAAATTTCCCGTCTATTCTGAGATCATTGGGAGAAACGATCTCTCCCTTGAAATAGGTTCCGGAAGATATGCGGCTGACAAGATTGACATTTGCAGCCTGTTCTATTTTAGCCATATTATAGATTTTTTTCAAAATTGCACTTAATTCAGATTGCGTCCGTGACAGTTCTTGTATTTCTTGCCCGAGCCGCATGGACAAGGATCGTTGCGGCCGACAGTCTTTTCAACATGAACAGGCATCTTGCTCTTCTGGTCCGGACCGTTCGTTACAAGATCCGTACGGCTTGTCCGCATCTGACTCATGTCGGGCTTGCGTGCCGGGGCCGGAGCCTGTGCCTGAGAAGCATCCCTCAAAGGAATATGCGCCCTGAAAAGGAATGAAAGGATATCCTTGTTCAAGGATTCGAGCATGGCCTTGAAAAGGTTGAAGCTTTCGAACTTGTATATGAGCAGAGGGTCCTTCTGTTCGTAAGTCGCATTCTGGACAGACTGTTTAAGGTCATCCATGTCACGGAGATGCTCTTTCCAATGTTCATCTATCTGATAGAGAGTTATGGTCTTGCTCAAGGCCCTTGCTATCTCCTTCCCTTCCGTCTCGTATGCCTTTTTGAGGTTCACCGACAAAGTCATCATCTTGCGGCCGTCGGAAATCGGAATGGCTATATTCTGATAGATGGCACCCTGCTTCTCATATACTTCCTTTATGATCGGATATGCTTTCTGAGTCATGGTATCCATCCTGCGCGAATATACATCGAGCATGTTGTGGAAAAGTCTGTCGCTCAGATCCTTCGGAGTAGCCTTATTGTAGAATACCTCATCGAATCCGGCATCGATGGACATAAGGCGCATTACGGCCTCGTTGAATGATGAAAAATCGTAGCCTTCACAATTTTCCACGACAATCTCGGCAGTATCCTGCATCATGTTCATCACGTCTATATCTACCCTGTCGCCGACAAGGGCATTGCGTCTCTTCGTATAGATGACTTCCCTCTGGGAATTCATGACGTCATCGTACTCCAGAAGTCTCTTTCTTATCCCGAAATTGTTTTCCTCGACTTTCTTCTGCGCCCTCTCGATAGAGCTGGAAAGCATCGATGATTCGAGGGCTTCATTGTCCTGCATTCCGAGTTTGTCGACCACGGAAGCTATCCTTTCGGAACCGAAAAGCCTCATGAGTTTGTCTTCGAGCGAAACATAGAAGGTCGAAGAACCCGGATCTCCCTGACGTCCTGCACGTCCTCTGAGCTGACGGTCAACACGGCGGCTGTCATGGCGTTCCGTACCGATAATGGCAAGACCGCCTGCCTTGCGTACATCTTCCGAAAGCTTGATATCCGTTCCTCGGCCGGCCATGTTGGTGGCAATTGTCACTGTGCTTGTCTGACCTGCGTGAGCTACGATTTCAGCCTCGCGCGCATGCTGCTTGGCATTGAGGACCTGATGCTGGATGCCTCTGAGTTTGAGCATCCTGCTCAGAAGTTCCGACGTCTCGACATCGGTGGTGCCGACCAGAACCGGACGGCCCTCCGAGGTAAGATCCACTATCTTGTTGATGACAGCCTCGTACTTGGCCTTCTTCGTCTTGTATATAAGATCATCGTTGTCGATTCTGGCTATAGGCTTGTTT
This sequence comes from uncultured Bacteroidales bacterium, assembly GCA_944322925.1. Classification (GTDB taxonomy): domain Bacteria; phylum Bacteroidota; class Bacteroidia; order Bacteroidales; family UBA932; genus Cryptobacteroides. Next base: position 5,730 of record CALUQM010000018.1, read on the forward strand.
GTAGGAATCACGACTACATCCAGTTTGTATATCGACCAGAACTCGCCCGCCTCGGTCTCTGCCGTACCTGTCATGCCGGCAAGCTTGTGATACATCCTGAAGTAGTTTTGGAGAGTGATTGTTGCAAAAGTCTGCGTGGCAGCCTCGACCTTCACACTCTCCTTGGCTTCTACGGCCTGATGGAGTCCGTCGCTCCAGCGGCGGCCTTCCATGATACGTCCGGTCTGCTCGTCGACAATCTTGATCTTGTTGTCCATAATCACATAGTCGACATCTTTCTCGAACATTGCGTATGCTTTCAGAAGCTGGTTGACAGTATGGACGCGGTCGGACTTGATGGCGAAATCCGCCATGATTTCGTCTTTCTTCGCACTCTTTTCCTCAGGTGAAAGGTCGCTTTTCTCCACTTCGGCAATGGCCGATCCCACATCGGGAAGTATGAAGAACTTAGGATCGGAAAGGGTGCCGCTGAGGAGGTCATGGCCGTTGTCGGTCATTTCTACGGAGTGCTGCTTCTCGTTTATCACGAAGAAAAGAGGATCCGTCACCACAGGCATTTCGCGTTCGTTGTCCTGCATGTAATAATTCTCGGTTCTCTGAAGCAGCTGCTTGATTCCCGGCTCGCTGAGATACTTTATGAGCGGTTTGTATTTCGGAAGTCCCTTGTATGCCCTCAAAAGAAGTTTGCCGCCCTCCTTCTCGTCTCCGGCAGCGATAAGTTTCCTTGCCTCGTTCAATGTGGAAGTGACGAGAGTCTTCTGATTGTTGTACAGTTTCTCGACATAAGGCTTGAATTCGATGTACTGCTGGTCATCCCCTTTCGGAACCGGGCCGGATATGATAAGAGGTGTTCTTGCATCGTCAATAAGGACAGAATCCACCTCATCGACTATTGCGTAATGATGCTTTCTCTGTACAAGGTCGTTGACAGAGATCGCCATGTTGTCCCTCAGGTAATCGAAACCGAATTCATTGTTCGTACCGAAGGTAATGTCGCAGGCGTATGCCCTCTTCCTTGCTTCACTGTTCGGCTGGTGCTTGTCGATGCAGTCTACCGAGAGGCCGTGGAACATGTAAAGCGGTCCCATCCATTCGGAGTCTCGTTTCGACAGATAATCGTTGACGGTGACTACATGGACGCCTTTTCCGGCCAGGGCATTCAGGAAAACAGGCAGGGTTGCTACAAGGGTTTTACCTTCTCCCGTAGCCATCTCCGCAATCTTGCCCTGATGAAGGACGATACCGCCTATAAGCTGCACATCATAGTGCACCATGTCCCAGGTCACTTCGTTTCCGCCGGCCATCCAGTGGTTCTGCCATACGGCCTCATTGCCTTCTATCCTGACGAAATCCTTTGTAGTGCTCAGCAACCTGTCGAAATCAGTAGCCTTGACCCTTATTTCCGGATTTTCCTTGAACCGGCGGGCCGTGGATTTCATTACGGCGAAGGCTTCCGGCAAAATTTCATTCAGGACAGCCTCTATATCCTCGTCGACCTTCTTGACCAGCTTGTCGGATTCGGTAGCAAGCGCTTCCTTCCTGTCGAGGGGTATATCCTTCTCCAGTTCCTCCTTGATCTGGGCTATCCTGCCCTCATCTTCCGCAATCCTGTCGCGGACAATCTTACGGAGTTCATCGGTCTTTGCCCTGAGTTCGTCCAGAGACAACTTGTCTATTTCATCGTATGCTGCCAGAACCTTTGCAAGAATAGGCTGCAACTGCTTCAAATCCCTTTCCGCCTTGGTTCCGAACATTTTTTTAAACAAACCTGCTATCGACATAAAATTCAAAATAATTATTCAACTGACTTATAACCTGCCGGCAATGCAAAAAATCCGACAATCGTGCAAAGATACGAATTATCGGATACATTACCAATATTTATATGGCACTAATATTTTCTTCCCGGATACTGTCCGAGAGCCTTTCCGAGCAGGAAGACAGCCCTTTCGAGATCCTCTGATTTCAGCACGTAAGCAATCCTGACCTGATTGGTCCCCAGACCGGGCGTGATGTAAAATCCGTTCGCAGGAGCAAGCATTACGCTCTCGCCTTCATACTGAAAGTCCCTCAGACACCATGCACAGAATTTTTCCGCATCATCGACAGGAAGGGCTGCCATGGCATAAAACGCACCGTGAGGGGTCGACGTCACTACGCCCGGAATTCCGGACATTGCTTTAAGAAGAATCTTACGCCTCTGGTCATATTCTCTTATGACGTTTTCAAGGTAGGATGAATCTTCCCCGCACGAGGCTTCCGCGACTATCTGCCCGAGAAGAGGCGGACTGAGCCTTGCCTGACAAAGTTTCAGAACGCCCTGAGTTATGGAGCGGTTTTTTGTAATCAGGGCTCCTACCCTTATGCCGCACTCCGAATAACGCTTCGAAAAAGAATCTATCAGCACGACATTTTCCGCAATTTCCTCAAAATGTCCCGCAGACAAATACTCTTTCCCGTCATAAACGAACTCTCTGTAGACTTCGTCCGAAAAAAGGTACAGGTCATGCTTCCTGACTATGTCGGCCAGCATCCGCATCTCGGCTGCTGTATACAATGTTCCTGAAGGGTTGTTCGGGTTGCAGATAAGAATCGCCCTTGTCCTGTCAGTGATAAGTTCCTCGAAATGTTCCACCTGAGGCAGGGCAAAACCGTCTTCTATATGCGTCTTCAAAGTCCTGACCCTTACTCCGGCCACATCGGCGAATGCCAGATAATTGGCATAAGTCGGTTCCGTCGTTATAAGTTCGTCGCCCGGATCCATACATGCCAGGAAAGAAAAAAGCACAGCTTCCGACGCACCTGAAGTGACAGTTATCTCGTCAGGCGTAAATTCCATCCCGCATCTGCGGTAATAATCGGAAATCTTTTCCCGCAGTGACCTGAATCCTTGTGAAGGACTGTATTCAAGCACTGTCCTGTCGATTTTTCTCAAAGCCTCGAGTCCCTTGGAAGGAGTCTTGATATCCGGCTGTCCGATATTGAGATGATATATTTTTATCCCTCTCGATTTGGCTTCATCGGCCAATGGCGTAAGTTTCCTTATAGGGGAACTTGCCATTCCCTTTATTCTTTCAGATATTTTCATTTCGGTTTGAATCAATTTGGCAAGGCTCAGAATCTGAAGCCGAGAGCTACATACACCTGATTCCGTCTGCAAAGCATGTCGTCCGAATACGACTGTCTGTATCTGTTGAGCAGACCCCAGTCATATCCGGCTCGCAGTTCGATGAATTTCAGGAATTCGAAGCCGACTCCTCCGCCCATGGAGACATCGAACCAGTTGTATCTGGCATCAGGAAGCACCTCTTCGACACCGCGCAGATATTCCTCCGGGATATTGCTGCTTCTGATCCTGCCGTTATAGTAATTGTAAGATATGTTGCCTTCCAGTCCCAACGCCTCGCTCCTGACACTGTACCTCACATCCGAAACGAATCCGAAATCCAGAGTAGGGCCGGCGTATATGAACATATTTATCGAATATCTGAGATAGAACCTGAATTTCAGCTGAAGCGGAACGGAAAGTGAGTGTTCAGATCTGGTCCCTGACATTCTTGCGATTGAAAGATCCTGGACTTCAGAACGTTTCAGCATGTTGTAATAAAGGCCTGTATTGAAAAACAGCTTGTTCGAATAAAGTCTCGTATCCGAACTTGCCCCTACGAAAAAACCGTTCATGCAGAAGGAATCGGCAATATCGGACGAGGCAACGAATTTCGATCTGTACTGCGCGTTGACATAACCGGCCTCGATTCCAGGTCTGGCTTCTGAAACCGTATGTGCGGCAGCCAGCAGAACAACGGCAGCTGCTGCCTTTATCAGAATTCTGAACTTTCCCATTTCAATGACTTTCAATTCATGACTGCAAACTTACATATAAATTTCGGATTTCAGCACCGGTCGGGCAAGATAGTGAACTTTATCCGGAAAAATCCCGAGTACTGCCCAGGTACGATGAATGCGCCTGCTGTCATTTGTCAGCGAAAGTGACTATCTTTGCCGTAATTATGGAAAATCAGGATGAAATATTCATGCAGGAGGCCCTGAAAGAGGCCTCGACCGCATTTGAAGAAGACGAGGTGCCTGTAGGTGCCGTCATCGCATGCAACGGCCGCATAATAGCCCGGGGCCATAACATGACGGAAAGGCTGAAAGATCCTACCGCACATGCGGAAATGATAGCCATAACCGCTGCAACACAGGCTCTCGGAGGAAAATATCTCGAAAACTGTACATTGTATGTTACCGTAGAGCCGTGTCCGATGTGCGCCGCAGCATTGAACTGGGCCCGGATAAGCAGAATCGTCTACGGATGCAGTGATCCGAAACGCGGGTTTTCCCTCTTCTCTCCGTCCCTTCTTCACCCGAAAACAGAAGTAAGCGAAGGCATAAGGGCCGGCGAATGCGGCAGTCTTGTCAGCAGTTTTTTCAGAGACAAAAGAAAGTAGCCGATGTGGGGGCTTGAAAATCTCGGGCTTCCGGGATTATTTCTCGGAACATTTCTTGCGGCGACGATATTTCCATTCAGTTCGGACGCCATTTATCTGGCCGTACTGGCCGCAACCGGCGATCCTGCCGGCTGCCTTATAGTCGGCACCCTCGGCAACTGGCTCGGAAGTGTCTTCACTTATTTCATCGGCTGGATAGGAAAATGGGAATGGATCGAAAAATGGTTCAAGGTAAAACCTGAAACACTTGAAAGGCAGAAAGTCAGAATTGACAAATATGGTGTATGGCTTGCCCTTGTCTGCTGGGTGCCGATAATAGGAGATGTAATAGCGATAGCCCTGGGATTCTACAAGGCCAGGCCTTTCTGGAGTATTGTCCTCATGCTTGCCGGCAAATTCGGCAGATTTCTCGTATGGAACCTGATATACGGTCTGTTTTAGTCCCGATATTTTTACCGGACACTATTTTTAAAATAAAGTGAATAAATTTGTATCCGGTGATTTTTTTTTAAATTAGCAAAAAATCAGTACCCCACATAATTTAACCAAAAAATAAAACGAACCACATGAAAGGCCTGATACCGACAATTGCATTCATCCTTTATATCGCCGGCTCCATTGCTTACGGTCAGGAAACCGAGCCAAAAGAGAAGAGCGCACTGACTGTGCGGGTTACGGAAGCAGGCAACGGCAGACCGGTACAGATGGCTACAGTGTACATCGTTCCTGTTGGAGATACGACCGTAACCTCATTCACTTTTACGGACAAACGCGGTATCGCATTGCTGGCAAATTTCCCGGCAGGCAGATATGTCGTCAACGTGCAGCTGCTCGGATTCAAGCCGTATGCCGAGGAGAGAACGCTGGAACCCCGGAATATCGGCTACATTCAGGTAAAGCTGGAGGAAGACGTGGAAGAACTTGAAGGCGCCAGCATCACCGAAATGGGCGACCTGGTGACAGTCAAGGGAGATACCCTGATCTACAATGCAACGGCTTTCAGGACAGGGAACAATGCAAGTCTCGGAGACCTTCTGAAGAAGATGCCAGGCATAGAGGTGGCCAACGGACGGGTAACGGTAAACGGCGAGCCGGTGAAGAGGATAACGGTGGAGGGAAAGACATTCTTTTTCGACGACCAGTCGAAAGCATTGGAAAATCTGCCCGCATTTATTGTCAGACAGATAAGGGTCATTGACAAGGAGAATGGAGGAAGATTCGGGCTGTCCGGAAAGGAAAAGGAAATGGATGTGAAGCTGAAGGATGAATACCGGGAAGCGTGGTTCGGCAGGGCGTCGGCTGAGGGCGGAGCTTCCGTCAAGGACAAGGGAAGTGACAGATTCTCAGACGGTACGCAAGGCCTGTACAATGCCAAACTGTATGCCCAGTTCTATGGCGACGATGACAACATAACCATTCTCGGAGGCGGCAACAATGTGAATACCGGCCGGCTGTCACGCAACTCGTCAGGATTGTCCGACATCGCATCGGCCGGGGTGAACTACAATACTTCCAGGATTTCCGGATTCAGCACGAACGCGGCCGCATCATACGATTTCCGTAATGACAACAACCGCTCGGAATCGCACCGCACGTCATTCCTGAGTTCCGGAGAGCAGCTGGAGACAAGCCGCAGCCGGACAAGCAACGACATCAGTTATTCGACAAAGGCTGATTTCAAAATAGGGATTCCGCAACTCACAGCCTTGACAAGCGGCGGCTTCGATATCAGGGCCAGTTTCCAGTATAACCGGAAAAAGACATCCGATAAAAGCAGGACTTACACGGAAAATTCCGCCGGAGAGGAACTCAACGGAAGCGAATCATATACCTCCGGAAATTCCGATGATTTCAGCGCAAAAATAAATGCGAGAGGGAAATATTTTCTGGACAACGAAATGAAACACCGCATCTCATTCGAAGGGAACATCGGATACGACGGTACGCGCGGAAACAGCGGTGAGTCCTCCATTACCCGTTACCTGGCATCAACAGTTGAACGCAGTCTGCTCTATGCAGACAAATCCGACGGGCTGTATCTGAACGGAGTTGCGGACTATTCAGGCAAATTATCCCGCAACTGGAGCATATCTTCCGAATTGTCCGTGGATTTCAGCACATCAGACGACAACAGGGATGCAGAAAATGCCGCCGACTGCAGCCGCAACGAATACTACTCCCGATATTCCTCGGACAGGAATATCGGCATAAGGCAGGCGTTCGACGCCATATACGACATTGAACTGGGCAGAAAGAAAAACTTTAAGACAATCTTAGGACTGGACGTATATGAAGATAATGTCTCCCGTTTTTCAAAAGCATTCGGTGCAGTGGAAAATGATTATTCTTTCTGGCAGGTCAATGCCGGTCCCCATCTCCATTTTTCCCTCAGCGACGAAGACTGGAGCTATGTTCTGATGTCGCAAGGCAGAAGTGTAGCCCCGCTGCGTGGCGACGCAAACAGTACCGTCCTCGATGTTTCGAATCCGATTGACATCTCTACAGGCAATATCTACCTGAAAACAGGGTATCACCAGGATGTCAATCTGAATGTGACTCATGGCAGACCACGATACGGGAATAATTACATCAGCATAAGGCTGGCAGGTTCCGTAGACGTGAACGAAATCACACGTGCGAGCTGGTATGACGCATCTGCAGTGCGCTACTCCATTCCGGTGAATTCCCGGCGTCCGCGCTATAATGCAAGCCTGAACGTGACTTATCTCCAGCAGCTTAACAAGAAGAAAAGCCTGAATCTGACAATCACGCCGAAAATGTTTTTCAGTTCCGGAACCATATACATTGCCGACGGCCCTGTGAACGGTATCGACACCGAAGAATTCGATTATGCGGAAATGATGTCATGGTTCTACGGAGACAAAAACGGCAGCGAGTTCTACAGCGGAAGTAGCGGTTTCAAGGAAAACAGGACCATGAATCTGAACTGGTCTCTGAATGCTGACCTGAAATACGAAATCAGGAACTGGTCATTGAGAGGGGGTGCTTCAGCCAACAACGCCAGGACAAGCTATTCCGCCTATGCCGACTCGAAAATAAACAACTGGAGGTACAATGCATACGCCGAGGCGTTGTGGAAGAACAGAAACGGCTGGGAAGCCGAAGGCCGCTTCGACTTCAACGGCTACAGCGGTTTCAGCGACGGTTACAACACCCCTGACTGGCTGCTTAACCTGAAAATAGCGAAGGATATCGGGTCATTCACGGTAAGCCTTTCCGCATACGACATCCTCGGAAGTGCCAAATCATTCTCTCACGTTGCATCCGCCGAATATGTGGAAGACACTTACCGGAACAATCTCGGCCGCTGCATTCTCATTGGTCTTTCCTATAATTTCGGCACGTGGAATTTCATGAAACAATCCAGAATGGAAACGTTGGAAAAACAAAGTAATCTTTAAATGTCCGGCGGACATTCGAAAGCGAGCCGCACGACGCCAGTCGGGGTTAAGAAGAGGTGTCTCAACATATAAGGGAGCGTGTTTTAACAAGTCCCGAAGGGACCGCGACTGGAAGGAGCGAGATCCCCCTAACAGGGGGCGCAGGGGGTTAAGAGGATGTATCTCAACATATAAGGGAGCGTGTTTTAACAAGTCATGAAATGACCGTGACTGGAAGGAGCGAGATCCCCCTAACAGGGGGTGCAGGGGGTTAGGAGGACGGTATCTCAACATATGAGGGAGCGTGAATCACGCTCCCTCATATGTTGAGATACCAAGATTCGAACTTGGACAGACAGAACCAAAATCTGTAGTGCTACCATTACACCATATCTCAGTTCCGGCTGCAAATATAGCGTTTATTTTAAGATCCTGCAAATTGCACCGGCATCATTGCCAAATCATTGCCGAAGCCGCCCTACGCATTATTGCCCATCGGATCTGAAAACGACACGAGATCTTCGAGGTCTACCTGTTCCGGATAAAGGATTATGAAATTCCTTATCGAATCGTTTTTAACAAGATACTGAGGCAGTTTGTCCATGACAGGATCGTATGAAATGGAACCGGCACGCGCACTTACGACCATAAGGATATCTTCAGCCTTCATTTGCCGCGACATCTGCTCCTGAAGAGACAGCCTGTCGACAGCCTCGAATCTCGAAGACGTCCCTACGCCGTGATATGCACATTTTTTTCTGACCTGCTCAAGCGTGACACTTTCCGAAACATATCTGGTCCTGCAGCCGAGCTGTCCTGACATTCTCGCAAGGTGAGTCATCCATTTCGAAAATCCGGCTTCATATTCGGCCTGCGGAGGGACAATCACTATCATATTCTTCACCGTATTTACCGGTATGGACAGTCTGGCAACCATGACTTCAAGATTCGACCCTTTCAGGAGGTTGTTCGTAAGCACCCCGAAGAAAGAATCGAGAAAGCCAGATTTCTGGTGAAGGCCGATTACGATATCCGTCGCAGAATATTCCTTTACCGTATGGATAATCCCGGACGAGACACTCGTATCGTAACGGCTGACCATGCTGACATTGACATCGGCCGCCGCGGCGATTTTCGCAACTTTCTCAAGCCCCTGTTTTCCTGTCTCCGACTTTATCCTGTTTCCTGCCGAATCTACATTTACGCTCAGAGCCACAAGACCGCCCTGGGACTTGGGATTCCGGATTACAAGTGCAAGATTCACAAGATCTTCTATGGTATCGGGGTTGGCGACCGGTATGAGTATCCGTTCTCCCTGTCCGGCAGTATCAGAGGCATCTTCCGCCGGCTGCTCTACAGCCAGTTTCCTGCCGAACCAGTCCGTAGCGAGAGAACTGATGATGCAGGTGAAAAGAATCATCACGACCGTACCGTTCAGCACATCGTCATTCAAAAGTCTCTCGCCGTTGTCCATTATGATCTCGTGGCCGACGAGTACGGCAGCAAGAGTAGCCGCAGCCTGGGCATTGCTCAGGCCGAACATCATTCCCCTTTCATTGCGCGACATGCGAAAGATCTTCTGCGTACCGAAAGCCGCAAGCCATTTGCTTGCAGTAGCCACCACGGTCATCACCACGGCCACTTTCAGGGCCGTTCCCCCGGCAAACAGACTCCGGATATCGATGATCATTCCTACCCCTATGAGAAAATACGGTATGAACAAGGCATTGCCGACAAACTCCAGACGGTTCATCAGCGGAGAGACTCTCGGAATGAGCGGATTCAGCACGATTCCTACAAGGAAAGCCCCGAGTATGCCTTCCATCCCCGTAAGGGACATCAGCCCTCCCCCGAGAAAAACCATGGCAAGCACGAATACGAACTGCATCACGGGGTCATCGTATTTCCGCAGGAACCATCTGCCGAGCATGGGGAAACAGAAGACTATCAGAAGACAGAGCAGAACTACCTGGACAAAAAGCCTGAGCCAGTACCAACCGTCGGAAGTTCCGTTGTACATACCGCTGATTACGGCCAGAATCACAAGTGCCAGAGTCACGGTAATGACAGTTCCGCCTATTGTAATATTAACGCTTCTCTGCCTTGCGATGCCGTAGCGGCTGACTATAGGATAAGCTACGAGAGTATGGGAAGCATACATGCTCGAAAGGAGTATCGATGTCGTCAGCGAGAAGTCCAGGACAGACATGCTGCTCCATATACCGAGAGCCATGGGAACGGCAAATGTCAGTATGCCGAATACGAATCCCTTTACCTTGTTTTTCCTGAAATCCTCGAGATCCATCTCCAGCCCTGCCAGGAACATGATATAGAAAAGGCCGACCTTGCCGAAAAGCTCGAAACTGCTGTCCCTTTCCAGAATATTGAACCCGTACTCCCCTATGGCCATCCCGGCGAGAATCATTCCGATAATATGCGGAATCCTCAACTTGCCGAGCAGCAGCGGTGCAAAAAGAATGATGACGAGAACAATAAGGAATATCCAGGTAGGATCAGTGACAGGAAGAGAGAAAGCAGCTATAAGATTCATATCTGTGGCATGTCGTTATTCAAGCAAGTTACGAATTTTTCCTGATATTTCAATGAAGGCGGGAAAAATATGTCCTGAAAACCTGCCGGTGTCAGTTCTGCTTCTTATAGGTGATGACGGCTGCGGCATTGATTACTACCGCAAAGACCGAAAGCATCACGAAATCGAATGTCAAGTCGGCAAAATGGCTTCCCTTCAGGCATACGGCTCTGAGTATGTTGACGAAATATCTTGTAGGCAGAATATATGTCACGTACTGGGACCAGGTTTCCATCGAGCTTACCGGAGTGAAAATGCCGCTCATCAGCATGAATATCAGCACAAAGAACAGCATCAGGAATACCGCCTGGAGCATCGTTTCCGAATAGTTCGATATGATGAGCCCGAATCCTCCCATGAAAACCAGAAAAATCACCGCGCTGACATAAATCTCGATCAGGCCCCCGTGCGACGCAAGGCCGTACACGAAATGCGCGATGAGAATGGCCAGAGTAAAGGCGAACAGGCCGAGAATTCCGTAAAAGACCACTTTCGACAGGATGAAATCCCTCTTTCTCACCGGAGAAACGTTCATCTGCTCTATAGTGCCGCTTTCTTTTTCGGAGACGATGCTCATGGTAGGGAAAAAACCTCCGACCAGTATGATCACTACTATCATAAGCGCCGGGACCATGAACAGTTTGTATTCAAGATGCGGATTATACCTGAATTGAGGGACGATTTTCAATGGCTGATGACTTGCAAAGCCTCCTGACTGCATGATTTCATCCGAGAAATCCGACACTATGGACGTAAGGTAGCCTCCCCCCATGGATCCCTTTGTATTATTTACGGCATTTGCCGCAATGAATATTTCCACGGACTCTCCTTTCCCCATATCCGCTTCCATTCCGGCGGGAATTTCAAGGATAATGTCGGTATTTCCCTTGCCGAGTTCTTCCATGGCGGCTTCATACGTATCTTCATACGAGGTGAATACAAAAAATCCTGACCGGGATATTTTGTCTGTAAGCCTGCCGGACAGCGTCGAACGGTCTCTGTCCACAATAGCGAGCCTGACATCCTTCACTTCCATGTTGGCGGCCAACGGTACCAGAAGCATCAGAAGCACCGGCAACAGCACAAGCACGACAGGCATGAACGGGTTTGCCCTGAACTGCTTTAATTCCTTTATGAACAAATATCCGAATGTCGACATATCTCCAGGGGTTTGAATTCAATCCAGTTTGTCCTTGAATTTTATTACGGCTGCGGTAAAGACCGCGACTGCCATGGCGGTCATGATCAGAATCTCGACAGTCACGTAACGCACCGGCACGCCTTCTATCATTATTTTCCTGATAGCCTCGATAAACCACTTCGCAGGTATTATCTGTGCAAACCACTGCAATGCGACGGGCATGCTTTCTATCGGATAAAGCATTCCGCTGAACATCATCACGGGAACCAGGAAAATCATTCCGCAGATAAGCGTGGCAATAATCTGAGTCCTTACGAGCGATGAAACCAGCATGCCTATTCCGAGTGAAAGTATGATATATATTACCGATACGAGTATCATCCAGAAAAAACTGCCGGCTATCGGCACCTTCAGCACGAATATGGTCAATAACAGGATATTGACCAGAACTACGCAGGCTATGACAAAGTAAGGGATCATCTTGGCCAGCACTATGTTTATCGGCCTTATCGGAGACACCAGCAGGACCTCCATGCTGCCGGACTCCTTCTCCCGGACAATAGACACCGATGTCATCAGGGAGCATATAAGCATGAGAATCAGTCCCATTATCCCCGGGACGAAATTGTACGAACTTTTAAGCTGCGGGTTGTACAGCATGTGAAGGTTAGGCTGCAGCATGCCGGATGCCGTCACACTGCCGTCCTGCGGTCCTGCCGCATGGATTGCGGATATATCATCCTTGAAATACTCCGCGATTATTCCGGAAAGATACATGATTTCCATGGAGGCATTGTTCGGATTCGTTGCATCGGCCGCGATGAAAACTTCCGCACCTTCGGGACTGTACAGTGCGGAGGAAAAACCGCTGCCGAACATGACGGCAGCATCGATCACCCCTCTCCGCATAGCCTCGTCTACGTCTTCTTCAGTATTGAATCTCCCGACATACGTGAAATATTCGCTCTGGTCTATCTTGCGCATGAGCCTTTCGACAGAATCATCGGCATCGGCAGAAAAAAGTCCGACATTGACATTCCGGATTTCTGTGGATATTGCAAAGCCGAACAGCACTATCAGCACCGTAGGAAGGCCTATCAGCACCAGCAGTGTTCGCGTATCCCTGAAAATATGCAGGAATTCCTTTTTTACAAATGCAAAAAACTCTTTCATGTCTCATTCCGTTCGTTTTGCCCCGCGGGCCAGAATGTCGAAAACTTCCGCTATCGAGGCTGCTCCGAATTTTTCCTTCAGCGCACCCGGACTGTCCAGGGCTTCTATACGTCCGTCGACCATCATGGATATCCTGTCGCAATATTCGGCTTCATCCATGTAGTGCGTAGTGACGAATGCCGTAATCCCTTCGTCGACAGCCTCATATATCAGTTCCCAGAACTGCCGTCTCGCAGCCGGATCCACACCTCCGGTCGGCTCGTCGAGAAACACTATTTCAGGCTTGTGGATAATGGAAACCGAAAATGCCAGCTTCTGCTTCCATCCCTGCGGAAGATCCCTGACCCTGGAATTTTTCTCATGACTCATGGACAGACGTCCGAGAAGATTGTCGATACGAGCATCAGTCTCTTTCCGCGGTACGCCGTATATACCGGCAAACAGTTCGAGATTGTCCCTGACTGTCAGGTCACCGTACAGGGCGAATTTCTGGCTCATATACCCGATATGCTTCTTGATAAGTTCCGACTGGGTCCGGATATCGAAGCCTGCGACAGTCCCTTTCCCCGATGTAGGGAAACTCAGTCCCGTAAGCATTCTCATCGCAGTCGTCTTCCCTGCTCCGTTAGCCCCGAGAAACCCGAAAATCTCACCGCGGCGGACATGGAAGGAAATGTCGTCGACTGCGGTAAAATCCCCGAACTTCTTGGTCAGATGCACGACCTCTATGACATTTTCAGACTCCATCACAGCTTTTCCTCCAGATTCATGTAACAGTCTTCGAGAGTGGCATCAGTTTCCGCAACCGAGACTCCCTTATGTCCGTATTTGCCGGCAAGTACAGATCCGATTTCGCGGACAGTCATCCGTGATCCCGGTTTCAAGGTCAGATGGTGGGTTTCTCCGAAAGTATAGCACCTGTCGACATCACCGATGCCCCTCAGGTCATGGAGAAGCCGGAACATTTCATCCGATTTCACGGAAACAAGTCTTCTGTCGAAACCCGAGATTATCCTTTCCGGAGAATCGACTGTAAGAAAACGGCCGGACTTCATCATTCCCACCCTGTCGCACCTGCATGCTTCATCCATGTATGCGGTCGAGACGACAATCGTCATTCCCGACGCTTTAAGCTGGGCGAGATTCTCCCACAGCTCCCGTCTCGAAGACGGATCCACCCCAGTAGTCGGTTCATCCAGGAACAGTATCGAAGGAGAATGTATCAGAGAGCAGCACAAAGCCAGTTTCTGCTTCATACCTCCGGAAAGTTTGCCTGCTTTCCGTCTTTCAAAAGGCTTCAGCCGGCAATAGATATTTTCTATCAGACCGTAGTTGCTTTCCAGATCTTTCCCGAATACGGATGCGAAGAATTCGAGATTCTCCCTGACAGACAAGTCGGAATACAGGGAAAATCTGCCCGGCATATAACCGAGGATCGTTCTTATCTTCCTGTAGTCGGCCATCACGTCGTAGCCTTCAAGGACAGCTGTCCCCGAATCTGGAGACACGAGCGTCGCCAGCATCCTGAAAAGCGTGGTCTTCCCGGCTCCGTCAGGACCTATTATTCCGAAAAGTTCGCCTTTTGAGATGCAAAGATCCCCCCGTATGTCCACGGCGGGCGGCTGCCCTTTCCCGTAGGTTTTCTTCAGGCTATGTATTACTATCGAATCCATCCTAAAATCTGATTCCTCCGTACATGCCTATCTTTATCAGACCGTCATTTTCCACTGCAACCCTGACAGCATACACAAGATTCTTACGCTCGTCATCCGTCTGTATATTCTTGGGAGTGAATTCGCTGGTTTCGGAAATCCACACGATCTCTCCGGGATATTCTTTCGAATAACCCTTTCCGTAGTCCGAATATACCCTGACCTGCTGGCCGAGCTTCAATGCCGAAAGCTGGGCGGATGTCACGTATGCTCTCAGAAACATCCTGTCAAGATCAGCTACCTTGAAAAGAGGCTTGCCGACGGATGCGAATTCCCCGGCTTCCGCATATTTTGTCAGGACAGTCCCCGCAACAGGAGACACGATACGGCATTTCGCCAGACGGTCATCTATCTGCGCTATCTGCATGTCGATGCTCGAGCTCTGTGCATCGAGGCTTGAAACGGAATTCTCCAATGCGGTATTCTGAGCATCTATCTGCATTTTCATGACAGATATCCGGGCTTCGATATCATCCATCTGCTGCCGTGTAGCCGCCCCGTCGGCAAAAAGCCGGGACAGCCTGTCCTTCTCATTTTCCAGAGTTTTCAACTGCTCCCGCAAAGACATCAGCTGGGAATCCACGTCTGGCCGCCCTTTCAACACCGATTCGGAACTTTTCAGAAGCTGAAGTCTGGTCAGGTAAAGCTGGACCGTGTCTATGCAGCCTACCCTCTCGCCAGCCTCGACATCCGAACCTTCAGCGACATCGAATGTGACGATCCTGCCCGTGGCTTCCGACGACACTGTCACTTCCGTCGCCTCGAAATAGCCTTCGGCATCGTAACCGCTTCTGTTGACATTGCATGCAGCGGCAATGCCCGCAAATATTATCATTGAAAACAGTCTGACTTTCATATTGCCATTATTATTTATTGATTCAGAACAATTTTAAGGTCATAGATATTTTTCAGCAGTTCCAGTTCATGGAGGGAGCGGTCGGTTCTTGCCTTGTTCTCGCTGGTAATGTCCCGGAGAAGATCATTGACCGTAATGATTCCGTTCCTGTACTTCGATTCCGATGTCTTTCGCACCGATTCCCTGAGTCTTACAATCTCGTTATCAGATTCCCGCACATCGTACATTCTGTCTATTTCATTCTGTATCTGTGTCTTCTGTATGTCAGTATTCCATTCGAAGACATCCCGCTGGAGTTCTACCGAGCGCATGGACATATCGATTTTTCCAAGATCTTTCTTGCGTGTGTAGAAGCCTGTTATATCCCATCTGAAAGTGATGCCGGCAATGCCGTTCCATGACATTCTGCCGTACATTATGTCATCGAATATATTGAGTCCCGGCTTGCCGTACCATCCCTGGGCGAAAAATGCGAACTTAGGCATTACGGCTACGTCGAGCATTTTCTTTCTGGATTCGATTTCCCTGATTCTGGCATCGAACAGCTGCAGTTCCGTCCGGAGATTACGGCTGGTATCGACTATGCGGACTTCCGGGACTTCGAATATTTCCCCGTCCCCGATTTGCCGTCCTATCATGATGGCAAGCATGTCCTTGTAAGTCCTGGAGGAACTTTCCAGCTGCCTGCGGGCCTGACGCAGGGTAAGAAGTTCAGCTTCGATATTGTCCTTATCGCTTGCCAGGGCAGTCCCGTTCGCAACGGCAGATTCAGCCGCCTTCAGGTTCGACGTCAGAAGCGTGTCCATGTACAGATTCGTCCGGATGTTGACATCAAGTATGAGAATGCCGAAATACATCTGGTTTATCCTGCTCTTCAGAGCGTCCATATCCTTGTCAAGAGTAAGTTTCGAGACTTCGTTCTGAGCCTTTACGGCCTCCCGGCTGGCTTTCGCATATCCCCCGTCCCAGATAGTCTGGCTGATTTCGAGCTGCACCTTGTACTGGTCTTTGGAAAGGCCTGCCGCCTCGGAGCCGAACGCCTGCATCAGACTGTTGAACAATTCAGGGAATGCAGTCACGTCGCTCTGATATGTCGCCTGTCCCGAAAGCGTAATTTTGGGGGCATATCCCATAGCCGCATTTTCAAATGAGAATCTCGACATGGCTTCCGTCAGCTCATACTGTCTGACAAGCGGATAATTTTCACGTGCAAGACTGTAGCACTCCTCGAGACTGATTGCCTTCACGTTAACGGCAAATGCCAGGGCCGCCGCAGTAAACAATATTTTTTTCATATCCGACAATTCATTCCGTTTCAAGTAAATTTACCAATAATCGTACTTATCTCAAAAAAATATCGCAATATTCCAGGATATTTTCTCCGATAGTGCATAAAATGCAAAAACGGCTTCCTATCTTTGCCGCCGACAATGCGTAAAAATTCATGATTTCGAGAAAAACCATATTTCTGATATTCCTGAACATGGCGGCCGCAGCAGCACTCGGCATAATAGGAGGACTTCTATATAAATATTCCGACAAGACGGCAGGCACCTCTGACCCGCACTTTCCGGCAGAGATGATCGCATCAGCCGCCGGAAACATCGACGCAAGAGTCGGCGTAGCAGTCATCCACGAAAACGGAACGGCTTTCGAGGCCGGATGGGAATCCGGTAAACCTCTCAGCGGCGACAGCCTGCGTTTTCCCATGCTGAGCGTGGTCAAATTCCATCAGGCCCTGGCCGTATGCGACTGGATGAAAACTCACGGGCTCGATATGGAATCGGAAATAACAGTCGGTGCACACCAGCTTCATGCCGACACATGGAGTCCCATGAGAGATGCCCGTCCTGACGGAGGGACTTTTTCATACGGGGAATTGCTGGAATATACCCTTGAGCAAAGCGACAACAATGCCTGCGATATCCTGTTCGGACTGACAGGAGGGCCTGAAAATACCGCAAAATACCTTAAATCCGTCGGGCTCGACGGTTTCGGCATTGAATGCACCGAATACATGATGCATGAAAATCCTGAAAACTGTCACCTCAACTGGAGTACGCCTGAATCCGCAGCCCGGCTTCTGGAAAAATTTTATGAACAGCGCGATTCAGATGTCTATCACAGATTTTTATGGACTGCGATGACTGAATGCCGGACCGGACAAAACAGGATTCCCGGACATATCTCAGGCAGAGCCGCAGCAATTGTACACAAGACCGGGACAGGAGACATCAATCCCGACGGGAAAATCATGGCTGTCAACGATATCGGCATCATAGTCATGCCGGACGGAAGTCATTTTTCCATTGCCGTATTCATTGCCGATGCGGCCTGTGACATGGCTTCCTGCGAGGAAACGATAGCCGGAATAACCGAATGCGTTTTCAATTTTTTTGACAGAAACAACAAAAAAAATTTGCAGAGAAAGAAATGTTGGCTATCTTTGCAATCCCAAACAAACAGTGAGTGAGGGCAGTTCATTAAAGTCGGTGTCATAGCTCAGTTGGTAGAGCAAAGGACTGAAAATCCTTGTGTCCCTGGTTCGATTCCCGGTGACACCACACTGAAAATCAGAGAGTTGCAGATATGCGACTCTCTTTTTTTGTACCGTTTTGTCCCCTGTTTCAAGGCTGTTCTATGGCTCAAAGTTAAACCGAGAGTTAAACCGAAAGTTTGACATGTTCATGTAAACCGGAATCCGGATAAAAAGGCTATATTTGCGAATAACATAAACACATGACGCCATGAAGGCAGGAGATAGAGCGGAAGCAACGGAAATGGCGGCAGGACTTAATTCGGACAATATGGATTTTCATGAACTTATCCTGAAGCGGCAGAGTACGAGGAAATATCTGCCGGACAATGTAGATACGGCGCTCGTGACCAAATGTATAGAAGCGGCAAGGCTCGCCCCCTCAGCCTGCAATTCACAGCCGTGGCATTTCATAGTCGTCGATGACAAAGAATTGATCATGGAAATGGGCAAGGCTGCGGCAGGTCTCGGGATGAACGGCTTTGCTGCCGGTGTTCCGGTCATGATTGCTGTCATACTCGAAAAAATGAATTTCACGGCAAAGGTGGGAAGCATGCTGAAAAACAAGGACTACTGCATGCTGGATCTCGGGATTGCCGTAGAACATTTCTGCCTTCAGGCTGCCGAAGACGGGCTGGGAACCTGTATTCTCGGATGGTTCGACGAAAAGCAAGTCGCGAGGCTGCTCGGCGTTCCGAAAGGGAAACGAATTCCCCTGCTCATTACATTAGGCTATCCTGACTGCGAAATCCGCAAAAAAACGAGAAAGACCCTGGAAGAAATTTCTTCATGGAATAAGTACAGGTAGTTTTCCCTTTCAGGATTTTTGCTTATTTTTGCAGCCGCTTGAAAGCCTCGCGGCCGGAAAGCCGGGTGTGCTTGGTAACCACCCGAATAATCAAAACAAGACAAGATGAAACAAAATACAGCCGGCGGACATGCGCTGTCCGTATCTTTCATGCTGATGGCGATCATATTCAATGTATGCCTGATCGCGTCAAATCTTTTCGAAACCAAACTTTTCATGGCAGGAAATCTGGCCCTGACAGGCGGAGTCATCATTTTTCCGGTCTCATACATTATCAATGACTGTCTGGTTGAAGTCTACGGCTACCGGAAAGCCAGACTCGTAATCTGGACAGGATTCCTCATGAACTTCTTTGTCGTTGCCATGGCGCAGATCGTCAGGATTCTGCCGGCGGCGCCGTTCTGGGACGGAGGACCTCATTTCGACTACGTATTCGCCATGGCCCCGAGAGTTACAGTCGCATCGATGCTTGCATTCCTGTGCGGCTCTACGGTCAACGCATGGATCATGAGCCGGATGAAAGTCGCTTCGAACGGAAAGCGCTTCTCGGTACGGGCCATAGTATCTTCACTCGGCGGAGAAACGGTGGATTCCCTGATTTTCTTCCCGATAGCATTCTTCGGACTCGAAGTAAGGGAGCTTCTGTATCTGATGGTCACGCAGGTAGTGCTCAAAACCTTGTATGAAATCATAATCCTGCCTGTAACCAGCCTTGTAGTACGCAAACTGAAACGGTTTGAAGGCATCGACACCTTCGACAACAGGATATCCTACAATCCGTTCAGGATCTTCGACATATAACAAGTTCCACCTGTAAAAACACTTGAATCATGCACGACAAGGCTCTGGTAGTCTTCAGCGGAGGCCAGGATTCGTCCACATGCCTGTTCTGGGCGCTGAAAAAATTTAAGGAAGTACATACAATCACTTTCACATACGGCCAGAAACACGTCAATGAAACGGAGGCTGCAAGAAAGATCGCGGAAATAGCCGGGACCGACTTCCATCTCGTCGACATTTCCGGAATAGCGGCTATCGGCAGAAACTCTCTGACCGACAGTTCCATTGAGATGGATCAGGAAAAACCGGAAACCGGCTGTCCGAACACTTTTGTTCCGGGCAGGAATCTGTTTTTTCTCAGCATTGCAGCAGTATATGCCCGCGAACTGAGGATACATGATCTTGTCACAGGCGTTTCCCAGACAGATTTCAGCGGATATCCGGACTGCAGGGATGCATTCATAAGGTCGCTGAACGTGACACTCGATCTTGCCATGGAAGAACAGTTCGTCATCCATACTCCCCTAATGTGGCTCGACAAGGCCCGGACGTGGGCACTCGCCGACAGGCTCGGAGTCTTCGATATCATAAGAAACGAGACGCTGACATGCTATAACGGCGTGTCCGGCGACGGCTGCGGACATTGTCCGGCATGCCATCTGAGGAATGAAGGACTGGAGAAATATCTTTCAAGCAAGGAATAACATGAACAGAGAAAACGATAATCTGAAATCTCTCGGCAGAAAAACCGTCTACAGGGACGATTATGCGCCGGAAGTCCTCGAAACTTTCGAAAACCGGCATACGGAAAACGACTACTGGGTAAAGTTCAACTGTCCTGAATTCACAACCCTGTGTCCGATTACGGGCCAGCCTGACTTCGCGGAAATCGTGATAAGCTATATACCGGATATCAGGATGGTCGAAAGCAAGAGCCTGAAACTCTACCTTTTCAGCTTCAGGAATCACGGCGATTTTCATGAAGACTGCGTAAATATCATAATGAAAGACCTTATACGGCTGATGGATCCGAAATACATAGAAGTTACCGGTCTGTTCACACCGCGAGGAGGCATTTCCATCCATCCGTACGCAAATTACGGACGTCCGGGGACGAAATACGCAAGGCTTGCGGAAAAACGTTTCTGCGAACACTGACCTCCGTCAGAAAGAACAGAAAAACGACACGAGGAAAGGAACGCTGAAATCCGTTACCATGCCGCTGACGATCGCAACCGGCAGGATTTCGTTCCCGGACGTCCTCATAATCACCGGGAGGCATACGTCGGCGGCAGTAGCCCCTGCGGAAGCCACCGGAGCGAAAGGGCCGAAAAGGTTTTTCAACATTCGGGATGCCGTAAGGGTGAATAATTCCCTGAAAATATTTGTAAGGAGCGCTATGGTTCCGAGTTCGGCAGCCAGCTGGGCTCCGAGAGAAATTTCCTTGTACTGGGCAATCAGCACAGAGGAGAGGGAATAATAGCCGAAGCCGCTACCCACGGCTAGGCAGTCGGACAGACTCCACTGCTCGAGGAAAAGGCTCGCTGCAGCGGTAAAAACCAGTGTTCCGGCGACAGATGCCACAGGAACGAGAAATATCCTTGGCCGGACTGCTTTAATGATTGACTTGAGTTCAGGATTAGCCCCCATGCTTATTCCCACCAGAAACACCAGGACGAAAAGTATGGCCATCGTGACATTGTTCAGAGCCGTTCCGAAACTTTCGGGGTCAATGACACCTGACCATCCGGCAAGACATCCGAGGACGAAAACGGAAACTACAGCTATCGTACTCTTCATGACCCGTTCAGTTTTTCTGCGCCTTCCCGGACTCATGTCTGCCCTGGAAGACAATCCTGTAGAGCACGGCTACAAAAACGGAGCTGCCCGCCACCCCTGCAAAGGCAAGAAGCAGAGACTGAAGTCCGACCCCGGAAAGATTCCTGAGGACATTCTCGTCCGCACCGATCTCGACCCCCATGACAAACAGCATGACGCATATCGTGACTGAAATGGCTTTTCCCGTAAATGACACGAACTTGCAACGTCTCGACAACCACCCGGCTACAATCCCGGCACACAATGTCAGAATCAGATAAAGCATAAACCTCCTTTCTTGCGGATGCAAACTTACGGAATTTTTATAACTTCGCAATAATATGCCCGGACTCGAAAAGAACTACATATCGGTAATCCTGCCGCTCAAGCTGGACTGGAACCCATATTATGAGGTTCCGCCAGGCCTCCGTATCGAAAGCGGTGACTGGGTCAGGGTAACGTTTGCCAACAGGCAATATCTCGGAGTGGCGGACCGCACCGGCATATTTCCGGAAAACGGCATAACCAATATCAGAACCATAGACTCCGCCGAAAATTCACTCGCCCCCGTAAGCGAAGACGAAATCAAATTATGGAAAGCCGTTGCCGGATACTACTTATGTTCGACCGGTGAGGTGTTCAAGGCAGCATATCCTGCGCTAAAGATTTCCCAGGAAGAGGCCCTGGCAAAGATACAGGCAAAAAAGGAAGAGAAAAAAAACAGGCTCACTGCCAGCCTGTCGTTGAAAATATCACGACTTGCGGAGAAACTGGCTGAAAAGGAAAAAAAACTTTCAGAAACGGAAAATTCCCTACGGAAAAACGAAAAAACGGCAGCCAGACTGGAAAGTCAGATATCAGTTCTGAGATCCCGCATCGACAGCATCCGGTCGGAAATCGGCATGCTTGCTGCAGGCCCCGTAAAAGACAGCAAGGCAGAAGACGGCAAAACCGGGATCGGGCTGACGGACCGGCAGTACGAAGTCTACTGCAAAATCAGGCAGACTTTTCTTGAGGACAGCAAGCCCGTGCTGATAAAAGGAGTAACAGGCTCCGGGAAAACGGAAATCTACCTGAAACTGGCTGAAGATGCTGTTTCCGAAGGCAAAAACGTACTGTATCTGGTCCCTGAAATTGCTGTAAGCAGGCAATTGAAAGACCGTATCCAAAAGATTTTCCCGGACATGCTGCTGACCTACCATTCGGAAGAGAGCGCGGTGTCCAGACGCACTGCTGCTGAGATTATCCGCAAAAGCGGGACGGACGGACGCCGGTACATTGTCCTCGGCACCAGATCGGCACTCTTTCTGCCGCATGTCAACCTTGGACTTGTCATCGTGGATGAGGAGCATGATACCTCTTACAAGCAGGACTCGCCGGCGCCGAGATACAACGGACGCGATGTTGCCGTGATGCTTTCACAAATTCACGGATGCAACATAATATTGGGTTCGGCGACACCGTCGCTTGAATCCGTATTCAACTGCAAATGCGGAAAATACAGGATGTTTACCCTCGACAGCCGCTATTATCAGGCCAAGGAAGCCGAAGTGGAAATCATAGACACGGTTGCGGAACGGAAAAAGCGCGGCATGACAGGGTCCTTTTCACGAAAACTGATTGCAAGAATGGAAGAGACTCTGTCGCGGCACGAACAAATCCTCCTGCTCCGGGCAAGGAGAGCATTCTCTCCTGTCCTGCAATGTCCGGAATGCGGTGTAATTATAAAGTGTCCGCACTGCAATGTCAGTCTCAGCCTGCACCGCAATCCGGACAGGATGATATGCCATCACTGCGGGTTCACGACTGATTTCAATCCGAAATGTCCCAGGTGCGGGGCCGTCCTGCAAGGGCTCGGAAGCGGCACCCAGAAAATCGAGGAAGAGACGAAGACTCTCTTTCCTGCCGCACGGATAGCCAGACTCGACAGCGACACTGCGAAAACAGCCGTCGCGGAAACCATAAGAAAATTCAACTCGGGAGAAATCGACATTCTTGTCGGGACGCAGATCATTTCCAAGGGTTTCGATTTTCCGGGACTCACTCTTGCCGCCGTCATATCGGCCGACTCCCTTCTCGGAATCCAGGATTTCAGGGCGGATGAAAAAGCCTTGCAGTCCCTCGAGCAGTTGAGAGGGAGATGCGGACGACGCGACAGGCAGGGACTCTTCGTAATACAGACCAGCCAGCCGGAGCATCCGGTTTACAGACATTTCTCGGAAGGAAACGGGGACACCTTCTATTCGATCCTGATGGAAGAGCGGCGGACATTCGACTATCCTCCGTTTTCCCGTCTTGTCAATGTCATTGTCAGGGATCATGACGAAACAAGAGGCATGATGATGGCTTCGCGGCTGTCTGAAGAATTGAAAAACGGCATGAAAAATTCCGATGCCGGCATAAACGGGGCGGTTTCAGATCCGTTCCGTCCTCCTGTAGACAAGGTGGCCGGACAAAACATATTCATAATCAGGATTACGCTCCGGAAAGACCGCAGTCTCCAGGAAAGAAAGAAAACCGCAGCCGCAATCATCGCCGGATTCGAGAAGAAAAACAGATACGCCGGACATATCGCCGCCG
This sequence comes from uncultured Bacteroidales bacterium, assembly GCA_944322925.1. Classification (GTDB taxonomy): domain Bacteria; phylum Bacteroidota; class Bacteroidia; order Bacteroidales; family UBA932; genus Cryptobacteroides. Next base: position 29,576 of record CALUQM010000018.1, read on the forward strand.
ACGTCGATCCTGAATGATCAGAAGGCGTGCAAAACGTTGATCTGCTCAGGCAGGACTTCGAACCGGACAGGAGTATTCCCGATTATCTCTCCGTCCACTTCTATCAGTTCCATACGGGATGACCGGGGAATTATGTGAACGGAACGCCCCCTGCCCGATATGATTCCCTTTACTTTCGGCAACGTCCCGTTGAAAAGTCTCGGAAGTTCCAGCAATATTCTCGGCAGGGAATAATCCGGGATCACTGTCAGGTCCACCAGCCCGTCATCGAAAAGCGCATAAGGCGTCTGTCTGAGACCGCCTCCGCAATATTTGCCGGTTCCGAGAGCAACGGAAAAGCAATTTCCGTCGAAAACCTTTTCACCGTCACAGAAAACCGCCAGAGGGAGCGGCCTGTAACGGAAAAACAGGTGGAACAATGCCTTTATGTATAAGAACTTGCTTCTCTTTCTCATTATTTTCTGGGCATTGACCCTCTCGCATACTCTTGCATCGAAGCCGACACCGCCGACATTCACCATATACGATACTTTTTCTGATCCTTCGGTTCCTGCCCTGCCGGCTGCATCCGTAATGGCCGTAACCTTCACGATATCCTGACTGACAAATGAATTCTCCCTGATCAGTTTCAGAGTATCCCCTGCTCTGTAACCGATATTGTGTATCCTGATCCAGTCATTGCCCGAACCTATGGGAATCACTGCCAGGTAAAAGTCTGAAATACGTACAGGCCGCCGCGACTGGGAAGACTCTCCGACATATTTCATTATCCCCTCCAGGACTTCATGGATCGTCCCGTCGCCCCCTACTGCAATGAACTTCCGGAACCCCGATGCTGCCGCTTCATAGGCTATTTCTGCCGCATGGTATTTGAAATCAGTGTATTTGTTGTCATGGCGGATATCCATCCTGTCCATCAGTTTTTCCGCCGCTTTCCACAGTGATGCCGTCTTTCCGCTGCCGGCATGAAGATTGACTACCGCAAGCCAGACCTGTTCAGATTCCTGCATAAATATATTCCGAAATGTTTTTCATTAACGGGGAACAAAAATACGAATTAACGGAAAGTAACGAAATTTTTTTTATAAATTTGCAAGGATATTTTCATTGTGAAAACCGGAAATTTATGGGAAAAGTAATAGCAATAGCGAACCAGAAAGGCGGTGTAGGAAAAACGACTACGGCCATCAATCTGGCAGCTTCCTTGGCCGTTCTGGAAAAGAAAGTGCTGATCATCGACGCCGATCCGCAGGCGAATACCACGTCAGGACTGAATTTTTCTCCGAACGATGACCACAGACGCACCTTGTATGAAGTTATGATAGGAAAGCTGGACATCCGCGATGCTCTTATCCAGACGGAAATAGCCAACCTTCACATGATACCGTCCCACATCAATCTCGTCGGGGTTGAGATCGAAATGCTGGATGCGGACAACCGTGAATCGGTAATGAAAAAGGCGCTTGCTCCCATAAGGAACGACTACGACTTCATAATAATAGACTGCTCCCCTTCCCTCGGATTGATAACGGTCAATTCACTTACGGCTGCCGATTCCGTCATCATACCCGTCCAGCCGGAATTCTTCGCGCTCGAAGGTCTCGGAAAACTCATGCAGACCATCAGGCTGGTACAGAACGGCGTTAATCCCGGTCTCAGCATAGAAGGGTTCGTTGTCACAATGTTCGACGGAAGAACAAAAGTACATACCCAAGTATTGAACGAATTGAAAGAGCACTTCAAGGATAAGGTATTCAATACCATAATACAGAGGAACATCAGGCTAAGCGAAGCCCCTTCGCACGGAAAACCGATAATCCTGTACGATGTCATCTGCAACGGCACGATGAATTATCTTAACCTTGCAAAGGAAGTTCTCGATAAAAACAATTAGCACTATGAGCAAACAGCAGAGAGGACTGGGAAAAGGGCTGAAAGCTCTGCTCGGAGATGCCGACCTCAGCGAAATAAGGAAGCCTGTCGGCTATGTCCATAAAAGCATCGTGACATCAGTGAATGAACAGGATTCACGGCACAGTGCGGACATCATGCTTATTCCGGTAGACATGATCGAGCCTAACCCTTTCCAGCCAAGAATGTCTTTCGACAATGAAGCCCTCGAGGAGCTTGCCGAATCGATCAGGACCCTCGGCCTCATACAGCCTGTTACAGTAAGACGCAGGGCTTCCGACAAATACCAGATCATAAGCGGAGAACGGCGTTTCAGGGCATGCAGGATGGCTGGAATGGAGGAAATTCCGGCATACATCAGGGATACGAACGATCAGGGCATGCTCGAAATGGCCATAGTGGAGAATATCCAGAGAGAGGACCTCGACCCTATCGAAATAGCCATGAGCTACGAAAGGCTCATAGACGAATGCCACCTCACTCAGGAACAGATGGCCCTGAGAATAGGGAAAAGCAGGGTTTCCGTCACCAATTATCTCAGACTTCTGAAATTGCCTGCCAAAGTGCAGCACGACCTGAAGGTTGGACTTCTTTCCGTCGGACATGCGAAAGTCCTACTCGGAATCGAAGACAGCAGGATTCAGGAACAGCTCTGCGACCTTGTCATAAAGGAAAGGCTGTCAGTAAGGCAGCTCGAAGACAAAATCCGCAGGCTGGCCAGGCCTGAAAAGGAAGAAGGACCTGTACAGGATCTGCCCGAACATTATTTCCGCGTACTTGAAATAGTCGGAAAATATTTCGAAAACAACATAAGCCTAAAACGGAAAACTGACGGGAAAGGGACTATGACTATTCATTTTTCGTCGGATGATGAGGTTCAGAAATTCCTGAAAGCCCTTGAAGAATCCGACATCTGAAACAGGAATCAGACATAATCTCGGCAAAGTGAAAAGAATTATAGCAATAATATCGGTGACAGTCTCCTGTCTCGCCATATTCTCCGGTCAGGCATACGCCCAGTTCCGGGAGGAGGCTTTCACTCAGACATACAATGACCAGACGGACTCCACGGCCACGACAGACACATCAGACAAGATGTTCACGTTCAAGGAACTGTTCGGAGGACTTGCACACAAGACTGACCTGCGGATAGGCACCATGTTCGCCAGTTCGATGGTAATTCCTGGTATCTCCCAGATCTACAACAGGGACTGGTGGAAACTTCCGGTCATCTACGGAGGCATCGGAGCCTGCGCCGGTCTCGGAGGACATTATCTGCATCAGTACAACCAGTCCAAAAAAGCATACGAAACCGCGTACGCTGCAGATCCGAACACGCCATTGAGAATAGACTACGGAGCCAGGCAGAAAGGGACATGGCTGATGGTCGGCGCCGGCCTCATATATTGGGGAAGCCTCATGGACGGAGTCGCCTGCTACAAAAAGGATGTACATCCGCATCCGGGACGTGCCACGATTTATTCCATCCTGCTCCCCGGTCTTGGACAGGCATACAACGGTGAATACTGGAAAATCCCGATCTACTGGGGATGTATCGCCGGATCGATACATTTCCTGTACACGAACAACACGAACTATCAAAGATTCAAGAGAATACATAACGAAGCCACAAACCCTGACGTAGAATACACCGGACCCATACCTGCGGAGACTGCCGTATGGTACAGGGACGTGTACAGAAGATACAGGGACTATTCGATTGTCGCTACGGCGCTTTTCTATCTGCTGCAGGTCATCGATGCCAATGTATTCGCCTACATGCACGATTTTGAGGTATCGGACGAAATATCCATGCGTCTGGAGCCTGCCGTGCTTTCCGTAGACAATGCCTACGCCCTCAACGGTTCCGTTCCGACAATATCCGGAGGAAACGGCATAGGACTCAGGCTCGGGCTCCGTTTCTGAACGGATTGAATCCGGTAAAGGGTTCGTCGCCGGACATTATGTCATTGTATTGAAATTTATAAGAGAAATTCAGTTATGAAAGTAAACATAGGTTCAAAAATATCCTGTTTTGTCATATCGGCAGCCGCCATGCTCCTTACTGATGCGGCATTCTGCTCAGGGACATCCGTCTCCGGACAGAATATGCGCAAGGAAAAGGACGACGTGGAGAATGCCATGAGGATTTCAAGGAAAAAATCGGATATCCTGAAAGAAAACCAAAGCCTGCGTACCGAGCTCGATTCGCTCAGAGCCGAACTCGAAAGGCTGAAAGAGGAAATGGCGGCAGATACCATCAGCTATGAAGTAATGGACATCATAGATGAAAACGAAGACAAAAGCGCTGCAGGCCTTAATCCGGAAGACTACAATGCAGAGGTCTCGGACAGTCTCCTGACAATCTGGTACATGCAGCAGAAAATCAGCGAATCCGCCAGGGAAGAATATAATATGGATTCGGTAAAATTCAAGTCCGACGTGCCTGATTCCGTATATATCGAAAGGATCAAGGCCATGAATTCATTTATCGACCTTCCGTACAACGATGTCGTGAAAAACTACATCATCCTCTACTCAGAAAAGATGGATGCCCGTATGGGACAGATACTCGGACTGTGTTCGTACTACATGCCAATAATCGAAGAGATATTCGACGAGCACGAAATCCCTTTGGAACTCAAGGCCATGGCTGTGGTGGAGTCGGCGATGAATCCTACCGCCGTATCGAGAGCAGGCGCCAAGGGCATGTGGCAGTTCATGTACAGTACGGCCAAAATCTACGGGCTGGACATAGACTCTTTCGTGGACGAAAGACTCGACCCCGTAGCTTCGGCACATGCGGCTGCGGAATACCTCAAGGACTCGTACAACATATTCGGAGACTGGAACCTCGCCATAGCCTCGTACAACTGCGGAGCCGGCAATGTAAACAGGGCCATCAGAAGAAGCGGCGGCAAACGTGCGTTCTGGGACATATATCCTTATCTTCCGAGAGAAACCAGAGGATATGTCCCGGCTTTTGTCGGTGCGCTGTACACGATGACATACTACAGAGAACACGGGATAGAGCCGCAGGGAGTGGAAATGCCCGTACACGTAGATACGTTCAGGGTAAACAAAATGCTGCATTTCAAACAGATAAGCGAACTGGTAGGAGTACCGCTCGCCGATCTGAAGAACCTCAATCCGCAGTACAAACATGAAATAATCCCCGGAAACGAAAAGGAATACATACTGCGCATACCGTACAACTACACAAATGCGTTCATAGACAATGAAGATACGCTTTATACTCACAAGGCGGACGAATACTTCAACCCTGTAGTCATAAAGAAAATCAAGGACGGCGGGGACGGAGAACGCATCATACACCGCGTAAGGAGCGGGGAAGTTCTCGGCAGAATCGCCATAAGATACAGGGTGACAGTCAGCCAGATCAAGAGATGGAACAATCTCAGAAGCGACAATATCAGAATAGGACAAAGACTTGTCATCTACAGGGGAGGAAATGCACCCGCCTCATCTACGGCATCGGTTTCGGATTCGCACAACAGTTCAAAGCCCAATCCGCCAGAGAAATCGACTGTCCCGATGAATGCAGACTACACCGTCTACACTGTAAAACCTGGAGACTCCCTTTACCTCATAGCCAAGGACTATCCCGGTGTAAGCGCTCAGAACATCATGGATTTCAACGGAATAGGCAGCAAGATCAAACCTGGGATGAAGATAAGGATTCCTAAGCTGTAACAGTCATCTGCCCCTATCCGGAAATGAAAACAAGTCTACGGCAAGCTGCAGTTTTAACTCTGCTTTCGCAGGCTTGTTTTCAGTTTCTGCCGGTCTCAGCCACGGATAGTCAATATAACCGGCCCTTAAATACAGTTTTATGCTTCCGGACAATCCAAGCCCGGAAGTCAGTGCAATCCAGTAGCCTCTGCCATAATAGGCAGGAACATTGAAGTTCCCCGGAGCATCTCTCTCATAGGCGTATATCCTGTCATTCCAGTTGTCCACACGAAACCAGCCCGTTCTCAGCCACAGCGACAGGCGGCCCTCCGCATAACCGCCTTCCAGGTATGAAAGGAAAGAAAAGCCTTCGCAATGCAGTGCATTCATACGCAAGTTCAAATTCCAGTCAGAAAAAGAGCACCGCAAATCTGCCCTGAGATCCGACCGGAACGGCTGGCCGTATGATCTGTACCTTTCAGAAAAGCGGACTTCCATGCCGAATACCGGAGATATCCTTATTTTTTCCCTGACAGTCAGCCTGATCTGGAACGATGACGTATCGACCCCGAATTTCGGCTCGGGAGAATAGCTGGCATCCGCTGAGACAAGGCACTGGGAGCGCCGTTCGGATGACCCGAAACCGGTTTTTCCATTGATTCCCACCCATTTTCCCGCAATATGCGAAACGGATGCCGTAACTCCGTATTCATTGCTGCATTTGGTACCGCTGCTTACTGCTCCGCCATGCAGTGAAGAATACTCCGGGGGATAATATCTTGCAAGTGCAGCTATCCGGACAATTTCCGACATATCCGTACTGAAACCGGCTAAAGCCGCCACCTTCCCATTCACAAGATCGCAGGCTACCTCAGAGAAAATATCCGTTCCCCTGACTGAGAACCTTGCGTCTGCCGATGATCTGGCGCACAGAAATTCCGAATCAGACAGGGAGGAAACCGCAAAAGCCGTCAGAGAAAACTGTCCCGACATTCCGTACCACCCTGCATTGGCCCCGTACATCAGTTCATCAGACACTTCACCGGCTCCTTCGGAAAGGTCCCTCAGTCCTTCGGAGGAAACAAATACCGAAATGTTCAGAGACTTTCCTCCGCAATCTGCCGCTATTCCACGAAACGATCCTTCACCGGAATATGAAGTACAGGGAGATATCCCGGACGGTCTTCTGGAAAATGATTCCGGCGAAGCAATCCCACCTGACGCAAATCCTGACCATAATCCGAGCCCCTGTCCGAAACGCAGACGGTAGTCTCCGACGATTACCTTGCCGGGATATCCCTTTCCGTAATATACCGCATTGAATGATACCTTTTCCGGAGGGAAATGCCGGCCCTGATAAGAACTGCGCACTGCCAGTCCTGCCTCAAACCTCTCCCCTGCCGTAAACCTGTATTTCGCGGCATAGTTTCCCTCCGGACTGAAAGTCGTACCGCTATTCCTTATGCCCGACTTGATGACCGCTGAATTTCCGATGACGGGAGGCCTTACGGATGAATGTCCGGGCAATGCCGACGATCTCAAAGCTGTAAAATATTTCAGTCGGGATACGAATCCGTATCCGAAACCGTCGAGCGCCGCCAGTTCCTCGAATGACAGGATGTCTCCGGCAAGGTCTCTGTAATCGAGCAGGACAGCTGCCTGATACACGGTAAACAGTCCGCTCGAAAGCAGTTTCGACCGTGACGCCAGATTCAGCTGCAACGGTGCCGAATACAGTTCGGTCAGACGCTCCAGTTCTTCTTCCCCGACCTCCTCGATATCCGTACACCCTGTAAACCCGAGTATCGCTGCCTCCAGTCCGTCATCACGGTTTCCAGCCACAGCAGGCACTATGCCCGTCAGGAAGAAAAACCAGAAGGATAATATCAATCGGCACATGATTACAACAGATATTTTCAGACAAAGCTACCGGATACTGAACTTACTGTTGTTGTTTCAGCCGGAGGTTTTTCTCTTTTTAACAGTTTTTTTCTAATTTTGCAGACACTTAAACCAGCAATGATATGGAGCGCGTCAGACTCTTTGACAAAACGTTCAGGACTTTCATTCCGAACAGGGAAATTGAAAGTGCGATCGACAAGGTGGCAGAAAGAATCAATGCCGACTTCAACGGATGCGAGGACATTCCGGTCCTGCTGTGCGTGTTGAACGGATCCATACTTTTCACGGCTGAACTGATGAAGCGCCTGACTTTCAACTGTGAAATAGTTTCTACAAAACTGTCTTCATACGTCGGCACGGAAAGCACGGGAAAGGTCCGCCAGGTCATGGGGCTTACTGCAGACATAACCGGAAGGCGCGTGATCATAGTAGAGGATATAGTCGATTCAGGCAATACTATTCTGGAACTCAAGCGTATCCTTGCTGAAAAGGGCGCCTCGCAGACATATATCTGCACCATGCTGCTTAAACCTGAAGCATGCAGGAAAGACCTCCGGCTGGACTACGTGGCAATGGAAATTCCAAATGACTTCATAGTCGGTTTCGGTCTCGACTACAACGAAATCGGACGAAATCTCAAAGATATTTACATACTTGACCAGGAAGCTGGCCAATAAAACGGACAAAAATGAAATATTTTATTCTTTTCGGGCCTCCGGGAGCCGGCAAAGGCACTCAGGCAGCATCCATGGTGGAAAAATACAATCTTCACCACATTTCTACCGGCGAACTTCTGCGCAAGGAAATTGCTGCAGGAAGCGAGCTCGGGCTCAAGGCTAAATCCCTGATAGATTCCGGTGCACTCGTACCTGATGAAATCGTTGAAGGCATGATCGAATCGGAATTCAAGACTGTCAAGGGTGTTTCCGGATTCCTTCTCGACGGATTTCCGAGAACAACCGCTCAGGCTGCAGCACTCGACAGGATGCTCGCCAAGACTTCCGAAGAGGTGACCGCCGTAGTTTCGATAATGATACCCGACGAAATGATAAAGGAACGTATCAGACACAGGGCATCCATAGAAGGTCGCGCCGATGACGCCAGCGACGAGACTATCGCCAACAGGATAAAGACTTACCACGACAAGACCGAACCCCTCATAGGATATTACAGGGAAAACGGCAAATACAGCGAGATCGACGGTACCGGCACCATCGAAGAAGTGCGCGGGAAAATCTGCGATCTCATGGACAGGTTCTGAACCCTGTCATTTCAATTGCATCGACAAACAAAGCCTCCCGGACCGGCCGCTGTCAGCCTTGTCCGGGAGGCTTTGTTTCCTGTCCGCAAGATGAAACGGAACTTTGATTAAAAATTCAAGGCAAAAGTAAGTCCGGCGGTAGGGTAAGTTGTTCCGTTCGCATAAGTACAATTAATGGACGGATATAGTTTTACATCTACAGAATACAATTTTCTCATATCCTGTTCATACATATTTTTGACTCTTGCAACCCTTACACCATCAACTATTGCGACAATATCAAGAGCAATGACTCCAGCAAAGACTGCTATGGAAGCAAGTGCCGCTCCAGTGCCAATATACCCTCCTGCGGGATTGTATCCGGAAGCATAAATCACATTGCCAAGTATAATTCCGCCTACATGTCCTCCCAAAAATAAAAAACCTCTTCCGACTTCACCACTAATCATCTGTCCGAGTCCTGGAATAAATGCAGAAGCAACGCCTGACCAAGCTGGACTATACCTGTCTCCTATTGTCTTTGTGTATTCCTTGTGATTATACATATGTTTGAGTTGCTTGTATTTCATGTTCGGAACAATTCCTTCGACAGGTTCTCTATTCGTTGTATATAAATCAGAGTATGAATTGGTTGCAAAGATTTCTCTTCGTCCCGACTCATAAGTAATCATAACTATGTCATACTTTTTATCTACATACGTAACTCCGTCAGGTTCATCAAAAAGTTTGTATTTCACCTCATTTGATGAAACTTCCAGGACAATGGCTTTAATGTCGGTGCCGTCTTTTTTGGTTATGATATCCTGGGCTGAAAGTGAAAATTGACAAATAATTAAAAATACGCAAACATAGACAAGCTTGGCTAACTCGTTAAAATCGCCAGGCAAATGTCACTTGTACAGCCCGTAACAGCTGCCCTGAAACGAGGCACATAATACGAAACCGCAAACCTAACTGAATTTAATCCACAAGCACTGAGACATTGGGAGGCAGCATCGACATCGGTGTCTCCATCCATGCCGACCACCAATTCGGGCTTGTCAAATACGATATCAAAGAAAAATTTTATTTGTCAGAAATGAATACACATCCAGCAGAGGCCGATTGACGAATACCCGCAGACGGCTGCTCTGGAATATAAATACTATAATCTCCTGTTTCAGCAGGTTCGTCCACACCGACTTACGGAAATACCGAACAAAAGGTATGTCCCGCCTGCGGTATTGTGAACCTGTCGCACAGCCGCGACCGCTGTCCGGCCCGCTCAGGCAAAGGCTGCATGACGTCCGGGTGACGATGGTATGGACAACTCTCATATATAGGCATAAAGCGAGTCTTATCAATCTCTAATCTTCCATGATGTGTACCATTTCGGCAGGTGTGACAACGAATGGTTTTACAGGGAAATGCTTGATATTGCCCGTAACAAGATAAGAAGCTTCGACGGAAAGAGCGACCTCGTAGAATACAATGTCTTTCGGATCCGGGAAATCGATATCTGCTGCCGGAGTCCTGTCTATATTCAATCCATCGGTAATGATGGCCTTGATGACTGTCTCTATCAACGGAAGGTCAAGATGAAACTTTGGTCTCGATAACACGCACCTGTACTCATCAAGTATCTCGTCATTGTACAGAGGAACAATCCGTTCCTGCACGATTGCACGGAAGACTTTGACTGGATTGGATTCAAGATTACTTGATAAGAGTGCAGAGATAATGACATTGGTATCAATGACGGCAAAAATTTTATCTTTCATTGCGTGCATTCTGTATCTCGGCGTTAATCTCATCAAGTGTAAGATCCTGCACTCCGGCAGCGGCAGCCTGTGTTCTCATTTCAAGGAATGCCTCCCATGCTTCTCTATTTATCTGCTCCCTGCAGGATGCCTTTATCTCGAACGGAATACGCCTCTCACGCACGACCGTTTTCATGAATACGGTGATTGCTGCAGTACTTGTGAAACCGAAATCATCACATATCATATCAAATTTTTTTTTCAGGGTGTCATCCACCCTCATTGATAATGTCGCTTGTCCCATGATAGTCTATTTTAAATCGTATAGACAAATATAATACAACGCATTGATTATTGCAAGACAATATCTGTCGTATATCATAGATCATTTTAATTTTGTGAACATTTGCTCAAATAATCAAAATACGGACAATGGTACTCACAATAATCGTAATAAGTGCCCTTATTTTCCTTGCAGTCAGGCTCCGCACCTCGAAAGGCCGGATAGGGGAACATCGGGTTGCCCATATCCTCGGCAAACTTCCAAAAGACAGATACCGGTTAATCAACAACCTGCTCCTGCGGACATCATTCTATCCGCCCTCTGGCATCATATATTCTTAGTCTTCTGCATCTGCGACAAACCTATCTTCAACGCCTCATCCAGAATA
>CALUQM010000019.1 GCA_944322925.1 uncultured Bacteroidales bacterium
TATCAATTCCCCATACAAGTATTACTTCATGGACTTGGGATTGCGCAACGCCCGTATCAATTTCCGTCAGTCGGAAAAAAGTCATCTGATGGAGAACATGGTTTATAACGAATTGCGGATACGGGGGTTCAATGTGGATGTCGGTGTCGTTCCGGTGGTGCTGACCGATGACAACGGCAGGCAGCAGCGTGCCAGTCTCGAAGTCGATTTCGTCTGCAATCTGGAAAGCAGGAGGTATTACATACAGTCGGCCTACAGGATGGAGTCAGACGAAAAGACAAGACAGGAACAGGCATCACTGCTGAAGGTGAACGATTCATTCAAGAAGATTATCGTCATTGGAGAAGAAAGCCCTGTCAGAAGGGATGAAGCCGGCATTACGACTATCAGTATTTATGATTTTCTGTTGAAAGACAACTCTTTGGAGTTGTAGTGGCAATATTGCGTGAAATCCAATGGATAGAGGCTGCCGGAAGGAAGTGGCTGAAAGCGCTCCATGCCAATACTCTGTAGAGGAGCTTGAGCACCGGCTCGGTGAATCCGTGCAGAGTTATCGCAAAGGTGACTGCTGTACGAGTGACGAATTGCGCAAGAAGCATCCTGTATGCGGATAGTCTGGACAAAAGAGGCTCTATAAACTGGTCTATACTGTGGAAAGTGACGATGTCGTCATACATGCTGTATGGGACTGTCGCTGCAATCCTGATGTATTGACAGCAGAAATCCGCTGAACTGTCAATTCTGCGGAGCCGTGGAGCGCGGAAAGGAAAAAGGGGCGACTGAAAAAGGAATACGCTGCGTTACGCTCGAGATTTCACTTTTTTCAGTCGCCCCTTACCCGTTTCCGACAATTCAGGAAGCCGAATTATCTGTTCGCGGCTGCAGTAGCCTCCAGGTCGAGAGCTTCAGCCAGGATGGATACAGGATGCATGACCTTGAATGGAGTGGACATTTCTATCTGCCACTTGCAGGTCTCGCAATCGGTGACCACTACATCCGGGGCAATGCTGCATATCTGATCGAACAGAGGCTTTCCTATTGCCTGCGAAACCTGATAATTCTCTTTCTTGAAGCCATAGGTGCCGGCAATACCGCAGCAGTTCGAATCGAGCATGCTGAAAGTGACCCCCGGGATCATCTTCATCAGAGAAGTGGAGAATATCCCCCATCCGAGCTTTTCAAGATGACAAGGAGTATGATAGGCGATTTTCCTGCCGTAATCTTTCCTGAATACGAGTTTCACCTTTCCTTCATCTATGAGGCCGTAGATGAATCTGGTCGCAAGGAAAATATTGTCGCGCACGGAAGAATTGTCCACACCGAGAAGATGAGGATATTCGTCCCTTACGGTAAATGTACACGTAGAAGAAGTGGCAACGACAGGGTATTTCCTGTTTTCTACAGACTCTTTGAAAAGTCCGACATTATGTGCGGCATTCTTCTTTGCGGAATTTATCATCCCGTTGGAAATCAGCGCAACACCGCAGCATTTCTCTCCCCCGAGAAGATGCACGCCATAGCCGAGAGCATTCATCACCTTCACGAAATCGATTCCGAGTTTGGGAAAATTATAGTTGACGTAGCATCCGTGGAAATAACTCAGGTGATTGCGGTAACCATCCTGCGACGCCCTTGCATGTTTCCTGTACCAGCTTTCGAAAGTCCGGGAAGCATATTCGGGGAAGGTCCTGTGCTTGTCGATTTTCATGACACCGTCCATGACGGCCTTTACAGGCTTGAGCCTTACTACCGAATTCACTATAGGGGCTGCAATTGTGGCCGTAGAGCCGACCAGGTCAGTGCTGGCCAGAATCATGTCTCTGAGAGACGGAGAATGACGTGAATATTTTATCCTTGCAGACTGGATGATATCGCCTATTCTTACACCTGAAGGACATGCGACCTCGCAACGCTTGCAATTCAGGCAGTATTTAAGGGATTCATCGAAAAATACTCCCTTCTTCAAGCGCAGCCTTTCACCGTCAGGCCCGGCCTGCTTTGGTCCCGGATAAAGCGGGTTGACCGGAACAACCGGACAATATACAGTACATACCGTACATTTTATGCACTGTTCGAAGCCATTGGCGCTTATGTTGTTTTCCTGCATTTTCATAGTCATTCCTCCTTGTTAGAAATCAAATCGGCTACACGCATAGCCGAAAAAATCGACACTCCTGCCCCGCAGCCTTCATATAAAGAATTGCATCCGGACAATACAGAACCGGCGGCATAAAGATTCATGACCGGCTCGCCGCTTTTGAAAGGATGCAGGCCGGCGTCAGTCCTTACACCGAAGGAAACATATTCCTGTCTGTCGAATAACTGCGTGGAGTACCAGTCCTTCCTTTCGGCAGGACAATCTACATCCAGCCCGAATACCGGTTCGAAAATCCTGTCAGGCAATGCAACGAGTCCCTTGCTGAAGAAACTTCCGGATGCAAGGACATAAGAGTCCGCCTCCAGAGACATGTCCCCGAAATTCACCGTCCCTATGCTCATCACTGAATTTTTGGAAACGACGGCCTTGTCCACCGTATCCCCTATCAGGTACTCTCCGCCTGAATGTTCATAGACAGACCTTAGCTGGAGCTGTGTCCTGATTCCCGGAACGGAAGGCGGCATCGTAGCTATGAATACGACTTTTCTGTCTCCTAAGGAAGATTTTATGGAATCGGTGACAGATTTGTTTTTCAATCCGAAAACGGCAGGCAGTACGATCGTATCCTCGTCCTTCAGTGCGGCTTTGACTTCAGCAATGAATTTGTCGGTGACTTCCTGCCTGTCGAGGACCCTTGCGATATTCGTAGCCCTCATTTCGCTCGGATTTTTCCTGAGATGCTCGAGTTCATCGATTTTCACTGCCGTGCAGCGGCACTGCGAACCGAGATTTTCCAGACCTTCCGCTATGAAAGCAGTATTGAAGTCAAGGAAGCCCAGTATGTTCACGATAAGAATCCTCTCGCCGATCTTTTCCCTGTCGGAATCGGCAAGAGCAAAATCGCCGATAGACATCCAGGTACGCTTGAAAACACCGGCAGGAGTGATGCGGAACCTGTTTCTGTCGGGATCGCCCGACAGGGTTACGCCGCATTCCTCGAAAAACCGCTTCGTATTGCCTGCATAGGCAGCCACGTTTTCCCTGCCTATGACTGAATACGGATGTCCGGCAGGCAGCTTGGATACTGCCTCGATCGGATTTTCCACCGGAGTTCCGTCAGGCATTCTGTCCAGGAAATCGAAAGACCCCGACGAAAAGTGCAGCGCACTCTGGCCGGAAGATATGATCAGTGTCCTTTTACCTTTTTTCTGGAGGCTGATACCGCATACAAGACCGGAAAGGCCCCCGCCTATTATTATTGTATCGAATTTCATTTTCAGTCCTCCTTAGTTTCTGGTACCTTGCTGTCTTTTTCCGATTTTTCCGCTGTCAGGCCGCACACTCCGGCATAAACCCAAAGGGTATATTCATTTTCTCTCAGCGTCTCGCCCCAGCTTACCGGATACATGCCCTTCCATCTCTCGTTCATGAAGTTCACGAGATCCTTGCGGGCGTCTCTCGCACATTCCTTTGCATGGGCAAGCATGCCGGCAGCACGGCAGGCGCACAGTTCTCCCTGACATGTTCCCATTCCGACCCTCGTGCGTCTCCTGAGATCCACGAGATTGTTGACGTCGAGATTGTCTATTGCATAGCTGACCTCTCCGACGGAAACATCCTCGCATTCGCAGACAAGACTCAGATCATAATCGTCCTTGTGAGCTATCTGGCCTGCAAGATCGCCGTGACGTCCTACCGAGGCCTTGACAGGATTCAGGTGTACAGACGATATCTTTCCGGAAATGTCTTCCATCCTGTCCGATCTCGAACCCGGAAGAGGAAGCGTAGCCGTAACGCACGGTTTGTCGATGCCGAGTTTCCTGCAGATGAGATCGGTAGTCCATTCAGCCATCAGACGGTATGTCATGAGTTTTCCTCCGGTGATCGTTATGAATCCCTTGATCCCGTCTCTCTCTTCATGATCGAGAAGGACTATTCCCCTGCTTATGTTTCTTCCTGACGGATCATCATCCATCGCGACAAGCGGACGGACACCGGCGTATGCCCTGATGATTCTCGTGACGGCAAGCTGCGGAGAAAGTTTCATTCCTTCCGAAAGAAGCAGATCGACCTCGTCCGGAGTCACTCTCATGTCATCGATTTCATCATACGGCACCCTTGTGGAAGTCGTACCTATCACGCAGATCGTATCGCCAGGCACCAGTATATCCGCATTGGCAGGCTTGCGGCATCTGTTAAGGACTATGTTGTTGACTCTATGCCCGAATATCAGCAATGACCCCTTTGCAGGAAACATGTTGACGGTGGCCCCTGCCTTTTTGGCTATTCCTGCGCCCCAGATACCTCCGGCGTTGACAATGAATCTGGCATAATAGGAAGAAATTTCTCCGGACACGTGATCGAGGACTTTCACTCCTGTCATCCTGTCCGCCTCGAAAATGAAGTCCACGAGTTCGTGGTACACCAGGATTCTGGCTCCATGGAGTTTGGCGTCTATGATATTGGCGGAAGTGAGTCTGAAAGGGTCTACAGAACCGTCAGGAACGCGGACTGCACCGATAATGTCCGGATTGGCCGAAGGCTCAAGCCTCAAGGCCTCCTCAGGATCCACTATTTTCGCGTCTATGCCTGCCGCACGGCAGGATTCCACGAACTTGGCCTGATAGCCGAGATCATCTTCCGGCAATGTCAGGAAAAAGCCGTCGGTTTCTTCAACGCAATGCCTTGCAATCTTCTTCAGGATCATGTTCTCCTTGATACATTCCTGCGCGGACTCCTGGTCCGTGACGGCATACCTGGCGCCGCTGTGCAGAAGCCCGTGGTTTCTGCCCGTCGCTCCGGTAGCGATGTCATGCCTTTCGATAAGCAGGACTTTAAGTCCCCTCAGGGCACAGTCCCTCGCGGTTCCGGCTCCTGTGGCACCTCCTCCTATGATGATCACATCATATTCGGTCTTTTTTTCAGGTTCATTCATATTTAAGGTCATTAGTCTAATATGGTTATGTTGTCATTTTTCATTCGGCAAGCCCTGCCTCGATCTTCCGCATCAGCGTATCGGAATAATATACGCGGAAATCCTTTTGCGACAGGTCGAGCCATTCTTTTGCAAGCCGATAGTCACCCTGTATATAGCAGGCAGCCGCGATATTGTATTCGAGACAGGCCCGTTTTTCAAGATTCGGAGTATCGAGCATTGTCATCCAGATATCCATGGCTTTCTTCCACTCGTATCCGTTCACCAAATAATACGTTTCGTACCATGACTGGGAGCCGTAGGTGAAAAAGACGATTTCCTCGGCTTTCCATCCCGGGGCAAACCTTTTGCCTGAAGCCCGGCCGAGAGTCCCCGCCATGGATTCCAGGTCTGAAACCGAAGACTCGGAATGCCCGCTGAAATGCAGGACGGTGTCCCTCGGATCCATCGAGTCGTACACGAAAAGATCGACGGTAAACGGCACTGTCCCTGAAATCGAGGCAGCGTCATCCTTTCCGTCGGAGACTGCGGCTTTGCCCTCTTCGAAAAGCGGAGATGAAAAAAGGAAAAGTACATCCGAACCCGTATCCACGACAAGATCCGCCATCCGGTCCCTTGATGAATAATCCTCATTTCCGCTGCCTTCCAGACAGAAAAGGGAGACAAGGCTGTCTCCTCCGAAATAATTTTCATCGAGTACGTCCGCGAATGCGGATGAAATACCGGCCGCAAACAGCGAATCCTCCTCTGCCCCGCTGTCAAGATACACTACGGAGATGCTCTTGCCGACAAGATCGACACCGGCAGCGGAAGGCTGCCTTGTCTCTATATCAAGCAGATATGCCGACGGCCCGCAGGAAAAAAAGACGGTCGCGGACAGCAGCACGGCTGCGAAGCAGAACATGTTTTTCATTTGCCTCTGTTTCAAATTTGCTATAAAGTTAACAAATTTCCGCAAATATGTCATACTCGTCAGCTCCGGTAATCCTTACGGTGATGAATTCACCGCACAGGGACTGCGGATTTTCCACTCCGTCGCACTTCACGAGAATCTCTCCGTCCACTTCCGGACTCTCGAATTCGCTTCTGCACACCAGGACACCGTCAGTGCAGGAATCGACGATCACCCTGACTTCCGAACCTATCCTCGATCTGTTGAAGGCAAGGGAGATACCGCTCTGCAATGACATCAGGGCGTCATAGCGCCTCTTTTTCGTGGCAGGCGCCACTGAATCCCTGAAATGGGCGGCTCCGTAGGTCCCCTCTTCCTCCGAATACCTGAAAGCCCCCAGCCTTTCGAAGCGGGTCTCCGAGACGAAATCCATCAGTTCCCGGAATTCCCGTCTTCCCTCTCCGGGATGTCCGACAATCATCGTTGTTCTCAGGACCACTCCCGGCACTTTCTCCCGCATACGCCTGACAAGGGCCCTTGTCCATGCTCCGTCGACATTCCTGTGCATGTTCGCCAGTACGTTGTCCGAAATATGCTGAAGAGGAATATCCACGTATCTGCATATTTTCGGATCGGACGCCATCAGATCGAGAACATCATCGGGGAAATCATCCGGATACGAATAATGAAGGCGGATCCACTCTATGCCGTCGACTTCCGACAATCTGCGCAGCAGCTCGCCCAAAGCACGCCTGCGGTACAGGTCCATTCCGTAATACGTCGTATCCTGGGCAATGACTATAAGTTCCTTCACACCCTTGAGCGCCAGCATCTTCGCCTCCTCTACAAGTTCTTCCTGAGGCACTGAACGGTATTTTCCTCTTATGTAGGGAATGGCACAGTAGGAGCATCTCCTGTCGCATCCTTCCGCAATCTTCAGGTAGGCATAATGCCTCGGAGTGGTAAGATGCCTGCCGGTTTCCCTTAAAGAACCGGATCCTGCACCGAGATACTCGACCAGCGGAGCGAAATCCACTGCTCCGAACCACGCGTCGACCTCGGGTATGAGTCCCGGCATTTCTTCGGAATAACGCTGCGAAAGACAGCCGAAAACGACAATTTTCCCGATCCTGCCGCGTTTTTTCTCTGCCGCAGCTCCGAGAATTGCAGTCACGGATTCCTCTTTCGCATCTCCTATGAATCCGCATGTATTGATAAGCAGTATGTCACAGGAAACTCCGTCCTGCTCCTCGGGAATAATATCGTACAGACCTTCGATGCAGGACAGTACATGTTCCGTATCGACCCTGTTTTTGGAACATCCCAAAGTCAGGGTCCTGATGGATGGACGTCCGGTCATGCGCTGAACTGATCAGTTTCCGGCATCTTCCTGCCCGTCCTCTTCCCGTATGTCCTCTTCGAAATCCAGGGAAGCGGATTCCTTGAGGATATTGTACCATGACACGACTTTCTTCATGTGGGAGACATGGAACCTGTCCCTGTCATAATCAGGAAGGACCTTCCCGAAAAAGTCCTGAAGCTCTTTCTCCGACGATTTCGCGACAGGAGCGTTTTCCTCGCCGAGGCTTTCTTTCATTTTCATGAATACATCCTTGAGCTTGGTTTCGCCCTCGTCCGTATAAATCGAAATGTCGGCAAGAGTGGTCATCTTGCTCCTGAGTCCGAAACATGAACGTTTCCCGTCGGAAAGAGATTCCACGATCGCGCCGTTTCTGGCCTGGGAAACATATTTGAAAAGTCCGCTCTGACCGGATATGGTCAGAATTTTCGTAAGATCCGTTTTCATTTCTTCACTATTTTTCTGTAAATCTTGTCGACTTCCCCCTCAAGGAAAGCCCTGTCTTTGTCATTTACTATAATATAATCTATCTTTCCGGAAATGTCTTCCGCCGCACCTTCCATGTCCTGCTGGCTCAGCACTCTTTCCATTATCTTCTCCTGCGGGCATGAATCTCTGAGTGCAGCCCTTCCGACACGCAGGCGGAGCGGTGCGTCGACATACAGCACCTTGTCGTAGAGTCCCGAAAAAACCGGTTTCCGCAGAATGATGGCAGACTCTATTATCAGGAACTCAGGCCTGTCTGCAAGCATTTTCTCTTTCCACCGGACAACGGAATCCCTGACTTCTGGATGGACGATGCTCTCGAGAACAGCGAGTCTGTCCATGTCGGAAAAGACTATCGATGCCAGCTTTTTCCTGTCGAGCCGGCCGTCCGGCAATGAAAGGCAGATGCCCATTGCATCGGAAATGCGCCCGACCAGCCCCGGCACGGTATCATAAAGGCCCTTGGCCAAAGAGTCAGTGTCGCATACGGGAATTCCCTTTTCGGCAAAAAGGGAACATACAAGCGATTTGCCGCTTCCGATTCCGCCGGTTACGGCGAGTGTCACCGTTCCGTCAGTACGCATTCGAATATCTCCGGCATCAGTTCGTATTCCAGCACTCCCTCCGGCAGATAGCCTGGAACAGGAATGCACTTTCTCGAACGGGAATCTATATAGTCTCCGTAGTCTATGACGAATTCGGCATCATCGACGTCGGACATGAGAGGAAAGACACATTTGAAAACCACTTCGGCCCGGGAAGGATATATCATCATTTCCTTGTCAGGCGGGACATTGACCGCCCTGACCGATATCTCCCTTGAAATCTCCACGAAACGGGTGACATCTATGGAATAATGCACCTCCTGCTCCGCAAGCCTCACACCCTTGATCTTCTCGATACCGGCCACCCCGGCGGCAGACGACGAAAGATGCTGGAGCTCTATGGTCTCGGTGAAAACCCTGTCCACATTGTCGAGATGATAGGGCTCGCCGTATATGATCACGGAATCAGGTTCTATCTGCAGATTGCCCCTGCCCATGTACTGAGGTTCGTAGCTCAGTGACATGACAGGAAATACGGGCACTTTCTTGTGCGTCTGATACGGGAATCTGAAAAACAGGGTATCCGAGAGGAAATACTCTACCGATACGTTTTCCCCGTACAACAGATGCGCGGATTCGCTCAGTTCCCGCCTCGTGATATAATAGACTTCCCCGGACTTGGGATAAAGCGACTGTCTGTCGAAATTTATCATCACCGGAGGCCTGCGCAGGGCAAGTCTCGACTTGATGATGTTGTATCCGGACGTCCTGCACCTCGCGACTACCTCGCAGGTATTGGAAGACTTGTCGGTATGTCCTTCGATATTGCATCCGGCGGCCATCCGCACTGTCAGAAAGCCGGAATAATCCAATGAAAGATTGTGTATGAGCCAGATACTGAAAGCCAGAAGGAGAGACAGACAAAACACGGTCCAGTCTCTCCCGTCATGCTTCAGTGAATATACCAGCTTCCGTAACAGTCTTTTCATCGGACCGGTGTCTGAAAGATTACTGCTGTGCAGTCTCGCTGAAATCCTTTACCACGGAATTTTTATCGACGCGGATCTTGACATTGCTGTCGATCTCGAGCAGCAGGGTCTTGTCCTTAACCTCGGTCACGGTGCCGTAGATACCGCCGATAGTGACAACCTTGTCGCCCTTCTTGAGGCCTTCGCGGAACTTCTGCAGTTCTTTCTGCTGCTTTCTCTGCGGACGGATCATGAAGAACCACATGACAACGAAAATAAGGATAAGCATCACCCACATTTCCCAGCCGCTTCCTCCAGGATTCGTACCGGCAGCGCCGGCGCTCGCATCGAGCAAAGTAAATAAAGAAATCAATTTCATCGTTTATCTGATTTTAATGTTTGTAATTCATCGTTCACCCACTCATAGAAGCCCTTTACCGGACTTGGCGATCTTTCCTTCCGAAGAGAGCTTCTGTATGAGCCTGTCGAGAAGTCCGTTGACGAACACCGGGCTTTTCGGGGTGCCGAAATACCTCGCTATCTCGACATACTCGTTGATCGTCACTTTCACAGGTATTCCCGGGAAGGCCACGGCTTCCGCAAGGCCGAGCACTATGAGACACATGTCGGTGGATACTATTCTGTCGTTGTCCCAGTTCGAAACCGAAGAAGAGATCAGGTCGCAGTATTTGCCGTAGTTCAGGTAGGCCGCCCTCAGGAGATTGCGCGAGAAGAGTCTGTCATCCTCGATATCGTCGCCTTTCTTCACTTCGCTCAGATACAGCGGCGGCATGGACCAGCTGCCGCCCTTGCCCAGAAAATCCAGAGTCCGGCAGACATAGGAAAGCGAATACGGAAGATCCTCTCCCCACTGGATGGACATCTCCTCGAGAATCATGTCAAGATCGGGGTTGTCCACGAATTCCTCCCTGAAAATATCGGCAAACAGCCTGCAGTCCTCCTTCAGCGAAGAATCGGGATTCTGCATGTATTTGAGATAATAGTCCTTGGAAATCACGGAATTAAGGACTTTTTTCAGGAATATGTCATACTGGTCCCATGAATACTTCTTTTTCTTGAGTATTTTCTGGAAATCGGGATCTGCGTCGAGAAGTTTCGCCAGAGAATTTTCGGCGAATTTCATGTTCGGGTTCTTCTCTTCTTCAGTCGGGTTGAACTTGCGCCTTGCAGCCTGCAAACGTCCGGCAGCTATTGCCGTAAGAGGAGAGACTATAGCGAGCATGAAAAGATAAAGGTCTCTTGTAGCCTCACAGGAAGCCTCGAGCTGGGCTTCCGCCTCCGCCAGCGAGGAATTCCCCTTCAATTCACTGCTATACAATGCTTTAAAGACCTTGATCCTTAAAATACGTCTGTTGAGCATAACGTCGAGTCAAATTTTTTGCAAAGATAAACTCATTTTCAGAAAAATCCCTATCTTTGTAAAGTTATTACTAAAAAATATTACAATGTACAGCGAGGATTTTGATGAAGCCAATGCTCAGGAGCGTTCTGGAGAGGATGTCTACTCAAAGCAGGTAAGGGCCGGAAAGCGTACTTATTTCTTTGATGTAAAGGCCACAAGAGGTAACGACTATTACTTGACCATAACGGAAAGCAAACGCAGGATAGAAAAAGACGGAAGATTTGCATACGACAAGCACAAAATCTTCCTTTATAAAGAAGATTTCGATAAATTTACTGCAAGCCTCCAGGAAATGGTCGGCTATATCAAGGCCAACTGCCCTGTCGCTGATCATGAGCCGGAGAATAAGGATCACGGGGATGCACCATACTCCTCGAATGTCAGTTTCGACGAGCTTTGATTTTCCTGAATGAAATGAAGGAGCGATTCCGGATGTCGGCATGACGAAAGGATCGCTCTTTTCGTATCATAACATGCCTGAAGATGAAAGATTACGGATTCATAAGGGTTGCGGCAGCAGTGCCGACCGTAAAAGTGGCCGATGTGACGGCCAATGTAAATGAAATATGCAGGATGACTGCCGAAGCCGAAGCTGCAAAGGCTTCCATAGTGCTTTTTCCCGAACTCGCCGTGACGGGATACACATGCGGCGACCTCTTCGGCCAGCAGCTTCTGATAGATTCCGCCGAAGCCGGAGTCAGGAAAATACTCGGGTTTACGAGAGGGAAATCCGTGACTGTCGTGGCAGGCGTTCCAGTCAGATTCAGAGGAAGGCTTTACAACTGCGCAGTCGTCATCAGAAACGGGAATATCAAGGGCATTGTCCCTAAAATCTGGCTTCCGGACTACAATGAATTCTATGAAGGAAGGTGGTTCAGTTCGGGACGCGACTTCCTGTCCCCGTACCCGGATGCTACCGGGAGATTTCTTGTGAACGGCAAGGATACGGTACGTGAAGGCTGGTGCGCGGAAATCAGCTATGCGGGATTCAGATGCAATATTTCCCCGAACATGATTTTCAGGACGGGAAAGGCATCTTTCGGCATCGAAATCTGCGAAGACATGTGGACCCCGGTACCTCCGTCGACTTATCTTGCACTTGCAGGGGCCCAGCTCATCCTCAACCCTTCGGCAAGCAACGAGGTTCTCGCCAAGCATTCATACAGAAAGACGCTTGTCAGCCAGCAGTCCGCAAGGAACGTATGCGGCTACGTCTATTGCTCTTCCGGATTCGGGGAATCGACTCAGGACGTCGTGTTCGGAGGCGCCGCCATGATATATGAGAACGGGACCGGACTCGCCGAAAACAAAAGATTCTCGACCGGACCGTCGCTTACGTTCGCGGACATCGATATCGAAAGGCTCGACACGCAGAGGCAGAAACTCAATTCGTTTGCCGCAGTTGCACCGGACGGCACACCGTCGGGAAGTTATGACAGGCTGTATTCCAGAGTGGAACTCGGCGCAGCGTCGGATACGGATTTCTCCGGAACGCTGTTCAGGAAAATCGACCCTCACCCGTTCGTACCTGTCGGAAACAGGGAAGAAACCGATGCAAGATGCCGGGAAATAATGTCGATCCAGGTTACCGGCCTTGCCTCACGGCTTGTGCATACAGGATGCAGGACTGCTGTAATCGGAATTTCCGGAGGACTCGACAGCACGCTTGCACTGCTGGTTACTGTCCTTGCCTTCGACGCTCTCGGATGGGAAAGGAGCAGGATTATCGGGGTCACGATGCCTGGGTACGGGACAACGGACAGGACGCACGACAATGCGGTGGACCTGATGCGCGCCCTCGGAGTAACAAGCCGGGAAATACCGATTGCGGCAGCCTGCGACAGACATTTCGCCGATATCGGGCACGACAGGAACATTCATGACGTCACATACGAAAACGCACAGGCAAGGGAGAGGACGCAGATACTTATGGATATCGCCAACCAGACCGGAGGGATAGTCATAGGCACAGGCGACCTTTCTGAACTGGCTCTGGGCTGGGCGACATACAACGGCGACCAGATGTCGATGTACGGGGTCAATGCAAGCATACCGAAAACGCTCGTAAAGCATATTGTTGAATGGGCTGCGGAGCACCGTTTCGGAACCGGAGCCTCATGCGGCACGAGGAGTCCGAAATACATCCTTGCCGACATTATCGACACGCCGATAAGCCCGGAACTGCTGCCGGCAGACCCTGACGGGAAAATCAGCCAGAAAACGGAAGACATCGTAGGCCCTTACGAACTGCATGACTTCTTCCTGTACCACTTCTTCAGGTCAGGTTATTCTCCATCTAAAATACTGTTCCTTGCAAACAGGGCATTCGACGGCACATACGACAGCGAGACTGTAAAAAAATGGCTGAAGACCTTTATCAGAAGATTCTTCAGCCAGCAGTTCAAGCGTTCCTGCATGCCGGACGGGCCGAAAGTCGGCAGCGTGTCCCTGTCTCCGCGTGGAGATTGGAGAATGCCGTCGGACGCCAAATCAGGACTGTTCCTTTCCGAACTCGACGACTGACGAGTGTGAATTCTACAAGGACATTATAAGTCTTTCAAATATCAGCGACATCCTGTCCGCCGCCGCATCTGCCGCAGCTACTACCGCATCGCCGTCGTTCACATAGTCCTCGGCATAGTCGTCATGAGCCTCGTTCGTAATTACGGACATGCCGAATACGGGTATCGACGCATGCCTGGCGGCTATGACTTCCGGAATTGTGGACATTCCTACGGCATCGGCGCCTATCATGCGGAAATACCTGTATTCCGAAGGAGTCTCGTAAGACGGCCCGGTACCTGCGAGGTAGACACCTTTTTTCAGTTCTATGCCGGATTCCGCCGCTATTTTTTCCGCCGCCCTGATAAGAGCAGGATCATAAGGCCTTGTCATGTCCGGAAATCTCGGGCCGAATTCGTCCAGATTGCGGCCTACGAGAGGGTTCGGAAGGAGGTTGATATGGTCCCTGATTATCATCAGATCACCTATTCTGAAATCGAAATTGACTCCTCCTGCAGCGTTGGAAACGAAAAGCCGGCCGATTCCGAGCCTTATCATCACCCTTATCGGAAGGACGACCAGTTCCATGGGATATCCTTCGTAGTAGTGGAATCTCCCCTGCATGGCAATGACTGTCCTGCCGCCGAGAGTGCCTGCGATGAAATTGCCCTTGTGGCCTATGGCCGTAGATACGGGAAAACCCGGGATTTCCCCGTAAGGAATGACAGTGCGGTCCGTAATCCTGTCTGCAAGTTTGCCCAGCCCGCTGCCGAGCACTATGCCGACAACCGGTTTCATGTCGCCGATTCTGGTCCTGACAAAGTCCGCGGCGTTATTGATTCTTTCGATTCTTGGATCCATAAAATTGCTATTTGATTCTTTTCAATATTCGTCTTGCATTGTCGAGAATCTCCCGCTCCCCTTCCACTGTCCTGTGTTTCATAACGAACCTGCCGTTGCAGATGACTGAATCAATGCAGTCGCTGTGTGCGGAATAGACGAAATTCGCAAGAAACGGGGCATTCGACAGGAAAAAGCTGCTGTCCGTATATACGATTGTCAGATCGGCAAGCCTGCCTTTTTCAATCTTTCCGGTATTGAGGCCGAGTGCATCGGCACCGTTGACGGTAGCCATGGCCAGAAGTTCGTCCAGGGGCATGGCCGCAGGGTCATTGCGCCAGGCCTTCTGTACGAGGGCGGCGGTTTTCATGGCTTCGAGAATATCCAGGTTGTTGGAAGAGGCGCAGCCGTCTGTGCCGAGGCACAGATTTATGCCGGCATCCTTCATTTCCCTGTAGAGGAAACGGTAGCCTGAGGCGAGTTTGAGATTCGAATTTATATTGTGGACACAGCTTACCTTCCTGTCGGCGAGAATACGGATATCATCCTCATCGAGCCACAAGGTATGGGCCGCTATGACATCCGGTCCGAGTATGCCGAGACTGTCGAGGTACTTCACCGGACTTGCGCCGTGGAGCGCCCTGCAGTCCGTAACCTCCTTTTCTGTTTCGCACAGATGGATATTGAGCTTGAGTCCGCGGCTTCTCGCAAAATCAGCGGCCCAGAGTATCTGATCCTCGCTTACTGAATAAACCGAATGTACCGCTACCGAGAACGAAAGTGTCTCCGGCCATTTTGCGGAAGCGTCGGCAATCTCCCGGCATTCCCTTCTCTGCAAATCGCCCCTGTTTTTGTCGTAATGGTCGAGATGAACATACGAAAGCACTGCCCTGAGACCCATTTCGCGCACCGCCCTGGCTGCTTCCGGCACGAACCAGTACTGGTCGTAGAATGTGGTGGTACCCGTGCGGATCATCTCTATGCAGGCTACCTTGGTCGCCCAGTAAATGAACTCCCCGTCTATCTTCTTCTCCTCTTTCCATATCCTGTCGATCCAGTCCTGAAAGCATATATCCTCCCCCACTCCCCGGAACAATGTCATGGCAGCATGGGTATGGGCATTGACAAAACCCGGAAGCACCGTCTTGCCGGTGCAGTCCACCGTTTCGACTCCGCAGTCCGCGGAATGTCCATCTCCTTCCCCATGTGGAAAAATCCCGGCTATGACGCTACCGTCGATACTGATATCGCATTCCCGGCCGTTATATGTTATATTCTTCAATAAAATCCTGCCCATAAATCCAAATCGAAATTTTCTGCTAATATAATCAAAAAAACTTTGTAATTTTGGGGCGGTTTTCGAAATGCTCGGATACCTTGTAATCGGCATAAATAAAAACTCGTGTAATAATGGCATTCAAGGGAACTATTGAAATAGACATTCAACGGTGCAAGGGTTGCTCTGTCTGCATGGACAACTGCCCGAACAAGTGCATACGCTTGTCGAAAGCTGTGAACAGCAAAGGTTACAGATACGCCGAACTGGCAAACGACGGATGCGTAGGCTGCGCAAGCTGCGCTGTCGTATGTCCCGATTCGGTAATAACGGTTTACAGAGTTAAAATCTGACGGATATGACTGAGAAGATATTGATGAAAGGGAACGAAGCCATTGCCATTTCCGCAATCCGCAATGGCGTCGACGGATATTTCGGATATCCTATCACCCCGCAGTCCGAGGTGATGGAAACGCTCATGAAAGAAAAGCCATGGGAAACGACAGGCATGGTGGTACTGCAGGCGGAAAGCGAACTGTCATCCATCAACATGGTCTACGGGGGAGCCTGCTGCGGCAAAAAGGTCATGACCTCGTCCAGCAGTCCGGGAATCAGCCTCATGAGTGAAGGGATAAGCTATCTTGCAGGGGCTGAACTTCCATGTGTAATCGTGGATGTAATGCGCGGAGGCCCGGGTCTCGGAACGATCCAGCCGAGCCAGAGCGACTACAGCCAGTGCGTAAAGGGAGGCGGACACGGAGACTATCACTGCATTGTAATTGCACCCGCTTCGCCGCAGGACATGTACGATTTCGTGGACTGGGGCTTCGAACTTGCGTTCAAATACCGCAATCCGGTCATAATCCTTGCCGACGGAATCATCGGCCAGCTGATGGAAAAGGTTGAGCTCCATCCGTCCAAACCGAGACGGACCGACGCCGAAATTCTGGCTGCGGCGCCGTGGGCGACTGTCGGAAAACCTGCAGGAAAGGAAAGGAACATCATCACGTCGCTCTCCCTCGATGCAGGCACTCAGGAAGCCTTCAACCGCAAGCTCCTGGCCAAATTCAGGGAAATAGAGGCCAACGAAGTGAAATATGCCGGATACCTTACCGAGGACGCGGAATATCTGCTCGTGGCATTCGGCTGCGCATCCAGGATATGCGAGGCCGCGGTAGACATGCTGAGGGAAGAAGGCATAATGGCCGGCCTGCTCAGGCCGATAACGCTCTATCCTTTCCCTGAAAAGGAAATTTCGAGACTCGCCTCCAGGGTCAGAAGCATGATGAGCATAGAACTGAATCTCGGACAGATGGTCGAGGACGTCAGGCTTGCCGTAAACGGGAAATGTCCCGTAGGCTTTTACGGAAGGCAGGGAGGAAATGTCTTCACTCCAGAGGAGATTATGGAAGAATTCAAGAAATTCAACAATCTGAAATAAATCGAGATGGATACTTTGTCAGATATAAAGAAACCGGAAAATCTGGTTTACGGGAAGCCGGCCCTGCTTACGGACAATATCATGCACTACTGCCCGGGATGTTCCCACGGAACAGTGCACAAACTGATTGCCGAAGTGATAGAAGACATGGGGATACAGGACAAGACAATAGGCATCAGCCCTGTCGGCTGCTCGGTATTCGCATACAACTACATCGACATAGACTGGCAGGAAGCGGCCCACGGACGCGCCCCTGCCCTTGCCACGGCTACCAAAAGACTGTGCCCGGACAAATATGTGTTCACATACCAGGGTGACGGGGACCTTGCGTCGATAGGCACTGCGGAAATAATACACGCATGCAGCCGCGGGGAGAACATCGTAGTCATATTCATCAATAACGGAATCTACGGCATGACCGGCGGACAGATGGCCCCGACCACTCTGATAGGCATGAAAACATCCACTACCCCTTACGGCAGGGATCCGAAGCTCAACGGCTTCCCTCTGAAAATCACCGAAATGCTTGCCGCCCTCGACGGGACAGCATACATTACGAGACAGGCCGTACACACGGCTGCAGCGGCAAGGAAAGCCAAAAACGCTATCAGAAAAGGATTCGAATACAGCGCAAAAGGCATAGGGCTGTCATTCATAGAGATAGTATCGACATGCAATTCCGGATGGAAAATGTCTCCTACGGATGCCAACAGGTGGATGGTCGAGAACATGTTTGCAAAATATCCTCTCGGCGACATTAAAGACGTATTGAAATGAAAGAAGAAATAATAATAGCAGGCTTCGGCGGCCAGGGCGTGCTTTCCATGGGAAAAATCCTCGCCTATTCAGCCATAATGCAGGATCTGGAAGTGACATGGATGCCGTCTTACGGTCCGGAAATGAGGGGAGGTACGGCAAACGTATGCGTAATCGTAAGCGACAGGAAGATAAGCTCTCCCATCATCACGAGATACGACACGGCCATTATCCTCAACCAGCAGTCGCTGGACAAGTTCGAGGGCAGCATAAAGGCAGGCGGACTTCTCGTATATGACCCGAGCGGCATCACGAGGGTTCCGGAAAGAAAGGACATAACGGTATGCTCCATCGATGCGATAGATGTCGCAGCCGAAATAGGGAACGCGAAAGTGTACAATATGGCTGTACTCGGGGCGTATCTTAAAATGAGACCGGCATTGAAAATGGAGAATGTGGTCAGGGGGCTGGAAAAATCGATCCCGTCGAGATATGCCGACATGATACAGAAAAACAGGGAAGCTATCGAGAAAGGGATGGAAAGGGTTAAAATATTGTCCGAAATCCGGTAGCTGTTGTTTTTGTAATAAAAATTTGTTAAACTTGCCGAGTATTTTTCCTAACTTCACTTGCGATGCTTGAAGGTTTGAGACAGGATATTCTCGCTCTCATCTCCATGTATGAGAAGACAAGAAAAGAGCGCGACGAACTCGCCTCGGAGCTTCGGAAAAGCAGGGAAACGGTGGAAGAATACAGGAAGCAGATCATTGAGTTGGACAGAGAGATAGATAATTTGAGACTCAGGAGTGCCTTTCTTGCGGCGTCGGGAGATGAGGAGGCAAAGAAGAAGATTGACAGGCTGATCAGGGAAATAGACAAATGTATTTCTATAATGGAGGGCTGAGATGCGACGGAAAATCACCATCAGGATTCTGAACAGACAGTTTCCCGTGGCAGCTGAAAGCCCGGAAAAGGAAAGGCAGATAAGGGAAGCTGCCGAGAAAGTGGACGAGAAATACTATGAATACATGAAGATGTTTCCCGATAGAAGCACCGACGAGATCCTGTCTTTCGTGGCTCTGAACGGTTTTATCGAGGCGGCGGAGCTTCAGGAAGCGGAAAAGCGCAGGCTCGCGGAAGAGGGAATGCTTGAGGCGGAGTTGAAAGGTTATCTTGAAAATAGTGATAAGATATAGCCGTTAGTTACTTATTTGCTGAAATCTACAATTGTACTAAGTAACCGAGTACACTCGAATGGGGAAGACGGACCTATTTTACCCGAACGGGGATTCCGCTTGTGCGGGACGGAGGATATCTGAACCAGTTTTTCGGAGCTCAAATCTTATTTTCATAGGATTTTCTGAAAATTTTGACTAACGGCTTTTTATGAATCTGACCGGTCGGCTTCCAAGTCGTCCGGTCATTTTTGTTTGTCCGAACAGATTGGAAAACATTTATTTTAATATATAAGTTATGGTGATTTTATATTATATATCAGCAGTGATCGCAGGGGCTGCGGCAGCTCTGGGAGTATATATTCCAGTCCGCCGGCACATGCTCAACGGCCAGAAGGAAGATATCATACAGAAGGCTGAAATGGAGGCCGAAAACATAAGGAAGGAAAAGATATTCCAGGCCAAGGAAAAATTCCTGCAGCTGAAGACCGAGCATGAGCAGTATGTCAACGAAAAGAACAAACAGCTTCAGGAAAGCGAGGCAAGGCTGAGACAGAAGGAAAACAGCATCAACCAGCAGAGTTCCGAACTCGGAAGAAAGCAGAAGGAGGCCGATGCGATTCGTGAAAATCTGAAGAACCAGGTCGAGATAGCCACCAGGAAATCGGAAGAGTACGACAGACTCAGGGAGGAGGCCATCCACCAGATAGAAAGCATAGCCGGCATGAGCGCGGCAGAAGCCAAGAACCAGCTCGTGGAGAGCATGAAAGCCGAAGCAAGGAGCGAGGCTCAGTCATATATCAACGACGTCATCGATGACGCAAGAATGAATGCGAGCAAGGAGGCGAAAAGGATAGTCATCAATACGATACAGAGGACAGCTACGGAAACCGCCATCGAGAATGCGGTGACGGTGTTCAATATCGAAAGCGATGAAATCAAGGGCCGTATCATAGGACGCGAAGGAAGGAACATCCGTGCGCTCGAGGCTGCGACCGGAGTTGAAATTGTCGTCGACGACACTCCTGAAGCAATACTTCTCTCGGCATTCGATCCGGTAAGGCGCGAAGTCGCAAGGCTCGCCCTGCATCAGCTTGTAGTAGACGGACGTATCCATCCGGCACGCATAGAGGAAGTAGTGGCCAAGGTGCAGAAACAGCTCGAGGACGAGATAATGGAAACAGGAAAGAGAACGTGCATCGATCTCGGCATTCACGGCCTGAACATAGAGCTTGTCAAGCTGATAGGCCGAATGAAATACCGCTCGTCCTACGGCCAGAACCTCCTGCAGCATTCGAGGGAAGTAGCGAACATCTGCGCTACCATGGCTTCGGAGCTGGGTCTGAATCCTAAGATCGCCAAAAGGGCGGGACTCCTGCACGACATCGGAAAGGTATCCGACGAAGATCCGGAACTCCCGCATGCAATACTCGGAATGAAGCTCGCCGAGAAATACAAGGAAAAGCCGGAAGTATGCAATGCTATAGGAGCGCACCATGAGGAAATAGAGATGACATCCATCATTTCTCCTCTCGTAATGGTCGGCGACGCCATCTCCGGCGCCCGTCCAGGTGCAAGGCGTGAAGTCATCGAGTCCTATATCAAGAGGCTCAAGGATATGGAAGGCATCGCCCAGTCCTACAAGGGAGTCACAAAGAGCTATGCCATACAGGCTGGCCGCGAGCTTCGCGTAATCGTAGGCGCAGACCAGGTAAGCGACAAGGACGCCGAGGCACTGTCTGGAGAGATAGCAAAGAAGATTCAGGAAGAAATGGTATATCCCGGTCAGGTAAAGATAACCGTCATAAGAGAGACGAGATCCGTAGCCTTCGCGAAATAAGCGGTACGGACAGGTTGAATTTCAAAAAATCGAAGATGAGAAATCTGAAAATCGCAATCGTTCTCGTACTGTCCGCAATATCATACGATCTTTCCGCCCAGACGGGAATGACCGCACCGGACACTACGATCGAATGGGAAATCAGCCAGGAAAATATCGGAACCGATACTGTAAGGCTGATATTTACCGGACAGATAGTCGACGGCTGGCACACCTATACTCCTGAAAGCGAAATATATCCCATTGCCGTAGAATTCACTTCGCTGTCAGGATGCACTGCCGGAGAACTCCATGCCCTTTCGCAGAGCACGGATTTCGAAGGGGAGGCAGTATTCTTCGATGAAGTGAAACTGGCCCTCGATATGGCACTGGACGGTACGGATGCTGCGGCTGAAGGGGAAATCACATGGATGTGCTGTTCTGACGTGGCATGCGCCGCTCCGGAATACTGGTCATTCAATCTGAACATGAAAGGCCCGGCCGATACCCTGTCGGAAGACACCTCCGCCGGAAAGGGTTTCGACTGGTCGCTGATAATCGAGGCCATTCTGTGGGGCTTTGCCGCACTGCTTACGCCGTGTGTCTTTCCAATGGTGCCTATGACGGTGTCGTTTTTCCTGAAAGGCTCCTCATCGCCCGCTGCCGGAAGATTCAAGGCTGCAATGTACGGTCTGTTCATTGTCCTTCTTTATACCGTACCGATCTCACTGATAATCCTTATCACGAGAATAGTAGGCGGAGACGCAGTAACGGCTGACATATTCAACTGGCTTGCCACGCACTGGCTGCCGAATATCGTATTCTTCATCGTCTTCATGATATTCGCCGCGTCCTTCTTCGGGGCGTTCGAAATCGTGCTTCCGAATTCGCTTGTCAACAAGTCGGACAGAAAGGTCGACAAGGGAGGACTGATAGGAATCTTCTTCATGGCGCTTACCCTGGTCCTCGTATCATTCTCCTGTACCGGGCCTATCGTAGGGACAGTGCTGATCAAGTCGACTGAAGGGGAATTCTGGACGCCGATGATCACAATGCTGGCATTCTCGCTGGCATTCGCCCTTCCGTTCACGATTCTCGCCCTCTTCCCTTCCCTTCTCACCAAGCTGAAAAGCGGAAGCTGGATGAACACGGTAAAGGTCGTGCTCGGATTCATAGAAGTGGCGCTCGGATTCAAGTTCCTGAGCGTAGCTGACCAGACATATCACTGGGGTCTTCTCGACAGAGAAGTGTACCTCGCCATCTGGATTGTAACCTTCACCCTGCTCGGATTCTACCTGCTCGGAAAAATCAGATTTGCTCACGACACACCATGCGAACATGTATCTGTCAAAAGACTTGCGGCTGCAATAGCAGTATTTTCCTTTGTCGTATACATGATACCCGGGATGTTCGGAGCACCGCTGAAAGCTCTCTCGGGATATCTGCCGCCTATTACCACACAGGATTTCGTGCTTGGAGGGAATGCAGGGACTGCCGCCCAGGCTGCAGCGGTATCCGAAACCGGGACTGAATACGACCTGCACCTGCCGCTGGGACTGTCGGGCTACTTCGACCTTGAAGAAGGACTGGCAGCAGCCGAAGCGGCCGGAAAGCCGGTATTCGTGGACATTACGGGGCATGGCTGCGTCAACTGCAGGGAAATGGAATCCAGAGTCTGGAGCGATCCTGAAGTCCTGGACATACTGAGGAACGATTATGTAATCGTAGCTCTGTACACGGACGACAAGACGAAGCTGCACGAAGACGACTGGGTGACGACGGAAAGCGGAGACGTTCTGAAACAGATGGGCAGGGCCAACTCATATATTGTACGTACAAGATTCGGCGTCAACGCCCAGCCGAACTATGTACTTCTGTCTCCTGGCGGAGAACTTCTCGCACCGGTAAGAGGCTATGATCTCAGCATACCTGGATTCGTGGCCTTCCTGAAGGGAGGACTGGAAAAATTCGGAAACAATGAATAGATACAAACTACCAGACGATTTCGACATAGAGAACAGGGCCCGGGAAGCCAGACAGAACTTCCTCGACGGTTATAATTGCTGCCAGTCCGTTCTTCTGGCATTCAGCGACATTTTCAGGACCGACAGCCAGACGATAGCGACAATCGCATCAGGCTTCGGAGGAGGAATGGCGAGAATGAGAGAAGTATGCGGTACAGTCTCCGCTCTGGCCATGGCCTCAGGGTTCATGTCGCCTGCCGTTACACCCAAAAACATGGATGAAAGGACTGCGAACTACGCCCTTGTCCAGGAGCTTGCCGGAGAATTCCGCAGGCAGAACGGAAGCATAATATGCAGGGAACTTCTCGGCCTTGTACCGAAACACTCTGACGGGAATGCCGCGGCAACCGGAGAACAGCAGACAGAGTCGCCCGAGCCTTCGCAGCGCACACCGGAATATTACCGGAAAAGGCCTTGCCCGGAACTCGTAGCCTGCTCGGCCCGCATCATTGCGCGGAAGCTCGCCGGAGAGTAAGGGCGCGCTGGAATTCCCTGGCGTTCCGCAAATGCTCGCTGTAGGTAACGGCGAACCTGTGTGTTCCGTCGAATTCGGGACTTGCGCAGAAATAAATGTAACCGTGTTCGTCCGGATTCAGGACGGCATCTATACAGGCCTTAGGAGGGACATTGATCGGACCCGGCGGAAGGCCTTTGTATTTATACGTATTGTAAGGTGAATCTATTCTGAGATGCTTTCTCAACACCCTGTCCAGAGTATAGTCGTAGCAGAAACATACGGTAGGATCGGCCTGGAGCTTCATCCCCTTGTGAAGACGGTTCAGATACACTCCTGCAATACGTGGATATTCAAAGTCTTTCAGAGTCTCGCCGCTGACGATCGAGGCCATGACAGACACTTCGAGACGCGAAAGGCCCTGACGCTCTGCCGCAGCGAGCCGCTCAGGAGTCCAGAAGACATCGTATTCTTTCCTGAACCTGTCGAAAATGTCCTTTACGGACGCCGTCCAGTACATCTCGTAGGTATCGGGGAGAAACATGGCGAAAACCGTTTCCGGAGTAAAACCGTATCCGGACAGGAAAAGCGAATCTTCAAGGGCTGAAGCCACTGAAGCCGAATCGACCATCATCTGCATGCTGATTTTCTGCGCGAGCCTTCCCTTTGATCTTATAGTGCCGGACAAGGTAAGATTCTGGGGAGTCTGCCATCCGTTGACAAGCATCCTCATGACGTATATCGCAGAAAACTCTGGGCTGACCGTGTATTTTCCGGGTTTGAGGCCTTCGGCAAGACCGACTGATGCGGCCGTACGGGCAAGGCTGCCCTTTCTTAATGCGGAAGCGCCTTCCGTCAGGGAATCGAGAACTGCCTGGGGCGTGGTGTCCGGATATACGTACAGGGTATAATCCTTCCCGAAACCGGGAGCCTTATTGTCGAAATAATATCTCAGGCCGGCAAAAAGCACCGCACCGGCGGCAACGGCAGCTGCAGCCAGGGCAGCATACAGGGTTTTCTTCTTCATAAACGCTACTAACGCAAATTGATCATTTCACCTTCAAGAAGCTCGCGGTCGGCATCCATTCCATTGAGTCTGAGCAGATTCTTCAGTCTGACCGCATATCTTTGGGAAATATCCCTTACGGTCTCGCCGCCTTCCGCAACATACTTGTCCACATGTTTTGCAGCCCTCGATTTCTTGGGCTGGAGATACACCACGGTTCCCGGCATGAGAACTTCGTCCTGTGCAAGATCATTGTATCTCAGAATCTCTTTCCTGAAGAGATTGTACCTGCCGGCGATTTCTGAATAAGTCTCGCCTTCGGCCGAATAAACGAACGGGACCTTATTCTGCGAATACAGCTGTCTTGTAAGTGAAATACTGACAGCCTTGCCGCGTCTGTCCGAAACAGGTACAGGGGCTTCGAGTTCAGCCGGAGGCTGCGGCACGGCTACGTCCGCATCGGACATTCCGTCGGCAGAGGCTGCGTTATCCGCAGGTTTCCGGTCATGCCGGGACGGCTTGTCGAAACGGTCGAGTCCGTATGTTTCCACCAGACTGATCAGCTTCTGCGGATATGCGGGATCAGTGGCATACCCCGCTTTTTTCAGTCCGTAGGCCCATGATCTGTAATCCGTGACATTGAAATCGAAAAGGAACTTGTACCTGTCCCTGTATCTCAGGAAATCCGAATGATCCCTGAAAGACTCCTCGGGCGACCTGTATTTCCTGAAGCACTCCCCTTTCCGGTCGTCATCGAAATAGATTTTCTGACCTTTCCAGTCATGGCATTTGATGCCGAAGTGATTGTTTCCCCTGACGGCAAGCTCGGACAGGCCGTTTCCCGATTCCAGCATTCCCTGGGCAAGAGTAATGCTCGCAGGGACACCTGACCTCCTCCTTTCCTCCACGGCAATCTGCGAATATGCCGATATGTATCTGGACTGGGGGGAATCTCCGGCAGCCGGCTCGGCAAAGACACGTTCCGGAGCGGCGGTAGAGGCCTGACGCGATGCGCCGCAGCCGGAAATCAGGACCGCAAGTCCCGCCACGAAAAGGATTCTGGTATATTTGATCGGATTCACGTTGCAAATATCTTTATATCAGTTGAATTTTACAAGAGGTACATCGATCCGCATGCCTTCCTGAGCAAGCACGGATGAAGGGAATATTCTTCTGACCTCGTCGAGATAGACCGACACATCCTTGAAGCGCGAGGAATAATGGCCTATGACAAGCTGTCCGACACCGGCATCGAGAGCGCACTGTGCAGCCTGAACCGTAGTGGAATGCCCCGTTCGAGAGGCAATATCGGCCATGCCCTCGGGAAATGTGGTCTCATGATAGAGCAGGTCCACGCCCCTGACCCAGTCCGCAAGTTCCGGAAACGGAGCTGTATCGCTGCAATAGGCATAGCTTCTCGGCTGATACGGCTGATAAGTGAATTCTCCGGCAGGTATGACAATGCCGCCGTCCCTGACTGCGTCTTCTCCGCGCTTGAGTGTCGCTATTTCGGCGAGCGACAGTCCGAATCTGCCGACAGCTTCCTTTCTTACATTCCTCTGAGGCGTTTTCTCCCTGAACATATATCCGTATGTTTCGACCCTGTGCCTCAAGGGGAAGGCAAAAATATCGGTATTCCTGGATTCCGCTATTTTCACGCAGGTTTTTGCTGATACCGCATGATGCACCGGAGTAAAGGTAAAACCGCCTCCGAAGGATGACATGAAGTGCTGCAGCACAATGCCGAAATCACCTGGAGCATAAATATCGAGAGGTGCCGTCCTGCCGAGCAGGCTCATCGTAGACAGCAGGCCGAATATGCCGAACACGTGGTCGCCGTGCAGATGTGTGATGAATACCGTATCGATTTTCGCAAGGGGAAGCCTGCATCTTCTGATCTGCATCTGGGTGCCTTCCCCGCAATCTATCAAAAACAAGCGCCCCCGTACATCTAATACATGGGCGCTTGGATATCTGTTTACAGTGGGCAGGGCCGAAGCCGTGCCCAGTATATTCAGAGTGAAGTTCATCTCCCGCAGAGATTACTCGCCTTTCTCAAGTTTTGATTTGAGGGCGGCAAGTTCGGAGATGTCTCCGAGAGTCGTCTTCTCTATGTTCGAATTGATCTTCTTGACAGCTCTCTTGGTGTTGTCGGACTCTGAAGAAACTTTTTCAGACTTAGGCTCGGCATATGTCTTGACATGAGACAGACCGACTTTCCTCATGCTGCGCTTCAGGTCTGTTACCTTGAATGCAAGTTCGTCTCCGGCTGCCGGCATTGAACCGTCTTCCTTGACAAGCTCCTTGGTCGGGCATATACCTTCGATATCGTCACCGAGGGAAATTACGGCACCCTTGTCTGTAATGCTGTCTATCTTGAGAGTATGTACTGAACCTGTAGAATAGTTGTTCTCGATGCCTTCCCACGGATTAGGGAGAAGCTGCTTGTGACCGAGGCTGAGCTTGTGGTTCTCTTCATCGAAATCGAGAATGACAACCTCTATCTTGTCGCCAGGCTGTACGAGCTCTGAAGGATGCTTGATCTTCGACCAAGACAGGTCGCTGATGTGGACGAGACCTTCGATGCCTTCCTCAAGTTCGGCAAATACGCCGAAGTTGGTGACATTGCGTACGATTGCAGTATGTCTGGATCCTACAGGATATTTCTCGTGGATATTCTCCCATGGATTAGGCACGAGCTGCTTCAGTCCGAGGGACATCTTCTTCTCTTCCCTGTCGAGAGTAAGAATCTGGGCCTCTACCTCGTCTCCTACTTTCAGGAAGTCCTGAGCGATGCGGAGTCTCGGAGACCATGACATCTCGGATACGTGAATAAGACCTTCGACGCCAGGTTCGATCTCTACGAATGCACCGTAGTCAGCGATAAGGACTACCTTGCCCTTAACCTTGTCGCCTACCTTGAGGTTCGGATCAAGAGCAGACCACGGATGCGGGGTAAGCTGCTTCAGGCCGAGGGCGATTCTCTTCTTGGCCTCATCGAAGTCGAGGATAACGACATTGATCTTCTGGTCGAGCTGTACGACTTCTTCCGGATGGTTGATTCTGCCCCATGAAAGGTCAGTGATATGTATAAGTCCGTCGACTCCGCCGAGATCCACGAATACGCCATAGCTGGTGATGTTCTTGACAGTACCTTCGAGAACCTGTCCCTTCTCGAGTTTGCCGATGATCTGGCTCTTCTGCTGCTCGAGTTCGGCCTCGATGAGCGCCTTGTGCGATACTACGACGTTTCTGAATTCCTGGTTGATCTTCACGATCTTGAAATCCATTGTGGTATCGACATACTGGTCGTAGTCCCTGATCGGCTTGACATCTATCTGGGAACCCGGCAGGAATGCCTCGATACCGAAGATATCCACGATCATACCGCCTTTCGTGCGGGTCTTGACATAACCTTTGACGATTTCGCCTGCATTGTATGCAGCGTTGACCATATCCCAAGAACGGAGGGCGCGGGCTTTCTTGTGAGAAAGCACGAGCTGGCCTTTCTTGTCCTCGGCCGTCTCTACGAATACTTCGACCTTGTCGCCTACCTTCAGGTCAGGATTGTAACGGAACTCCGGAGCCATGATGACACCTTCGCTCTTGTAACCGATGTTGACGATAACCTCTCTCTTGCTGATAGCGGTAACAACACCTTCGACCACATCGTTCTCCACTACCTTGGAGAGAGTCTGGTCGTACATTTCTTCCATTTTCTTCTTTTCGTCAGCATTCAGATCCTTGCCTTCGAAAGCATCCCAGTCGAACTTGTCCGGATCGACGGAAGCATTGAGGACCGTTCTGGTTTCCTCGACGGCAGGAGCCTCCTGAGGAGCCTCTGCCACTTGCGTTTTGTTTTCTTCCATAGTAAATTAAAATAAAACAAATTAGCGGGTTTGACATTATCTTTCGTACCTTTTCCCCGAAACAGAAAGCCCGCCTCGGGTCAAAAGGCGGGCAAAAGTATGTATAATTTTCGGATTTTCAAAGAATTTGCAGAAATTTCGCAACGTCGGTCACAACATTTTTCTTTTCCTGAAAATCAGGAGTATGGCACCGAATGAAAAAACCATCAGCACAAGCACTATGACGACATCCCACCAGGTATCCGTAAGAGGAAGTCTCAGGTTCATGCCGAAAAAGCCGGTAATGAGCGTAGGAGGCATGAAAAGCAGGGACACGAGGGTAAATACCTTCATTATCTTGTTCTGGTCCAGGTTGATAAGACCGACCACCGTATTCTGGAGATATTCCAGACGCTCGAAACCGAAATTCGTATGGTTGATAAGGGAGGATATGTCCTTGAGAAGCACATTGAGCTTAGGCTGCAGGGAATGAGGATATTTGTTGCTTTTCAGAAGGCTCGAAATCACCCTCTGCTTGTCGACTATGTTCTCTCTTACGAGCATAGTGTTTTCCTGCAGCTGGTTTATGTCCAGCAGGAACTCTTCGTTTATGTCCTCTCCGAGGCTGACTTTCCTGTTGAACTGCTCTATCTCCTTTGACATGAGCTCGATCATGTCGGCATCGAGGTCGATTCTCTGCTCGAGGATGCTGACGAAAACCGTATATCCGGTAGGATAGAATTTCGGAAATGCGAGAATTCTGCGCTGCAGGTCGGTGAGACTCCTCAGAGGGCATTCCCTCAGTGTAACGAGCACATTGTCGGTAAGGATGAAGGAGACGGTCTCCATCGAGTACTCCTCCGGACCCGGAATAAGGAAGTTCGTGTTGGCGAATATCGCGGTATCTGTTTCCGAAAAGCGTGAAGAACTCTCGATTTCCTCAGCCTGGGCACGGCTCTGGATCGTAGTGCCGACGAATGCTTCCGTAGATCTTTTCTCGTCCCCTGTCGGAGCGAACAGGTCTATCCATACCACCATCTCCGGAGTAAGTTCCGAAAGGACAGCCACAGACTGCGACATTTCTATCTGGCCGTTCGATTTGTAGAAGATCTCAATCATTCCCTTTCCTGTTTTAGTTCCGGCTCATCAGGTGGTCGGAAAGTTATAATTCGGCAGAAATGCCACCCTGACTTTGACAACAAAGTTTGCAAATTTACGAATAATTCCCGGAATGGCAAAAACAGGAGACCGGAAAATTCAGAATATGAACGGCCGGAGACCGATAAATACAAGGACAATGCCTCCGGCCACTTTGGCCGCATTGCCGAATTTTCTTCCTGAAGCCGCTCCGAGAACTATGCCCGATGATGAAGCGAGGACAGTCACAGCCAGAGTAAGGAATGTCGCAAGCGCTGCCTGGAGCAGTTTCATTTCGCCCATCGCAAGAGAAACCCCGACAGCCACCGCATCGATGCTCGTAGCTACCGAAGCAAGAAGCAGGTGCCTGAAACCGGAAAGGTCTGCCGATTCCGGGCTGCCTTTCGCACCGGATACTATCATTGAAATGCCGAGATACGACAGTATGACAAGGGCGACATAACGGGCCACCACGCTTATGTAATTCACAATGGAGTAGCCCGACAGCCAGCCGGCGAACAGGCATGCCGCCTGGACTATGCCGAAAACCAGGCCGACCTTAGCGGCCTTGCCGAAAGTCACACGTCCGAGAGAGACGCTGCCGCCCATAGACACTACAAAGGAATCGGCGCTCAGGGACAGGGCGAGAAGGAAAATTTCAACAAGGGTCATTACGGTCTGAAAATCTGTCGGTTGGCAATGGAGCGGCCCAGGGTCAGTTCATCGGCGTAGTCAATATCGTCGCCGAAACCGAGGCCGCGGGCCAGTGTGGAGACCTTTATTCCGAAAGGGGCCAGCTGCCTGTAAATATAGAATGCGGTAGTTTCACCTTCGACATCCCCGCTCAAGGCAAATATGACTTCAAGGCTCTCAGGGGCGGCTGACTTCACGAGAGACGAGACACGGTCTACAAGTTCGGCCACCGTCAGGTCCGAAGGGCCCGTACCGTCTATCGGGGAAATGATGCCTCCCAGTACATGATAGACCCCGGTGTACTGACGGGTCTTCTCTATGCTCATCACGTCTCTCACGCTCTCCACCACGCAGATGGTATTGTGGTCGCGCCGGGAATCGGAACAGATCCCGCAGATATCTCCGTCCGAAATCATTCTGCACACCGAACAGTATCTGACCTCATTGCGCAGCCGGTCGATCGAGGAAGTCAGATGCCGGACATTTTCGGCAGGCTGGCGGAGCAGGTGCAGTGCGAGTTTCAATGCGCTCCGTCTTCCGACGCCGGGAAGGGAGCCTATGGCCTCCACGGCATTCTGAAGAAGCTCCGACGGATATTTTTCATTGTACATAACAGATCCTTTAATGCGAAACGGATGCAAAATTAGAATTTTTCCGCGAATGATAATCTGCGAGAGCCGTAATCGGAGACTGGATGAACCTGCAGAAATCCATCCCGTATTCGGTTCCGAGTTCTTCGAGAAAGCTACGGCAGACATATCCGACCGAACCTGCTACGCCTACGCGCATCGCAGCGCCGTCCTGTCTGTATGAAAGAAGGGACCTTGTCACGAATGAACGCAGATTCTCCCGCACGAGAGTCTCGGCATAGGCCGACCTTCCGGCAGCCTCGATGATGAAAGGAGCGAAGGATGCCAGGAAGCCTGCCGGGTTCTGGCCTCTGTAGACTGAATCCACAATGTCGGGATATTTCAGGCGGTACGCCGAACGGAATTCTTCCGCAAGGTCGTCCGGGACAAGTTCCTTTATATAGTCGGAAATAAACTTTCTGCCCAGAGACACACCCCCGCCCTCGTCCCCGAGGATATACCCTCCAGGCAGGACATTGGCGGTAATGTATTTGCCGTTATAGCTGCAGCTGTTGGAACCTGTACCGAGAATCGCCACGATACCGGGTTCGTCACCCCACAAGGCCCTGGCGGCGGCAAGCAGATCGGACGCGCAGTGCACGGCGGCTCCCGGAAAAAATTCCTGAAGCACCTCCGTCATTTTCCGCACCTGTCCGTCCGACACGAGTCCGGCCCCGTAGAACCACAATGAAACGCCATTGCCTGCCCTGTCAGACTCCATGGAAGAGCGAACATGACCGGCTATTGCGGACACGACTGACGCTATTTCGCGCTCCGACATGACAGAGCAGTTGATGCCTTTCGTCCTGAACGGTGTTCCGTCTATTATCCAGTCGGTCTTGGACGCTCCGCTTTCTGCTGTTATTATCATAATCCGGATATAATATTCTGTTAAATATAGCAATTTTCAGCTAAAGATACACTCCCCTGCGTCTCCACCGTACAAGGCCGTACACGGATGCCGCAGTATAGAAAACAT
This sequence comes from uncultured Bacteroidales bacterium, assembly GCA_944322925.1. Lineage (GTDB taxonomy): Bacteria > Bacteroidota > Bacteroidia > Bacteroidales > UBA932 > Cryptobacteroides. The sequence goes on from CALUQM010000019.1 coordinate 31,287, forward strand.
ACTGGGCAGTCATAAACGGCAGCCCCTGTGCAAGGCAAAGTACGACGGACATGATATTGGCAACAACAAGAATATACCATTGCTGGAAATACGATCTGCTTAGCCAGTAAGTGGCTATGGCATTGAGTACCGCTATCATTGCATCGAGCCAGGGCATCGGATCGCCGGTATTTTTCAGGACAGCCACCATTACCGCCGTACCGGCCGCTGCGGCGGCCGCACTCCAGACGACAGTCCTGACGTTCAGACGGTTCAGGTGGATTCTGTTTCCGCCCTCCGCACCCTCCTGCAAAGACTTCCGCTCCAGTCTTGCCCTGTCTTTCCTCCAGGAAACAAAACCTGCAGCCGAAATGACAAGATAATATATGTTCAAAATCATGGATGCGTACAGATCCCTGGAAGCGAACATCCAGACTGCTGCCGCGCTCGTAAGCATCCCTACTATCCACATGGCATTCTTCTGCCTTATCTCCAGCACCAGATATACCAGTCCGGTGACAAGAGTGAAAATCTCTATCAAATCCATAGTGCGACGAAAACCGATGCCAAAAATAACAATAATTGGTAAATTTGCCGTAATTATACCGAATCAGAATCATAAGACATGAAAAACGGAATCACGGAAGAAGGAAAATGGGAAACTGTCGACAGCGAATACCTGTTCAGACGCCCCTGGCTCACTGTCAGGAGAGACAAGGTAAGACTTCCGGACGGAAGGATAAATCCTGAATTCTATGTTCTGGAATATCCGGACTGGGTCAATGTCATAGCAATCACCGGAGACGGACTCTTCGTCATGGAAAAACAGTTCCGTTACGGACTCGGGAAAACCTGCTACGAACTGGCGGCGGGAGTCGTCGAGGACGGGGAGACGCCGTTGCAGGCCGCCAGGAGAGAACTAGCGGAGGAGACCGGATATGAAGGCGGCAAATGGCAAAAGCTGATGACTGTCTCCGGAAACCCGAGCACTACGAACAACATCACCCATTGCTTTCTGGCAACGGGTGTAAAAAAGGTGTCTTCACAGCATCTCGATGCTACCGAAGACCTCGAGGTATGTCTGATGACAAAAGAGGAGGTCCGTGACCTCCTCGATTGCGACCAGATAAGGCAGGCGCTCATGGCCGCCCCACTCTGGAAATTCTTTGCCGGCAGTCTATAGACGGTCGATGGCCCTGTCTACCTCGTAAGAAAGGTAGGCATAATGATCGCCCTGCTCGCCTGATGCTGTTCTTGCCCTCTTGCCGAGGACTTTCTGCAGTCTCTGAAGAATGCCGAAATATACTTCCTTACCGCTTATCTTGAGATCGGACTCCCTGCGGGCGGCAGTCAGTTCACGGCTGTCGGCATGCCGGGACCACTCGATGAACTGGCAAGGAAGCACAGGTTCGTCGATAATCGAAGACAGATCGGCAATTCCCTTGGAGCTGCTGCCCTCAAGCATGTCGAGATTGGCAAAGAGAGAATATATGAAAGCATACTCCATGTTCATGTCCGCCCTTGTCAGCTTCTCGCCTGCAAGCGTCTTCTGGAAAACAGCCTCGAAAAGATCGTTCATATACTCGTACTGCGTGTACGGATCTTCGGAAAGTTTGGCGGTATAGCCGACTCTCGGCACCTGGCCCATCAGGGATTTTACGAAAGCTGCCTGATAGTCGTAAATTACAGGATTACCCGGGTCGAAAAGCGAAATGACCTCAGAATCGAGCATCCAGTCCGGAAGTTCCCTGATACTCTTCATTACAAATTCAAGAGCTTCCTTCTGCTTTGCTTTCGATACCGGAACAAAGGCCGGCTTGCCGTCTCCGTAGACAGGATACTGGAGATAATTGCCTCCGATATACTTCGAACAGTGCCCCATGTAACGGTTGAACTGAAGGAGTATCTCGGAATACATATCCTTGGTATATGAATAGTCCTTGCCTTCCTCGGCAGTCCAGTCAACGAGGTTCCCGGCTATGATCTTGAGATTCCTTATACCGTAGTCGCTTGCAAGGATGGCATCGTCGCCGAGGGACTCTGTCTGGGAGGCAGGGTCAACCTCAGAGAAAATTTCCTGTTCGCCGTACATGTACATCGGATCGCCTTCCTTTGCAGCTATCCACGAATTCAGTACTGGTTTCTCATCCTCCGGAGTGGCAGCCTCGAAAATAGGCTTGTAACCCCACTCGATGGCATAATAGTCGTACGGGCCGAGTCTCGGCGGCAGAAGCCACTGAACTCCGTCACCAGGTTGTGCCACGTAATTGTAGCGGGCATAGTCCATCACGGAAGCGGTCGTACCGTATTTCGCAGTGAACGATGGGCTGCGGAGCGAATCTACCGGATAGGCGTATGAACCTCTCATGTTGTGCATCAGACCGAGAGTATGGCCGACTTCATGCACGATCAGATATCTCAGAAGCGGTCCCATGACTTCCATGTCGAAAACCTTTTCGCGTGCGGCAGGATCCACTGTGGAAGTCTGGATGAAACGCCAGTTGTGAAGGAGTTTAAGGACATCGTGATAGAAATACACGGAGCCCTGGATTATCTCCCCTGAACGAGGGTCGGTCCACGACGGGCCCATTGCATTGGCCACTCTTGTCGAAGCATACCTGATGCAGGAGTATCTTATGTCATCCGGATCGAAGTCAGGATCGTCAGGATAATCTTTGGCGACTATGGCGTTCTTGAAACCGATCTTTTCGAAAGCCATCTGCCAGTCTTCCACACCTTCCTTGATAAACGGTCTCCATTTCTCAGGGAAAGCATCGTCGATATAATATACGATAGGTTTTTCAGGCTCTACAAGCTCGCCGTTACGGTATTTTTCGATATCTTCCGGCTTAGGAGAAAGGTCCCACCTGTTGATATACCTTACTGATTCGCTTCTGTCGGTATTCTCTGAATATTTTATATATCCGTTGGTAAAATAGCCTATTCTGTGATCGGCAAGTCTCGGACGTATCGGCTCGTCCGGAAGGCGTATCATGGATACAGTAACTACTGCCGTAAACGGCTCGTCGGAGACAGTATAGACCATTCTAGACTTGAATACGATGTTCTGAGGGAAAGCCTTGAACGACAAGATGGAAGACATGTCGGACTGGAATTTCCCGCTCATCCTGTCATATCCGAAGAGGGCATCGAAAGGGCTTGCCGGGATAAACGGCGACATGTAGTCCTCGTTTGCGCAGAAGAACTTGGTCACATCTATTACTACCGAAGCGGAATCCGGCCCGAAAGCCTTGATCGGAAATGCCTTCATCACAGGCTTGATGTTGTTAAGGGCGAACCCCTTGGCAATGGCTTCGGTCGAATCGCAGATGGCATTGTTCATGGCATCGAGCAGATAGACCTTCTCATCGTCATGACTCCACTCGAGCATAAGCGGATCCTGCGGCATCTGGCCGGCAATCACGTCGGAATTGTCGCTCGTGCTCGAAACCTTTGTGGACAGAAGCATCGGCTTGCCCATGAGGGAGTCCGGGATCTCCAGATAGTAGACATCCTCTACCTTATGGATTTTCATAAGTCCCGAAGACGTGACGGCCTTGTCCGTAATGACGTCTTCATAGGATTTCATTTTCTTGTCCTTGGAATCAGTGGTATCGGACTTCTCTTCCTTATCCACGACATCCTTGACAAGGTCTACGAGTGACTGGGCATTCACCTGAATGCCCAGAAACACCAATAAAGATAAAAGCAGTGTTTTTTTCATACTAAAATACTATATTCGATTTGCAGCTTTTGCGTTGCCTATTTCCTGCAGATCGACACCGCAGGCATCTTGAATAGCATTTCTTAGGATATTGTACTTGATGACGAGGGTCTCGTACCCTTCCATCTCGGCCTGCATCTCCTCTTCCGTATGAGTAGTCATCATCTCTACGAAATCCGACACGTCGCCGTATCTGTCAGGCAGGATCGTGTCGTATATGCCGAATTCGTCGAACGACCAGAAGCCGAGCCCCTTGGCATAAGACACAAGGTCATCCTCCGGGGCACCCGACATGTTCTGTCCGTAGAGTTCTTCGCAAGGAGAGAAAAATCCGTCGGGAATCTCCATGAGAGAGTATCTGTAGATAAGATCGCCCCAAAGCATGCCGTTGACCTTGCCTACGGCCTCGAGGATCTGCTCGTCTGTCTTGGGGAATGTCTCGGGCCTGATCTGTCCTATCGCAATATAGCTTCGGCCGTACACCGAGACCCTGTCGTTGTACAGAGGGTCGGAAGCATACAGGTCGCTGTTCAGCGAATCTGCCAGAAACACCTTCATAGGAAAATACTTTTTCTTGAAATCATCGTCATAAATGTCGAAAAGCACTTCCCTGGCATAGTCTACAGCCTCAGTAAGCATGGACTCATCCATAGGTACCAGAATATTGTCCGAGATGGAAGAAACATTCCAGGCATAGTCGACTTCGTCGAACTCATAGAGAGTATATACTCCGGTATTCTTCCATGTTTCGTATATGTAATGTTTGGCCGGATCGGAGCTGTCTTCGATCGTATATGCAGGCTCTTCCTGAACCGGCACTATCGGATCCTCCTTGTAGCAGGATACAGCCGCAACCGTCGCGAGAATAAACAACAGTATATTTTTCTTCATATAATCAAATTTTTATCAGTGAAACTTCTTCGGCAACATACCGGAATTCCGGTTTATTCGCCGGTTCCCGGATTGTAACTGATCATATTCCTTACCGGACGGGTGATATCTTCCAGATCAGAATCCTGCTCCAGGACTTCGCGAGGCACAGGCAGAGTGTATGCCGGGTCATTTTCTTCAAGACGGTAATACTGGACCGCATTCAGATTGTCCAGATCAGGAGTGTAGGTATGTATGATGCTCGGACGGTCCCAGCGTCTGAGGTCGAACCATCTGAGCTGTTCGAAACACAGTTCGCGACGGCGCTCTGCCTTGACTTCAACCAGAGCCTCTTCCTGAGACAGACCGGAAAGCTCTGTATAGGAGCCTGGAATCATTCTGTAGCTTCTGAGAGTATTCAGATCATCGAGTGCATCCTCGACGGCTCCGATATTTACATTGGCCTCGGCCCGGATAAGATAGGCTTCCGCAGTTCTTATGGCCTGGCCGTGCACGGAGGTATAGGATGCGTCGTCATATTTGTACTGTGCATTGCGCTTACCGCCTCCGAGGAACGAACTTCCCTGCAGCCTGATATAGGCGCCGTCATAGCTTGCATCGCCGTATTCTCCGTCTACCCTCAAATCACCTGGATCATAAGTGCTGAGCAGGTCTGTAGATGCCGGATATGCACCTTTGGCTCCGGTTGCAAAATAATTTATGTAGTAATAGCCGAAGGTAAAGAGTATTTCCGGATTCCTGGAATTGAAGAAAAACAGCTCGGCGGTTTCGGTGCCTTCGGAAAGCTTGTCGTTCAGATTCCAGAGGTCAGCCTTCACGGCAAGGACTTCATTGACATTCTTGATGGCCGTTTCCCAGTCGCGGAGATACAGGCAAACACGTGCATAGAACACTCTCGCGGCATTGAGATTCCACCTGTAGATGGAATTGTTGTCGCCGCCGGCGATGAAGTAGTTTATAGCGGCCTTGCAGTCATCCGTTATGATATCGTATATGTCCTGGACACTCGCTCTCTGGAACTTGACGTCCTGTGCTCCGACGAGATTGTTTATTGGAACGCCGAGCGCAGATGAAGCAGTAGCAGGATCGTACGGTTCGCCGTAGAGGTTGACCAGCATGTAGTAAGCGTATGCGCGGATCATGTGCGCCTCAGCCTTTACGAGAGACTTTTCCTGGTCCGTACCGTTCATGTTGTCGATATCGTACAGGATCATGTTGGTCATAAGTATCTGATGATAGTAATGCGCCCAGGCGTTGTCGCTGTTCAATACGCCTTCCACCTGAAGCTCCGGATTCTGCTGCCATGTGAAATAACCGAAACCGGCATTGCGGGTGTCGCCTCCGAGAAAGGCATTCCTTGCGAACTCCTCGCAGTCGTCCGTCATGATGTCAAGGTACGTATTGACCGTAGTATTGTTGGTCTCGTTGTAGATTTCCCCGGTGATAAGCTCCTTGTAGTCATTGGCACTTGTCGGCTTGATCTCGTCCTGCGAGGTCTCCTTGAGGAAATCCGTGCACGAAACAGCCCCGAGGAACAGCGCCAGTACGGGTATTGTCTTAAATATATTCATTTTCATCTTAGTCCGATTTAGTTAGAAAGTAATGTCGAGTCCGAAAGAGAAGGATGCGATAGGAGGAGTGGTAACACCGATCGTACCCATACCGAGCTGCTCCGGATCCTGACCGTTGAGCTTCTTCGAGCTGATAAGCCAGAGGTTGTTGCCCTCTATGCGGACATTGGCGCTCTGAACCTTCAGGGTCTTGCAGACTCTTTCAGGCAGGCTGTACCTCAGGTATGCGGTCCTGAGACGGAGGAAGTCGCCGGAAACCACACGAAGGTCGCTCTGGTTGTACATCTGCCACATGTTGTCGGCGATTTCGATCTCCCTGTCGCCCAGAAGCCCGTTCATCGACAGGCTTTCAGTAGACAATGAAGGAATCACGGCCCACGCCTCGTCGCCAGGCTGACGCCATCTGTTGACGAATTCTCCGGACATGTTCTGCTGCGGATTAGGCAGGGTCTGACCTGAATTGTTGTAAAGATTGTTCAGACGGACCTTGGCTCCGAGACTGTACGAGAAGAAGAGTCCGAGAGTGAAGTTCTTGTAGGAAAAGTTGGTACTGAAACCGCCCTGCATGTCAGGAACGCGGTTTCCAGAATATTCGAAGACCTTGGCATACATGTCGGCCTTTGTAGCTCCTTCGGTTTCTTCTGTATCCTTGAATGTAGGAAGACCGTTGGCGTCGAGACCTCCGAACTTGTAGGAGAAGAAGGAGTTGATAGGATATCCCTTGAGGACTGCCGAACCGTCTACATACTGGGCGTATGTATATTCAGACTCCATTCCTCCCTGGGTCACCTTGTTTATGTTCTTGGCGGCATTGAACGAAAGCGACCACCTGAAATCCTTTGTCACCACAGGAATGGCGTTGATGATAAGTTCGTAACCCCTGTTCATGATATCTCCGACATTCAGGCTCATCGACGATGTACCGGTAGTTGGAGAAACCTCGAGAGAGACTATCTGGTCGTTTCCGTACTTGTAATAATACTCGAATGTACCGGAAATCCTGTTGTCGAGGAAGGCGAAATCCAGGGCAAGGTTGTATGAAGTCGTCTTTTCCCATCTCAGATACGGGTTAGGGAGCTTCGAAAGCGTGGACATGTAGTCGCCGGAAATAGGATCGACGGAACCCATCTGTATGATCATGCTCGGGGTCTGGTCATCCGAGACGTTACCCTGGATACCGTAGGATCCTTTCAGCGAAAGTTCGTTCATCCACATCACATCTTCGAAGAAAGGTTCGTTCATGATGTTCCATCTTGCGGATACGGACCATATAGGAAGGAATCTGGTGCTCTTGTCCTGACCGAACTTGTTGGAGCCGTCAGCCCTTATGTTACCGTTGATGATGTATCTGGATTTCCAGGCATAGGACAGGATACCGTACACTGACAGATAGTTGGACAGTCTGTTCGTTACCACGTCAGGATGGCCGGTCACCATTTCGGAATACATCGGCCACTGGATAGGATCGATCTCGACGAATGACTCTCCCCTGTCCGGAAGGTAGCCGTACTGGGTGGAAGAAAGTCCGGTGTACTTCGAAGAACGGCCTTCGACACCGGCAGAAGCCGAAATGTGATGTCCCTTGACATACTTGCTGTAGTCGAGCTGGAATCTGGCAGTATATGAGAAATTCCTGGTCTGATTGCTCTCGAGCATACCTCCGTACGGAAGGTAGCAATACTGCTCCACGAAGATTTCGTCTGTAGGCAGTGTGGCGCCGTAATTCGTTCTTCTGAGGGTGGCGGCCTCGTATGTGCGGTCGCTGAACCACTCCTTCTCGTTCGTATTGGCCACGCTCATTCCGAATGTTCCGGTCGCGCGCAGTCCGTCCCAGATATTCCATTCCAGATTGGAATTGAAATAGATGGCATCGCTGTAGACGTTATGGCCCGAGTTGGCGATTTCATTGAGTATGTTGTACTGGAGAGGCTGGGCGTTGAAACCCTGCTCGGCATTGTAGTATGCAAGCGAGCCGTCTGCATTGTATGCCGGAATCGCCCTTGAAGTGTTGTAGGCATAGCTGTACGGAGATATGCCGGAATACAGGTAATCCTTGTTCGAGACATTTCCTCTGACCTGGATGGTACCAGTAAGTTTTCTGGCGAGCTTGATGCCGACCTTGGCCATGATGTTGTACTGCTCGAGGCCTGTTCCCCTCACGTTCGCATTATCATCAGTATAAGCTCCCGAAACATAATAGTTCAGGTTCTCGTTGGCGCCTGAAATCGAAAGATTGTGCTTGTGGGACACTGAGGTGCGGTAAAG
>CALUQM010000020.1 GCA_944322925.1 uncultured Bacteroidales bacterium
AGATGAGAAAACCGGAGTGTACTGGTGTACATGAGGATTTTCGAATCAAGCGTAACGAAGAAAGTACCCTTTTTAGTAACCCTCGGATAAAAATTATATGGAACCGGCAATAATAGAATGCGTCCCGAATTTCAGTGAAGGGAGGGACATGAATAAAATACAGGCAATCGCAGACAGTATCGCTTCTGTTCCTGGAAGTGAAATCCTGAACATCGATTCCGGAGAAGCCGCCAACAGGACCGTCATCACTTTCAAGGGGGCCCCGGAGGCCGTAGTCGAAGCCGCTTTCAGAAGCGTCCGCACTGCAGCGGAAGTCATCGACATGCGGCAGCACAAAGGAGAACATCCGCGCATCGGGGCGACGGACGTGCTTCCGCTTGTTCCCATAGCCGGAATAAGCCTGGAAGAATGCGCCGCCCTTGCCCGCAGCCTTGCGGAAAGGATTTTCTCCGCACTCGGAATCCCGTGCTACTGCTACGAAGCCGCAGCCCTGAAACCTGAAAGACAGAAACTCGAAGTCTGCCGCCGGGGAGAATATGAGGCGCTGCCGGAAAAAATCGCAGACCCTGATTCCCGGCCCGATTTCAGCCCTGAAACCTTCACCGGAACCGCAGCCCGCTCAGGAGCCACTGTCGTAGGCGCAAGAAATTTTCTCATTGCCGTCAATTTCAATCTTGACAGCAAATCAGCCGGACTGGCATCTGAAATCGCAGCGGACGTCAGGGAAAGCGGACGTACCGTAACAGGACCAGACGGGACCAGGAGAAAGATTCCCGGAACATTGAAAGGATGCAAGGCAATAGGATGGTATATCGAAGAATACGGAATCGCCCAGGTTTCCATGAACATTACTGACATTTCAGAGACTCCGCTGCATAAGGCATATTGCGAAGTCAGCAGGGCAGCCTTGGAAAGGGGGACGAAAGTCACGGGTACGGAAATAATAGGACTCGTTCCCCGTAAATGCCTTCTCGATGCCGGGACATATTTTCTCATGAAGGAAAACCTGAACGGGAACAAGGGAGTGAACATTGCTCCAGCCCCGGAAGAGAATCTGCTGAAAAAGGCCGTCGATGCCATGGGACTCGAGGACCTGCGCCCGTTCGACCTGGACACCAGACTGATATGACAACAGCAAGGCCGTAACCGCACGCAAGTCTCAGCCCCTGATTCTCAGGGCCTTCAGGACAGAATTCCGTATTTCCGCATATTCGCTGTCCCTGTAAACGGCTTCGAACGAAAACACCACGATGGCAACGCCCGTAAGAATCTGGATGATGAGGATGATCCATTGCGGCAAAGGCAGGAAAGACAGACAGAAAACGACGGCAGCCATTACCGCCGACACGATGAAATACGGGAATATGTCTGCGAGCTGTTCGCGCAGCGGATATGCCACCGACTTCGACACCATTACCGCATATACGAGATATGAAACGGCAGATACGGCCACGGTACTCCACAACAGGGCTTCTATGCTGACATATATTCCGGCAAAAACCGGAATAACGGCCAGAGCCACTTTCATTATTTCCAGATAAAGAGTGGTATCCGACCGCCCGTCGGCATTGATGATGTTGCTGCTGCATATCATCAACGGTATGAAAAGCCCCGACAGGCACAGAATCCGGAGATAACCGATTGCAGGAATCCACTGCTCCCCTACCAGAGTCAGAATAAATGCTTCGGACACGGCGGCAAGGCCGAGGACAGATGTGAAGGATACAAGTACTGTAGTCCTGAAAACCTTTCTGTATGCCCTTGTCTGGCGGACCTTGTCATTCTGGATAGAGGACAGAACAGGATATGTCACCCGCTGCATCACAAGGCTTACATTGGATGTCACCATGTTCCGGAATTTGTCCGCCCGGGAATAATGTCCGAGTACTGTCGGTGAATACACCTTCCCGACGATAAAGGAATACGCCTCGGCCCAGACTGTTTCAATGATGGCAGTAAGCAAGAGCCTTCCCCCGAAAGAGAACATTTCCCGGAAAGACGCCGCTGAAAACATGAATGCCGGCTTCCATCGTGAAAAAATCCATAAAAGCAATGTCGTAAAGACAAGCCTCGAAAGCTGGAGGGCCACAAGGCTCCATACGCCAAGACCGGACAGGGCCATTCCTATGCCCACTGCCCCGCTCGACACTGCCGACACCACGGAAATCAACGCCTGTGTTCTGAAATCTATCTTGCGTATCAGGATGACTTTCTGCACTATGCCTGCTGCCGAAACTATCAATGAAAGACCGAGAATCCTTATTATACTTGTCAGAACCGGCTGGCCGAAAAACGAAGCAATGGCAGGAGCCGCAAGGAAAAGTACCAGATACAGGACCGCAGATGTGAGAAGATTGAAATAAAAAACAGTATTGAAGTCTTTTTCGTCCACATTTTGCTTTCTGGTCAATGCTCCTGAAAAACCGCTGTCCACAAGAGTGGCCGACAATGTCAGGAAAATAGCTGTCATTCCCACTATTCCGAATTCCTCGGGAGTGAGAAGCCTTGCCAGAACAAGATTCACGACAGCGAGAATCCCGGTCCCGGCAATATTGTCGATAAAGCCCCACTTGACGCCCTTCCCGGTTTTTTCCTTCAAATCATCCACGGCACACAGTTTTTATTGATTCACCATCCCGGCGCATTTCTCCGACACCTTCATGTATTCACCTATCATGGCCGCCACATTGTCACGCCATCTGTAGCACTTTTCCACCTTTTCCCTTCCTGCTTTCGCATACGAAAGCCTGGCTTCCCTGTCCATGGCAAGGCCGGCCATGGCCTCGGCCGCAGCTTCCGCATTTTCCCTCGGGACTATGATTCCTTCGCCCCCGTCCAGAATTTCCCGGAATCCGTCGGCATCCGAAGCTATCACAGGTACAGAGCAGGACATGGCTTCGACTGCGGAAACGCCGAAACTTTCTTCCCTCGAGAGAAAGACAGCCACATCCATTTCCGCATAAACGGCAGGAACATCCCCGTGCGGGACAGCTCCGACAAAACGGACATTTCCAGCCACTCCGAGGTCGCACGCCAGAGTCTTCAACATCTCCAGATCCGGTCCACTCCCTGCTATCAGCAATTCCGTTTCGGGAACGCCGTCATGTCCGTATTTTTCTTCGAGTATCCTGCGCATCCCTGCAAAAGCCCTTATCAGAAGGTCGATGCCATATTTACCGGACAAAGTCTTTACGGTACCGAAAACGACGGTATCCTTGTTGTCCCCGCGCGTTCTATCCCGCCTGCCGACGAAAAGTTCCGTATCGACTCCGAACGGAGTAATATCGGGAATCCCCTTATAATATTTCCGGGTCTCGCGTGCCATTGCCCTGCTTGTAGACAGGACCAGATCGGCTTTCCCGAGAATATATCTGACGGTCTGCCTGTTCAGAGCCGAAAGTTTCGGAAACTCATAGACGTCGCTCCCCCATACGGATACGATCAGCGGATGAAAACCCGCAAGAGCCGCGACAAGCCCGTAACTGGTCGCATAATGCGCATGCAGTATGTCAGGATTTTCTTCAGCCACTACGGATTTAAGACAACGCACCGCCCTGACATGAGAAAAAAGTGGTGAAACCAGCGGTATTTTTTTCTCTTTTTTATATCTGAAAAGATCAAAAACATATACCTTGATTCCGTTTTCCTCATAAAAGTCATCATCTGCCGGCGTGATGGAAAACAATACGATATCAACCCCCGCTTCCTTCAAGGAAACGGCCCACCTTCTGGTATGTATGCTTCCGGCATCGGAAACCATCAGAACCTTCATACTCTCCCTCCAGGACAAATGAATTTTCTGCGAATTTAGGCATATTTTGGAATTAGTTGACGCAGTTTGATTATCTTTGTGAGAACGATGACTAAAAACAAATAGTACAATGAAAAAAATTCGTGCAGCCGTTGTCGGTTACGGCAACATAGGCAAATACGTTATCGAGACTCTGAGAGTCTCGCCTGATTTTGAAATCGCAGGCGTCGTAAGGAGAAGCGGGAATGAGAACTGTCCTGACGAACTGAAAGACATCAAGGTCGTAAAGGACATCAGGGAACTCGGAAACACAGATGTCGCTATCCTGTGCACGCCTACAAGAAAAGTCGAAGAATATGCCCGGCCTATTCTTGAAATGGGCATCAACACCGTCGACAGTTTCGACATCCATACGGATATAGTGAATCTCCGCAGGAACCTCGGAGAAGTCGCCAGAAAGCACAATGCCGTATCGATAATCTCTGCCGGCTGGGATCCGGGCAGCGACTCCGTCGTCCGGGCCCTGCTTGAGGCGATTGCCCCGAAAGGCATCACATACACCAATTTCGGCCCTGGAATGAGCATGGGACATACAGTGGCAGTCAAGGCCATCGAAGGCGTGAAAGCGGCACTGTCCATGACTATTCCTACCGGCACCGGAGTACACCGCAGAATGGTCTATGTGGAAGTCATGGACGGATATGATTTCGGCAAGGTTTCCGCAGACATCAAGGCCGACCCATACTTTGCAAGCGACGAGACCCACGTCATCAAAGTCGATGACGTAGATGCTCTCATCGACATGGGCCACGGAGTGAATCTCACAAGAAAAGGCGTCTCAGGCAAGACCCAGAACCAGCTATTCGAATTCAACATGAAAATCAACAATCCTGCACTCACGGCCCAGGTAATGGTATGCTCCGCCCGCGCCACCTTCAGACAGGCCAGCGGATGCTACACCCTCATAGAAATCCCTGTCATCGATCTGCTTCCGGGCGACAGGGAAGAACTGGTAAGGCATTTGGTATAAAAACGGAGAACTGACAAATATGCTGATGACTCTTGCTTCGCGATATGATATTGTCGCACTCGGCAAGAGTCATCATTATTTCTTGAAAATATAGGCGGCATCCACAGGAGGGACTGAGACTGTTTCAGTTACGGACTCTGCGACATATTTACGTATCGGAATTTCAACTGTTTCCAATGAAGGGTTCACGACAATAATGCCATTTTCAAATTCTCTTACAAGGACATCCGGATCATTGAAAATACGCAGGCCGGATATTTCAATCTCACCGGTTCCCGTCACTTCAAGTTCCAGAGTATTTTCTCCTCCTGGTAAATTCCTGAAATAAAAACTTAATTCCCCCGGCTCAGAACAGTCGATCATTCCATAAAGGTCCGTATGGAATTTATCATATTTCGGATCCGATTCGTAAACCGGTAAATCAACCGGTCTCAATTTGACCAGTCTTGGTATACGGTATTTTTCAGAATAATCTGTCAGAGGCTCCGTTGCCTTCACTTTCAGGAATACTGTAATATCACCTTCAGGTAAGACGACATTATTGATATTGAATCTGAAAGATGCGGCATTCCTGTCCGGAGAATCAGGCTTGACATATACTTTCCCGTCATCGAGTCTCACGGAAATGCCGGACGTATCAACAGATTCATATAAAATTTCCCCGGCCATATCAATTGCCGCAGGAGCGGTTTTGGCCACCCGTATCAAATCTCCGACAATATGCCCCAACGATCCCTGTTTTCTAAACTCTGCAGGAACATACGCTCTGTTCCCCGCACTTGTGACAGCTGCTCCCATACAAAAAGCTGTTGCTGCCGAGAACTTTCTGATTTCATCTGCCCGAGGCGCATCATTCCCGTTGATTTTCATAACGACATATCTGAATTTATACGGACTTCCAATCCTCTTCATCCAATAATCATGTGTATTCAACATCCTGGAAAATCCTCTCCATGAATCAAGAGGTTCAATCAAACCTTCCGATTCAATACCATTCAGCAAATAAGGGGTCTGCTGATTCGTCGGCAGTTGGGCATCGCATGTAATGATCCTGTCTTGTCCGAGATATTTCCGGACAAGGCTCAGGAACTTCAAATCGCCATCCATCCAAACATTCCGGCCATTGATCCAGCCGGCATCTGCAACACCGTCATTGTCCACATCCCATTTCAGTCCCTTCCCGATTCTGTTAAAATAATTGACATCGAAAGCAATACCATCCAGCCCGGCAAGAGGGCCGTCTTTGTCAAACCATGTCCGGATTTCATCTGCATAAACTTCATTTGCCATTCTTCCGGAAGAATCTTTGGGACACACCGATGACAGATTATAATACCACATTGCATCCTTGCCCCATACGGCAGCAGCTATCGGTGCCATATATGCCTTCCCGCCTTTATATGACAAGGGCTTGCTTCCATACAGTCCGCGTTTTAACGAAACAGCGCCGGTTGCTTCATCAAAACCTGTGACTGTCGCATATTCCGACCTGTACCACTGCCTGCGGCCATCCGTATTCAAAGAAACGATTATCACTTTCAACGGGATATATTCAGGTTCAACCGTATTTCGTTTTATATAGCCTTTATGTTTAAAAGGGACAACATCCTTTACGTATACCACATCATCGTTCACGCTGATATCATTTATGACGTCGCTTCCAGCCATATACACCCAGTGCCCCGGGAAATACCTGTCAAGCACGTCTTCATGCTCTGTGATCTGGCGGCCTTCTCCGTTGAGATGAAGAAGGATCATTTTTTCGGGATTCTGCCGCAAAAATTTCGAGCACCATTCCCGGCTCTTCGTATCAACGTCGATTTCTTCCTGCATGAATTTTTTGATAATTATATCGGCGTCGCCTGCCTTATCCAGCCACTCATGATAATCAATCTGCCGAGGCATGACTGTTTCCCCTCTGAAAGAGACATAAGAAGGAAATGTATTCCGGAAGACTGCTTTCCCGTCCGGAATATCAGAAATTCCAGACATTTTATCCTGACCGCATACGGCAACCAGGCCAATGCTCAGAAGCAATACACAACAAAAAGTCCTAAGTGCTGACATAACCATTTATTTTTTTTATAAAGATATACTAAAGCACGATATATGCCTGACTTCGCCATAACATATAATCGCACAAAAGAAACACGGACAAACAACACAAGGCAATGTTACAAATTTGCAACCCCATGTAGCACGAACGCTATAACAGGTAAAATATTTTTCTTAATTTGGATGAATAAAACAACTGTATATGAAAGGACTTTTACGACTCATGTTACTTACGTTTACTATATATTCAGGCACGTCATACAGTCAGGCACAAAACAATGAAAAAGTTGAAATATATACTGTAAACGACGGACTTTCCCAGCAATCGGTTACCTGCATAACCCAGGATTCCAAGAATTTCCTGTGGATAGGAACTTTTGACGGGCTCAACAGATTTGACGGCAAGAAATTCGAGACTTTCAGGCATATCAACGGAGACAGTACATCGATAATCAACAACAGGATAATCGCATTGGCCAATGACGAGGATGAGGGACTTTGGATACTTTTCGCGAACAACCACATAGGCAAATTTACCGGAAACGGCAAATTCACCAATTACAATCTGGGAGGAGACATTTCAGATCTGGGCAATGGCATAAGAAATTTGCAGATATGCGACGGCTATCTGATTGTAACCGGAGAAAAATCAGAAACGATATTTTTCAATATCGACACCCAAATCACTGATACAGACAGAATCGCCACGCTGAAAAATATTACGCACAACATAGAAAACAAAGGAGAAAGAGTGGTATCACTGGGCCTTGACGACAATAAAATATGGATATCCGCTACGGACGGGATCTACTGTATAATAGATAAAAATGTACACAAAGTCAGCAGCCTTTCAGGATTCTGTCTCAATTGCACGGGGAATGGACATATTGCATTATGGAAAGGTGGAGAAGCTGTCATTTATGAAACATTGTATGAAAAAATAGAAAGGCCGCAATTATTTGAAATAGCCAGATTCAATGTCGGGTCTGAAATCAATGTCATAGCATCGCCGAACAACAGAGAATTCTACATCGGTTCTTTATCAGGGGTGTATAAATATGTCAGCAATAAATTATCGTTTTATCCTCCGGCATCCCGTATCCGAACCATATTCTGCGACAATATGGGAATTATCTGGTGTGGGGGAGGCAACGGATTAAGATCAGTCAATCCCTACTCCAAAGCCATACATAACTTCAAGTTCAGCCGCGAACCTTTTTCTTTCTACAACTATATAAACACATTGAATATCTCTCCGGACAAAACACAACTTTATGTAGGATCACGGCATACCGGACTGAATATATTATCCATAAGAAAACTTGAAAACGGACAACTCGAAATAAGAAACAACGAGCGCTTTCTTCACGGGCAGAACATATCCATGATATATCCTTTCTCAAACGACAGCACATTAATAGGCGCCGATAAATCCCTGTATATGATGACAAGGAACAACGGGACAATTTCTTTTGCAACAATCAAGGCAGACCGGTCATGGATACATCCGTTCAAGGCAGCAAAATCAGGCAGTTCGATATATTTCAGCAATGGGCAAACCCTCAATAAACTGCACAGAAGCCGGTCGGGAAAATTTGTAATTGACAGCCTTCAGGTACTTAACAGCCAGTTGAATCTCACGAGCATAATCACTGTAATCGCGAAAGACCCGCGTACGAATGTACTGTGGGTCGGTTCGCGAGGAGACGGATTGTTCAGAATCGATCCGGAGAAAAACCGGATAACAAATCTTCATGAAATAACGGATGACAGAATAACAAATCCATATATCTGGGATCTGTATTTCGATGCTTCGGACAGATTGTGGATAGGGACTGACGCCGGACTCAATGTATTATATCAGAATGATTCGACATTCCATCTGCACAGCATATCATCACGAGACGGACTGATAAACGACAAAATCGACACTATACAGGAAGACATGAACGGACAGATATGGATGGGGACCAGCCATGGAATCATCTGCTACAACCACGTCAATGGCATATTCAAGACATACGGATATGAAGACGGATTCCAGTCGGACAATTTTACAGGCACATCATGCCATTATGACGATTTCCTGATTTTCGGCGGAGCAAACGGTTTCAGCTGGTTCAATCCGGCTTTGTTCCAAAACTCTACCGTGCCGCCAAGTGTCAATATAAACAAAATCATTGTCGGGGGAACTGCTCTTTCCGAAGATAAATGGGAAGACATAAGAATAAGGGATTATAAAGATATTTCCATTGAATTATGTTCCTATTACTCCCCCAATCCCCTCAAGGTAAAATACAGATACCAGATCAATGGGTCGGGCTGGAATGAAACATCCGACAATATTCTCAGGTTCAACAATCTGAGGCCCGGGAAATATACCGTGCTTTGCAAAGCATTCATCAATGCTGATGTTGAAAGCCGGGAACTGACTGTCAGGTTCAAGATACTGAGACCATTATTTGCTTCCATATCAGCAATTTGCATTTACAGTATTTTGGCATGTATATGCATTTTTATGATTATAAAAACAATTACGACAAGAAAACTCCTGTCAGACAAACTGAAAGCAGAAGAAACACTGCGTTTGAACGAGCGCGAGCTATCAAAGGAAAAATTGAACTTCTACACAAACATGGCCCATGAAATCAAGACGCCGTTGACATTGATTCTCGGAAGGACAAATGACATAGAAAATTGTGACGAAGCATCGCCGGATATTGTAAGAAAGGCCAGACTGATAAATGACAATGCCCTGATCATAAATCAGCTTACAGACCAGATTCTGGAATTCAAACGTGCAGTTTCCGGAAAACTTACGTTAGATATAAATGACACAGACATAATGCCGAGCATTAACAACATCATAGACAACTACCGGGATTATGCCAATAAGCGCGGGATAACTATTGAGCTTGAAAGTTCGTCGGACATTCTGACAAAACCCATAGATATCCAAAAATTCATACGGATTCTATACAACCTCATTTCCAATGCAATAAAATTTTCTGAAAGAGGCGGTAGAATCCTTGTAAAAATAACGGAAAAGAATGACGAACTTATACTTGTCGTCAGCGATACCGGATGCGGAATATCAGAAACCGACCTGCCTCATATATTCGAGCGTTTTTATAAATCGGACAAATCCGGAGGATTCGGAATCGGGCTTGCATTTACGAAATCTCTGGTAGAACTTATGGGAGGAGACATTACAGTCACAAGCAGACTCGGAGAAGGGTCAACGTTCATGGTAAGAATTCCGGACCAGTCTGGCGCGAAAAAAGAACGCATAAAGCCGGACAGCCATACACCGGACAAAGAACGGAAAGCAATATATTCTCCTTCAATCCTGGTCGTAGAAGACGATATTGAACTTAATTCATATATCAGCGAAATTCTATGCATAAAATTCAAGGTCTACCAGACCTATAATGTCAAGGAAGCAATGCATACACTAAGGAATAAAGATATAGACATGATCCTGAGTGATATTATGATGCCCGGGACAGACGGGATTGAATTCGCCAGGCGGATTAAGGGCATTAAGGCATTCGCACATATTCCAATCATTTTCCTGTCGGCAAAATCCGATCAGTTCGACCAACTCGACGGTCTTGCTGCAGGAGCCGTAGACTATATCGTAAAACCGTTCAATCCCAATATACTGTTGCTGAAAATCCAGAACATATTGGCACAATACTATCTGAGCAAAGAAAAATTCAGGGAAGCGGACCTTCCTGCAACGGAATACACGGACAAGACATACGGAGTCAACAGAGACGAGATGCTGATAAACAAGGCCAGGGAAATTATTTACAAAAACCTGTCAAATGAAAACTTCAGCGTCAGTAGACTCAGTACGGAACTTGGAATAAGCAGAGTACATCTTACAAGGGAGTTCCAGCGCATTATAAATACATCTCCTTCAATATTCATAAAAAAAATCAGGCTTAATTATGCAAGACACATGCTTCAGTCCGGGAATGTATCGATCAAGGAAGTTCTGTTCGAAATAGGCATAAGATCACACAGCGGTTTCACAAAAGCATTCAAGGAAGAATTCGGACATCTTCCGAGTCAGATGCCGGCAGATGCCGACGACAGGACCGCAAACGACAATTGTGACAAATAATATCTTGAAAAAATAACCTTTTATACAATCTGACATGAAAACCATCAAAATTCTATGCCTCCTATATTGTATTTTCGTGCTGTCATCTTTTGCAGTCTCATCCCGCGAAGTCATCGACATTAATACCGGATGGCACATATTCAATCCATATCGGCCCTGGACAGAAAGAGCATCGCATCCCGGAGATGAAAAAGCCGGCAAAGGGAAACCGGTCGACCTGCCTCATGATTTCAGCATAGAAGGACCTTTCAGAAAAGAAAATCCTTCCGGCCAGGCAGGAGGCTATCTTCCAGGCGGTAAAGCATTATACAGAAAAGACGATGTTTTTATAAAAAAGGAATGGAAAGGACAGAAAATATTTATCGCATTCGAAGGTATTTATCAAAACAGTACCGTATACGTAAACGGGATCAAGGCAGGGTTCAGGCCCAACGGATGGGTCCCGATAACTTATGAGATATCGAAATGGCTGAAGTTCGGAGAAAACAATATGATCGCTGTCCTGGTCGACAATACACAGATACCGAACTGCAGGTGGTATTCGGGATCAGGCATCTACAGGCCGGTACGTCTCATAATCAAAGACAATCTCAATATTGACAACGATGGAATATTTGTCACGACTCCGGTTATCAATGAAGATTTTGCGATTATAAGATCGAAAACAGCCGTGAAAAACGAATACGACATCCCCCAAAGATTCAACATTATTCAGGAAATCATCGACAGTAAAGGAATGACAGTGGCCGCAGACACCTCTGATTTCTATCTTCCGCGAAATCATAGCAAAGAATTCGAACAGAATACCGTAGTATGGAAGCCCGATATCTGGGATATCGATAACCCTGACTTGTATACATTGAAAACCAGTATATGCCAAAATGGGGAAACAATAGATGAAACCGCTACCGTATTCGGGATAAGGAGTATTGAATTTACCGCTGACAAAGGTTTTTACCTCAACGGGAAAAGACTGAAGCTAAAAGGTGTCTGTCTGCATCATGACGGAGGAATGACAGGTGCGGCTGTCCCGCCCGGCATCTGGGAAAGACGATTGAAAATTCTTAAAGACATGGGATGCAATGCCGTAAGAACCAGTCATAATCCATTTGATCCTGCATTTTATGACATTTGCGACAAAATGGGATTCCTTGTCATGGATGAATTTTTTGACGAATGGACAACCTGCAAACTGGAAACAGTACCATACGGCTCTCACATATATTGGGATGAATGGCATAAGAAAGACTTGACGGATCTTGTAAAAAGGGACAGGAACCATCCGTCCGTAATACTGTGGAGTGTCGGTAACGAAATCTCTGAGCAGGCTTATCCCGAAGGGTATAAAATAGCAAGGGAGCTCGTCGACCTGATATACTCTCTGGATAATACCAGACCGGTTACGTGCGGGAACAACAAGCAGATTGAAGCCAATCTGACCGGGTTTGCGGATGAATTCGATATTGCAGGCTATAATTATGGCCCTCAATTCGGCAATTACGAGCGGGACCGCGCAAAATATCCATTCAGAAAATTTATCGGGACAGAAAGCACACGAGGCAAATCCAATCGCGGAGTATATGTCTTCCCTGTATCTGAAAACGGGAAGATGGCCATATCGGAAGATAACTACTACTCTTCCTACGATGGAAAATTCCGTATATACGGACAAGAAAAAGAATGGGAAATAACAGAAAATTATGATTATATTTCAGGAATGTTTATCTGGACCGGCATAGATTATATCGGAGAAACATCTTTCCCGTTCCCGACGAAATATTCAGATTTCGGCGTTCTGGACGTTTGCGGATTTCCCAAAGACGCATATTATTTTTACAGAAGCGTCTGGAATGAAAAAGATATCACACTCCATATTCTCCCCCACTGGAACTGGCCGGACAGAAAAGGAGAAAAAACACCTGTATGGTGTTATACGAACTGCGATGAAGTAGAGTTGTTCCTTAACGGAAAATCCCAGGGCATCCGGAAGTCCGGAGACAACGGCATGCTTCATTTGGAATGGAATGATGTACTTTACGAAGCAGGCGAATTGAAAGCTGTCGGATATGTCAACGGGAAAAAAGTCAAGGAAACCACAGTCGCGACTACCGGAAAAGCGACTGAAATTCATCTTGAGGCAGACAAGCCGCGACTTGAATCAGATGGTGCAGATGTCGTACACATTACGGTAAGTACACTTGACAGCAACGGACGATTTGTCCCCGATGCACAAAATGCTCTCGACTATCATGTTGAAGGAGGTAAACTGTTAGGTATAGACAATGGAGACCCGCAATATGTCGGCAATTACAAACATACTGAAGGGAGGACTCTGTTCAACGGACTCAGCCTGATTATAATACAGTCAGATCCGGACGATCCGTTCATTGAAGTTACGGTAACGGGAGACAACCTGAAAACCGGGAAAATCAAAATAAAAATAAATTGACAATGATCAGAATATCACATTTCATATCGGGCGGCATAATCCTGATTTCAGGTTTCATATTATCTGCAACGGCTGTCGAATCGCCAGACCGGAACTGCAGCATGAATAAAGACATTGTCAGATTCGGCATATTTGCCGATGCACAATATGCCGACATTCCGGACAAGGGGAAACGCCAGTACAGGGAATCTCTCTGGAAAATTGATTCATGTATTGCAGAATTCAATGAATCCGATCTGGACTTTGCAGTAAATCTCGGGGACCTCGTCGACCGCTGTCCCGAATCACTTGATACGGTGAATGCACATCTTTCAAAAGCCGGGATGCCATTGTATCACGTTTTGGGCAATCATGATGTAAGCACCATGCCACCGGCCATGTTCTTAAAGAAACTCCGGCAGAAAGACAGGTATTACAGTTTCACGGCAGGAAACTGGGGCTTCATCGTCCTGGATACCAATGAAAAGCCTCGCGGCAAGGCCGACAGGGAGCTGGCACGGAAAAGATATTCCGGAGTAGCAGGACCACGACAGATGCGATGGCTTGAAAAGACGCTGGACAACCTGGAAAAATCCGGTTTGAATGTCATAATCTTCTCCCACCAGCCGATATTCCCGTCAACCGGTATCAATGCAGTCAATGACATCCAGCTGCTGGAGCTGTTCAGGTCCCGCCCATGTATCAAAGCCGTATTTGCAGGACATCACCATCGCGGAGGATTCGGTCATGACGGTTCCGTTCCATATATAATCCATACCGGCATGGTAGAATCCGGAGACGATAACTCCTATTCAATCGTAACGCTTGCCGATGACAGGATTATTATCGAAGGATTCGGCACAGCCATGTCCGCTACAGCCGCAACAAACGGGGAACGAGAGTAACATCCACCTTTTCGGTCATTCGGATTCAGGATTGAAGTCCTCGTACTGCACCTGAAGCTCATGCAGTTTTCGCATCATCCGGTCTTTCACATCTGCGTATTCCGGATCATCTATGAGATTGTGCAATTCGTGAGGGTCTTTGTCCAGATCATACAACTCCCATGTATCTATGTCATTATAAAAATGTATCAGCTTGTACCTTTCATCCCGCACCCCATAATGTTTCTTGACGCCGTGCGGCAGAGGATACTCGTAATAATGGTAATATATTGCATCGCGGACATCCGATTTCTTTCCGGTCAGGACCGGTTTCAATGATTCACCCTGTATATCGGAAGGGATATCCACGCCGGCAAAATCCAGTAAAGTCGGAGCCACATCAATATTCTGCGTCATGCAGGACAGTTCCTTTCCGGCAAACCGGATTCCGTCAGGATAAGATATCAGGAAAGGCGTATGCAGCGATTCCTCGTACATGAAACGCTTGTCGAACCACCCGTGCTCTCCCATATAGAATCCCTGATCGGAAGTATATATGACAATAGTATTGTCAAGCAGGTCGTTTTCCTCAAGATAATCCAGCATTTTCCCCACCATGTCATCCACTGACGAAATCACTTTGCAATAATCCTTCATATATCGCTGGTACTTCCACTCGGCAAGAGCGTCGCCTTCAAGTCCCGATGTCCTGTATTCCTCAGATACCTTCTGATACACCTTGTCGAACACCTCTCTCTGGTCATCTGTCATCCTTGACAGTTCGGCTTCGATGTTCATGCCCTTGGCCTGTGACTCTATACCGGAAACTTTCAGGTCCCAGTCAAGCCTCATGTCCTTGTCGATCGACATTTTCTGCTCCTTTGCAGCCTGTCTCTCGTCATAGTCATCGTAAAATGTTTCCGGCAACGGGAATTCCATATCTTCATACAGCTCCATCTTGTCCGGGGCCGGCATCCAGTTCCTGTGAGGAGCCTTGAAGTGCATCATCAGACAGAACGGCTGCGACCTGTCCACGGAATCAAGCCATTCAAGGGACTTTTCAAGAGTCAGACAAGTGGCATATTCCCCGTTGTAAGTATGTTTCCCGTCAGGCTCAATCATTACCGGGCTGTAATAAGTCCCCTGCCCCGTATGGACACAATAATAGTCGAACCCTGTCGGCGTCGAACCGAGATGCCATTTTCCGATTACGGCAGTGTTGTATCCGGCGTTCTGCAGCAGTTTCGGAAAAGTCTGCTGGGAACCGTCGAATCTGGTTTTGGCCTGATTGTCGCGAAATCCGTTCTTGTGGCTGAACTTTCCGGTCAGGACCACCGCCCTGCAGGGTCCGCTTATCGAATTGGTCACAAAATTATTCCTGAGGAGAACGCCGTTATCGGCAATCCTGTCGATATTCGGTGTTTCATTCAGGCCATAGCCATACGCACTTATCGTCTGCATGGAATGGTCGTCCGACATTATGTACACGATATTCGGTCTCTGCTTTTCAGGCTTTCCGGCGTAAAGGGAAGGTTGGAAACAAAGTACGGATACTGTCGAAAACACAGTAGTGGAAATCATGACTTTTGATGCCATTAAATTATCTTGATTCATTTCACTTAAATTTCTGAACAAATTTGCAAAATTATCCGAACGCTGACAGTTATTTTTGTTTAAATTATTATCAGTAGCGTAACATAGTTATAATATTTATGAAAACCCGAAAATCATGCGTACTGCACTAAACGTCTGTCCTACTCCCCTTCCCCGTATAAACGGGAAACGCGACAAATATATTTTGGTCTGCCATAATACAATGTCAGTATTATGCCAAAGACTGTAACTTTTGTTTCCCGGAAAATTCACCGTTGATGTTACATGAGTTGGAACAAAAATTTCATATCCTCAGCATCATTATTCCTATTTTTCGTATCAGTGAAATTTCATAACCTGCATAATTATGCAACACATATTCAAGAATATTCCTTTATGTATTGCCGGCATGTCCGTTACATTGCCGTCGGCAATGGCCTCCGGTTCTGACAAACCAGACAACCGGCCCAATATCCTCATATTCATCGCCGACGACATTTCCCAGCGGGACCTTGGCTGCTACGGGAACAGTACGGTAAGGACGCCGAACATAGATGCCCTTGCACGGGACGGGGTGAAATTCAACAATGCGGTCCTCGCTACAAGTTCAAGCAGTCCGAGCCGCGTGAGCATAATTACCGGACGCTATCCGCATAATACCGGAGCATGCGAACTTCACTCTCCTGTCGGAGATGAGCAGATATCATTAGCCGGGATATTGAAAGGAACAGGATATTATACGATGCAGGCCGGGAAATGGCATTTCGGGAATTCGGCGGCAAAGCCTTCCGGACCTTTTGCAAAAGATTTCGACAGATCAGGCGGCAACTCGAAGGACGGTGGCGGAGAAAGCGGGGCCGGCAGATGGGTGGAATTCCTGCGGGAACGTCCGAAAGACAGACCTTTCTTCGCATGGTTTGCCGCTCATGATGCCCACAGGAACTGGGACAACGACATGTCGCTTCCGAGATACGACCCCGACAGTCTTGAAATAGAACCGTATTTCGTAGATGACCGACAGACGAGAGAAGATTTTGCCTCATATTATTATGAAGTGTCCAGATTCGACCATTCCGTAGGTCTTGCCATAGAAGAACTAAGACGTCAGGGCATTTATGACAATACGGTCATTATCGTAATGGCCGACAACGGAAGACCTTTTGCCCGGGCCAAGACACGGCTTATAAAAGACGGGATATGGACTCCGCTTATAATCAGATATCCGGGTAATGAAAAGAATGCAGGGAAAGAATGCAACAGCCTTGTAAGCGCCATAGATATCGCCCCGACACTTGCCGCGGCGGCAGGAGCCGGCAAAATAGAGAGTTTTCAGGGGAAAGACTTTTCAAAAGTTATCACGGCCCCCGGCAAACCGTTCCGACGCTATGCTTTCGCGGAACATAACTGGCACGATTTCGAAGCTCATGAGAGAATGGTCTGCACATGGAACTACATCCTGATCGAAAACAACAGGCCTGACCTGAATGCAGAAGGCGCCATCGACATTATGGGCGGAGGTTCCGGAGTCTCACTAAGGGAAGGCAATGCGGCTGGAAACCTTACCGACCTGCAGGCAGATATTTTCAGAACACCGAGACCGCGCATTCTGCTATATGATCATGTAACGGATCCGATGCAGTCAGAAGACATATCGGATCAACGGCCTGACATAACAGGTAAATTGCTCGAAATACTCGGAAAATGGAAAATCGACACAGGCGATTCCACACCGGAAGCTCTGACTCCAGACTGGTATGACAGAACAAGTCTCAAAAAAAACGAAAAAGCCAATACCCGAGGAGAAATGCCCGGAAAATCAGGACAGGCGACATACAACAACAATCCAGGCCCGTTTTAACAGACTAATGAAATGAAAAAAGGAACATATATCAGGACAGGCAGCCTTCTTATAGTTTCAGGCTGCAATCTGGCATTGAATACAAACGATATTTTCGCCCAGGACAGGCCGAATGTCGTCATCATCCTGTCTGATGACCAGAACAAGAATACGGTCGGATGCTACACTCCGGGAATTCCGACACCGAATATCGACAGGCTGGCGGAAAACGGGATGAAATTCACGAATGCCAACGTAGTCGCTTCCGTAAGCAGTCCGTCGAGGTATTCCATACTGACCGGAAGATATTATAACAGCAACTATTCCGAAGAATTCCTGACAGAATACCCGGAAGGCACGGTTTCATGCTTCGGGAACGCATGCTATCTGGAAAAGGACGGAAACAATATTGCAGGGATTCTGCAGAAAGCCGGATACAGGACCGGATTTACGGGGAAGTTCCATCTGACACAACATGAATATCTGACTACGAACAGAAAATGGGACGAAGTCGGGCTGCAGACCTACCCGCATGATTCAGACCCCCGCACAGACCCTGACACCGACAGAAAAATGCGTGAAAACCACCAGTGGTGGTGCGGACAGATAAAACCTTTCGGTTTCGACTACGTGAATGGAGTATATTCGGCTAATCTGCGGGAAACATTCAATCAATATACGAACGCCCACAATGTCGAATGGACAATGGATGCCGCACTGGAATTTCTCGATGATCAGAAAGGACAGTCCTCGCCGTTCCTTCTCGTTATGGCGACCACATATCCGCATGGCCCGGCACCTCAGACAGTAAAAAACGGAAAATTCGTAAATTCAATCGACAATCCTGTTGTCCTTACCGGTGAAGGAGTCCGTGAAGATCTGTCTAAATACAGCGGAGACCGTAAAAAAGTGCTTGAGGCTTACTCAGAACTGACGGAAAACAATCCCGACATGCCGCAGACCGCCGCTACCGCAATGTGGTGGGATAATGCCGTAGGAAGAGTAATCGACAAACTGACGGAACTCGGAGTAGAGGAAAATACCATTATCGTGTATATGTCCGACCATGGCATACTAAAGGGCAGCAAAGCGACTCTTTATGATGACGGGACCAATATTCCGTTTATCATGCAATGGAAAAAAGGTATTCCTGCAGGCACGACATACGACCACGTCATAGGCTCGGTCGATCTCGTCCCTACGCTGCTCGAACTGTGCGGCGTGGAGCCGTCAGACAGGAAAATCGACGGAATCAGTTTTGCATCCGCCTTCGCCGACCAGGACAAGCCGGTACGGGATGCCCTGCTGATGGAATTGGGTTATGCCCGCGCCATCAAGACCGATGAATTCAAATACATAGCAATCCGCTATCCTGAGAATCCGGAAACAGAAACCGATCCCGTGTCAGGCCTTCCATACATAATGAAACACGCCCAGCTTTCAAAAAAGGCCGCCAGGGCAAGAGCAAACTATTTTCTGCCTGACCAGGTATATGAATACCGGTCAGACACCTCTGAATCACATAACCTTTTCGGAGAAGATCCTGCAAGAGACAAATCCCTGCAGGACCTTATGGCTCGCGAACTCATGAAATATTCCGGACGGCCGTTCGGGGAGTTCAATCAGTGACCGGGGCATTTTCCGTGATTTCCATCTTTCTGAAACATCTTACACTCGCACCGCCCCTGTCAGCAACATTTCCTCCGATATACAGTTTATTGTTATAATCCGCGACAGTGATATATGGATAGCCTGCAAAATCAGTGTCTGAATCCGTATCCCTGGCCTGGAAGGCAGATCTGTTTCCTACAATATCATCATTATCCGCACAATAAAGCGTGCAATACTGAATCGTTTTGGAAAAGACTCCGCCATTGCCCATTCTGTTTCCCGTCTTGCCTACCTTAATCAGATTAAACATTCCCGTAAGGTTCTGCTCGGATTCAGGCAATACTGCTATCAGTGCAGACCATTCCGCTCTGGTAGGTATAAAATAATTGTCCGGCGCAGGAGTGTACTGCGGCATGTTCCAGTCAAGACAATCTTCATGAATGTCATTCCCTGCAACCCAGCCGAATTTTGCCTGAGCCACAACCCCTGTCGACGGCACGGCTCCCGGTTTCGGATACGAAAATACGTAACATGACCCTATACTTTGTATATCATTGGAAACTGACGGATCTTCAACTACTTTTGTTGCTCCCAGATTTCTGTCAAGGAAATAATACTTGAATTTCCTGCCGTCAGCCTCGGTTACTGTTACCGGAGGCAGTTCATAATATGTTTCAGTCGCCGTTGCGCTTCTTTGGATCCAGTTGTTCGGTGCTCCGGAACCGATATTTTTGCCGACATTTTCCCAAGCCGGTATTACAATCTTGGTTCCTATTGATTCCAGCGGAGTGATGAATTCTCCCATACTGTTTTTTGCAAAGAACTTGTAGTAGACGATTTCTCCCGAATTCAGTCCGGAGATGCTGACCGATACCGAATCCCCGAATTCTCCGACAATGGACCCCAGAGCCTTTTCTGACAGATCGGTGATACTGTTCCCATAATAAACACCGCATTCATCTATGTCCAGACCTCCGTCGGAATTCATAAATGCCCTTAATGTAACCGTGTTTTCCGTAACGTCACGCAGAATTTCCTCATAAGCAGGAATATGTGCCGTAAGCTGCGGAATACTCTCCGGTCCGGTCTTAATGGAAACGGTTTCTCCCGAGACCTCGCCGGAATAATTTTTCACAAACGGTTTAAGATAATATTCGGTTTCTTTTTCCAGGCCGCGTTTCCTGACAATAAAATTGTCTTCCGAATCATATTCATCGGAAATCAGTCTTTCGGAAAGATTGTCTGCAGATTCTCCGAAATAAAAGCCGCATTCTATATCCGGATCATTCCCGTAATCGGTTACAGTTCCGGCTACGGCAAATAACGTCGTGGCGATATTTTCCGGTCCCTTATATTCTACTGCCGGCATCGATGTCTTGTCCGTCGTAAATGAATATGATTCCGAAAACTGTTCCTTACGATTATTCCTGGCGTAAATCATGTATTCGTATTCCGTCTCCGGTGTAAGATCTGTAACCAAAACGTCAAACGGAGTGTCCAAAGCTACTGCATTGTCAGTTCCCGGTATGACTGATGTGATTTTATAAGCCTCGCTGCTGCCGGCTTTTCTGGTATAGACACCGTATTCGATAACACCGTCCTCATCTCCTCCGAAATCAGAAACCATGCCCGACAGTCTGTAATGACGGGCATTGACAGAAACTGCGTCTTCCGGCAAGGCTTCCACGGAGACATAATCGATAATTTCCGAAGAAGTCGTTACACGTATGGTTCTGCCGCAATATTCAGTTCCGTCATCTCCGATACCGTACGCCCTGACATAATAATTTGTCTCTTTCTCAAGGCCGCCGATCCATGTCCTGAAAAATTCGTTTTCGATCTGATCGGCAACATATTTTCTGGCATCCTCATTATTGTCGAATTCCGTATCCGACAGATAGAATCCGAGTTCTGAAAAAACGATTCCGCCGTATATTTCACCCTGCGCAAGAAATTCATCGTAGAATACCCTTGATTCAATTGGATAATCGGTAGTTATCGGCTGCTGAATATCAAAAGCCGTATCCAAAGACTCGACGCATGAAACGGCCGGAATCATACACAGCAACATAAATATAAATTTTCGCATATTTTTCATGTTTAAACTAAAAATTAATATCCCGGATTGTTCTTCTTGAAATCCTCATTCATCGACAAGTCAGTCTCCATCAATGGAATCGGATACAGGTAATGCTTAGGAACCTGAATGTCCGGCAGCGGGAATGAAGACCAGTTGATCTTTCTCTGCAGGACCTTGTATTCCAACCATCCTAAACGCTGAAGGTCAAACCACCGCTGGAATTCCCCGAAAAACTCCTTACCCCTTTCATCTATGAGCGCTTCGTATGTAAGGGTCTCTGTCGTATACCTTTTCATGCAGATGTCAGAGACATTGGCAAGCTTGTACAGGGCATTTTTATAATTCAATTCATTAGTATAGTATGTTTTATATGTCGAATTATTGTTAGGCGTTTTCTCGTAGTCAGCCTTTGCCGTCTCATAAGCCTCCAGAGTCGTTGCAACTTCTGTCTCAAACTGAAGCCTGTATGTGTTTTCAATTTCCATCGGGTCTGCACCGGCGAGAGCTCTGTCTACTACTTTATTGACGTAATCCACTGCCTGCTGCGAAGCATAGGCTCCCGACGGATCTGAAGGGCTCGCGCCATTCAGCAGCATATCGCATTCCGCATACATCAGCAATATGTCAGCATATCGCAGGACCACTACATTGTTCGGGCAGTCGGACAGGGCATAGGCCATTGATTCATACATCCAGTTGGAAGGATCGTCAGACTGCCCCCACCCATATTTCCATGTTCCGGACTGCAGGGAAAGAGCGGATTGCAGATACGAATATTGCAATATTTCAGGAATAAAGATATTTTCAAGATTAGAACTGAAAGCTATGCTGACAGGTTTCCCGTTCGAAGGATTCTCGACATTCGAATTATACGCCTGGGAAAAGGAATTGGCTGTGGTCTGCACTGTCATATCATCAAAATAAACGACGCGCAGGTGGGAATAATTTATGTCTCTTCTCGTATCTCCGAACTTAAAGTACTTATAATAGCCCGGAGTTGGCTTCAGCACGTTCGAACCGCCCACGGCACTGAAATTCTGTTGATTTGTTCCGGTATTTATTCCGAACATCTTGGACCAATTGCTGCCATATCCTGATACTGCAGCGAACTGTATTTCCCAGATACTTTCAACGTTGGTATTCTTTTTTGACGGCATAAACGGCTCATGGTAGCTTTCTGTCAGGTCAAATCCGCCGTTCTCGATAATATCGGCCAGCAATGTCCTTGCCTTTGAGAACAACTCCTGACATGATTCAGTAACATCATTATAGCCGGGGACAATATCAGTTTTCCCTCCCGGTATAGGTTCTCCGTTATCCGCTCTCAATCCGCCTTCCGGAGTCCCCTTTTCATTTCTCAGCTTGGAGGTCCCGACATAGAGATAGAGTTTGGCAAGTAATCCTTTGGCAGCCCAGATATTGACCCGGCCGCCGTTTTTATTGCCCAAAAGCCCGGAATCCATTGCTGTTTTCAGATCCGTTTCTATAAAATGGAAAACTTCATTGATCGATGCCCGCGGGTATGCGAACTCATCTCTCCCGATGATATCGATACGTTTGTCTACCAGCGGCAACTCGCCGAATGCCATCATAAGACGATAGTAGGCAAAAGCCCGGAGAAAATATGCTTCCGCCTTTATTCTCATACCGTCTCTGTCATCTATTATTCCTGCAGCCATCAATACGTCCGCCTTGTCAAGAACGATATTGGCATCCCGGACGACAAGAAAGTGATTCCGCCAAAACAATTCACACGGTGTCGATGACGGAGTTATTGTATAAGAATCTACTGGAAGAGCACTCTGATTGGACTTTGTAGTACAGGTAATATCCGTACCAAGCTCTCCTATCGATATGAGATTTGCTGCATAGCAGCCCTGAAGCCGGGAATAGACACCCGTCAAGGCGAATTCAAGTGAATTCAAATTCTTGATGTCGTCCATTGCTATATCAGTCTTGTATTCCTCTTCGAGAAATGAACAGGCACATGCCAGAGGAATCAGTAAGGACAGTAAAAATATCTTCAATTTCATGGTATCATAATTTATTGGTATCGACTTCGCTTCAGATCAATCAGAATGTTACGCTGATTCCCGCCGAATAATTCCTGGTTCTCGGATAGGCACAGTCATCAAGTCCCGGCAACAAATCCGCACCTGAGGAACTTACAGAGTTGACATCGGGATCAAAACCTGAATAATTCGTAAAGACATACGCATTTTTTACACTTACAAAAAATTTCATGTTCCTGATAAATATTTTCTGGGTGAACTTTGCTGGCAAAGTGTACGACAATGTGATGTCATTGATCCTCAGATATGACGCATCTTCTACATAAAGAGACCGGCAGTAAAAGTTCTGAGGTTCGGAAAACGACAACGGGCCTCCAATATATGCTATGTCTTCGTTGCCCTGAAAATACAGTTCTCCTGTATCTTTCATATAAAGAGTCTGATACAATCCGTATTTCGCAGCTCTTTTTGTCTGGTTGATATTCGCCCCCTTTCCACCTTCCAAAGACATTCGGGTAGAATTGAATACGGTTCCGCCATACTTGAACTCAAGTCCTATCTGAAGATCTATGTTCCTGTATGTAAAAGTATTGACAAATCCTCCCTGAAATTTAGGTTCCGCATAACCGATTATCTGTCTGTCCGATTCATTGATCTGGTGATCGTTGTTGTAATCTTCATATTTGATATAACCCGGGCGAGTCGTTGTAGATCCGAAAATCGAGGTTATGCCGCTGTTTTCTATTTCGCTCATCGACGTATAGACACCGTCATCTTTATAGCCGTACCACAGGCCGATCGGCTTGCCTTCCTGCAGAAGTCCGAAATCCGAAGCTCCGCCGGCACTTGATGACAGAACCATCCACCCTGATTCGGCAATGTATTCAACATTGGACCTGTTGAACGATATATTGAAAGTAGATGACCACGTGAAATTTTTAGTCGATATCGGATAGCCGCTCAATGATAATTCAAGTCCCTTATTGCTGACTTTCCCCCTGTTTGTCCATCTTGTCTGATACCCGATATAATCAGGGACCGATTCAAGCAGCAGAAGGTCTTTTGTCTTTTTCAAATATACGTCTACTGTCATCAACAGCCTGTTGTTCCAAAGGCCGACATCGATTCCGGCATCATATTGAGTTGTCGTCTCCCATCTTAGATCAGGATTCCTTGTTCTCGACGCTACAAATCCCAGGGACGGATTCAAGCCATCCATCGGATACCCTGAAGTTGACATCAGTGCCAGTGTCTGATATGGTGAAATTCCCGTATTTCCGCTGACACCTGCCGAAGCCCTGAATTTCAACTCGGAAAAAAGATTAAGTCTTTTTATGAATGGCTCCTCACTTGCCCTCCACGCAATTGCACCGGAAGGAAAGTAACCCCATTTATTCCCTTTTGCGAGCCGGGATGATCCGTCAGCTCTGATTGATGCAGTAAAAAGATACCTGTCCTTGATTTTGTAATTGGCCCGTGCCAGAAACGACAGCAATGCAGACTTGGTATATTTATTTATCGTAGGAATCGGTGTGAGCCCCATTTCCATATTATAAACGCCCTTGTCCTCATAAGGGAAGTTATTTGCTTCAGTGTTAAGGTTGTATATATTCGTTCCTTGCAGTGTCACTCCGACCAGCGCATCAAAAGTGTGTATGCCGAACGGTTCCGGAGTAATATAAAGCAGGTTTTCATTCAGCCAGTTAATATTCTCGGAGACATAGGATTGCGCTTTCCCGCCGACGACATTTCCGCTACCGGTCTGCACGTCAGAAGGATAATAACGTTCGGTTTTGGTTCTGGTATAATTATAACTTCCTGATATGTTAAGTCTGAAAATCTTTGCAAAATATATGTCGGCCCAACCTTTGAAGGTCGCATTAAGACGGTTCTGATTATTGGTAATTTTCATTGCCTGACTTACCGGATCCTGATTAATCAATGTATTGTCATCGGTAATGTCAATCTCGTCCTCCTGATAAATGGCTTTTGTCGGCGGTCTGGACAACATGGATTTGATTATGTTGCCGGTAGTGTTTTTCATCGACATTGAACTTCCCGATGCATTTACGCCTATTTTCAGCCACGGAGTGACTTCCCTGTCGAAATTTGCCCTGACATTATAGCGTTCCATTCCCGTGTTCAATACAATACCATCCTGATCAAGAATGCTTCCTATAACAGAGTATGTGCCTTTCTGGTCGCCGCCGCTGATACTTAACCTGTATTCTTCGATCAATGCATTCTTCAGGACTTCTTTTTGCCAGTTCGTATCTGTCGTGAAATCGCCATTCAGAATTTCCTGATATCTGTCGCTGTATGTAGATGCATAAGACAAATTCCAGACATAGCCTTCCATGTCATAATAATCGCGTGAGTCTCCTCCGGCACGGCCTGCTCCCCAGACACAATATCTGGCAAATTCCTCCGCATTCATCATTTCGTACAGCCGTACCGGCTGCTGCATCGACACCGTGGCCGAAAAATTTATCCTCGGTGCTCCTGCCCGACCTTTCTTTGTCGTAATGATGACTACGCCGTTCGCTCCTCTCGACCCGTATATCGCCGTGGAACTTGCATCTTTCAGTATCTCCATCGATTCGATCTCAGACGGACTGATATCCGTACTTTCCATCAATACGCCGTCAACTACATACAGAGGCGAATTCGATGCATTGATGGAATTCGTACCCCTTATTCGGATGTTCATCGATGCCCCGGGAGCGCCGTCCGTGCTGAGAATGCTTACTCCGGCAAGCTGACCCCTCAGGGCATCCTCTACTGAAAGCACCATCCTGTCCTCCATCACATCAGCCTTGACGGATGCCACGGAGCCTGTAAGGTCCGATTTCTTGATAACTGCATACCCGATAACCTGAACTTCGTCAAGAAGTTCGGAATCCTCTTCCATAACGATTCGCATCCCGGATTCAGACACAGGTTCTATTTCCAAATCCAGAAAACCGATGTAACTGAATATGATCGGATGAGATTTGTCGGATACTGAAATCGTAAAATTCCCATCGATATCAGTCGCAGTTCCATTTTTTGTTCCTTTTTCCAATACGGATACGCCTATAAGAGGATTACCGCTCTCATCATAGACTGTTCCTGACATGGAAATCCGTTTCTGAGCGAATGAAACTGTTGAAAAACAGATCAGAAACAGTAAAATTCCAATTCGGTTAAAGACAGGTTCCCTTAACATAAAGCTGATAATATTAGTTGATGTATTAATTATGTGACCTAAAATTAGATATTGTCTATTCTTGTTTCTGATATGGATGAATCATTTTTTTGCTTGTTTGTATTTCGCATCTTGCTGTTGCATTCCGGATACCTAATGTTACATACGCGACAGTAAAAAGCCCCTTTTAACAATATATTTGTTTCAATTTTAATCACATGATTATGAACAAGTACCTTTTCATCATTATTCTGTGCTTTTCATGTCTGTCATCATGCACATCGGAAACCGTACGATACAATGAGACGTACGCACAGTGGAACAGACACGAACTGACAGTATCTACCGGGAATTTTACAAGAGTATGGAATATCGACAGGCACGGCCTCGTTTCAAAAAAAATCATTGATGATGAATCGGGATACAATTGGAGCAATGGCAACAGACAGAATACATGCGACTGGGATTACTGTGGATTGATCGACAACTCGACAGAAGGAAAACTGGTATCTGTCCATGCTTCGCATTCGAATGATTCATCATTCACGTCGGATCATCTCGCAGTTTTCGTCGAATACGAATATCCGAAAATAGAAACACGAATATTATATGAAATAAGGGCGTACCCTGAAACTGCAGGCTTGTATACGAACCTGTATATTAAAGGTTCTCCCCATAAGCATATCGACAAAAATGCGATGGATTCAGACGATATCCGATTCGACATGTTGTCAGGAGAGAATACTTTTAATTATAAGGCCAATGCTTTCGTCCCTGAATACATAGCCCGACATGCATGTTCAGATAATGACATAGAATATAGAATCAGCGGCCTGAATGCTTTAAAAAAATATAAGATCGGAGTATCATGGTGGAATTCCGACAGTACATCCATCGTACAAAATCTGGTTCTGTACAACCCTGAAAAAGATAATGGAATCAGATTGCTTGAAGCCCATGAAATTCCTTCGTGCCATATAAACAACGAGCCTGAAGAATTTACTTTCGACGTACCTGAAGGGTCGTACAAAGACGGAGAAATTCATCTTGTGATTGAAAAGGTGTCCGGCAAGGCCACAGTATCTGAAATATGGGTATATGAATATGGCGGACAGACAAAAGAACTTATCGGCGATCCGGAAAGATTATCCGATCTGAGAGAGTCCGCAGGAGACGGGACTTACAGTCTTGCAGGATATCTGAATTGCGGCAATTCAAATAAAAGCACTGCCAATGGCACAGGCAGGATCGATTATTTTCCGATAGATACGGAGGGCGCGACGCGTCACTATATCGGTTATTACAACGATACCCAGCACAGAAACCGTAAAGAAACACCGTTGCTAAAAGAATGTATAATGTCAGAAAACATAGCCGGCACAGAACAGAATGCCTGGGCCAGCATATTGAGCATCGGAAAAGATGGCAATTCCTTGACAATTGTCAAGGAATCTCATAAATGCGTTAACCAGCACGGTCATGATACCGGATCCTTTATTGTTACGGAAACCGGGATATCAAATACAGGGACAGCCATGATGCCGGAAGAAGTATTGCCTGACAGATACAGGAAAGCCTGGGCCACATGGATAATTTCAAGCAGTAATGATGAACTTTCCAAAGGACTTGCCTTAAAAAAATTCGAACGCATGAGATATCCGGTCGATCATGATACGGATGTATACTTGATTGCCAATGCCTGGGGAAGCGGACGAGGAGCAAATGCGACCCTGGAATCGAACATAATCGAAGAATTAAAAGTCCAGAATTACCTCGGCATTGATGTTCAGCAAATCGATGACGGATATTTCTACGCAGGGACCAGACGTCCCTCAAATCTCAATATCCCATATCGCGCACATGAAAGCAAATATCCAAGTGGTTTTGAAAATGTACGTGACATTGCTGCCGGGTACGGAATCCGTCTTGGACTCTGGTTCCCTGCCATGCCGGTATCGCTGGCGGATATGAAGCATAACTATGATGAAGGAAATTTCAAATACTACAAACTGGATTTCGCAGATTTCCGTAATTACGCGCAAATGGAAAATATGATACGGAAAATCCGCACTTTCGAACAATATGCAGGGCATACGGCCAAAGTAAACTGGGACGTAACTGAAAGTGCTGCAAGATTCGGCTATTTCTGGGCTAAAGAATACGGAGCGGTTTTCCTTGAAAACCGACGTCACGACAAGCCGCTTAATGTCATATATGAACCGTACCTTGTATTGCGGGACTTGTGGCATCTGTCAAAATACTGCAATCTGAATAAGTTTCAGGGAACCATTCAGAATAAGGAAACGGTCTCTGCCGATCTGAGTGACGCTTACAGATATTCTCATGCATATACTGTGGGAATTGCCTTGATGTCAACTCCTTTGTTTTTTCAGGAAACCAAATTTTACTCAAATAAAGCATTGTCTGAAATAAAGACAGTGATCGATGCCTATAAACCAATCCGGCACTCTTTATATGACTGTTATGTTTTTCCTGTCGGAGAAGAGCCGGACAATGCATCATGGTCCGGTTTCCAGGCCATTTCCCCTGACGGCAACAGCGGATTTATGACTGTTTTCAGAGAAATCAACAATAATAATCCGTCTTATAATATGGCCATTTACAATAACGGCAGCAAAAAGATGAAAATCAAAGACCTGATTTCAGGAAAAACAGAAATAATCGATATCAGCAAGGCAAATGAAATAACAGTTTTCATCCCGAAACCAGGTGAATTCAGATTCCTTTCATACGAATATGTAAATTAAATCATATATGAAAACCTTATGTTTCATGTCGATAATATTGATGTCGTTCAATATTGTCAACACCCATGGGACCGACATCAGTGATGATAATGCTGAATACAAAGCTATTGCAAACTCAGACAGCACTGTAGGCCGGGCCATATATGCCGACACGGCTGCATCGCCTGCTGAACGGGCTTATGACCTCATACGTCGCATGACATTGGAGGAAAAGATTTCAATGACAGGCGGATGGAACAAATTTATGATACCGGGTATTCCCCGGCTGGGCGTCAGAGGTGTATCTATGGCCGATGCTTCTCAAGGGATCAGGCTTCAGACTGCATACATCAAGGATAAAAGTACATCTTTCCCCTGTATGCTGGCTCTTGCTTCAACATGGAATCCGCATCTTGTATATGACATGGCGAAATGTCTTTCCAAAGAATGCCGATCCCATGGTGTCGATATATTGTTGGGACCTGGAATGAATATGCAGCGGCTCTCTGTCGGCGGACGTAATTTTGAATATATGGGAGAAGATCCGTATCTGACATCCGAAATATCATTTGCGTATTTAAAGAGTTTTCATGACAACAATGTGATTGCCGTAGCCAAACACTTCATTTGCAATGACCAGGAATTTTGCCGGCATATAGCGAACAGCATTGTCGGAGAGAGGGCATTTCGTGAAATCTATTTTTATCCCTGGGAAAAGGCAATCGAAAAAGGCGTATGTCACGCAATAATGACAGGGAACAATATGGCAGGAGGAATTCCCTGTTGCATGAACAAAACTCTTCTGACAGATCTCCTTCGGACGGAACTCGGTTTTGACGGAACCATAATGACCGACTGGCAGAATTCTTCCTATTTTCCGGAAAGACAAAATCTGGTCCTGCATTCGGGAATAAATCTGCTGATGCCTGACAATAATACTTTCAGACAGTATATCGATGATGAAATACGCAAGTCTGAGTCCCGGAAAAATGAGGTGGAAATCATGCTCGAACATATGATTTACCCGACGATCCGGACTTTGTTCAAGGCTGGAGTTTATGACAGGCCGTTTGCTTCATCTATAACCGACGATGACATGGAGTTCCATAAACATATAGCAGAAAAATGTGCACTGGAAGCTCCTGTACTTTTGAAAAACGACAACATACTGCCACTGCGCCCGGGTCAGAAAATTCTACTTGCGGGTCCTTGTGAAATTCATAGCGGAACAGGAAGCGGATACGTTGAAGGATATGACCATGTCAACTATCTTGACGGGCTGATGTCAATCTACGGGGATAATGTGAAATATGAACGATTCCCTGATCATTCCTCACTGAACGATGCTGACGTTATAATATATTTATTGAGTAAAGATGCGGGGGAAAGCAAGGATATTCCGTTTGAAGAACCTGTGGATCAAATAGACGATATTCGGAAGATAGCCGCTGTCAACGACAACGTCATTGTCCTTGTCAATGCGTGCAACACTTTTCCTTCAGACTGGATAAACGACGTAAAAGGCTTGGTCTGGTGCTATTTCCTCGGCCAGGAACGGGGTGATGCGCTTGCGAAATTATTGTCGGGTGAAGAAAATTTTTCAGGAAAACTGCCATTTACCGTCGAGCGCAGCTTTTCCGAATCTCCGGCACCTGATTTCAATCGTCTCGGGAATAAGCCGTATTGGGGAGGAGACAGCAAAGTCTACAAAAAATATTGGATGGGAACTTCCGCCAAAAAGATACCCGGATTTTCGGAATATGTAAAACCTGGACAAAACGTAGATATAGACTATTCCGAGGGGATATTTACAGGATACCGCTGGTATGACAGACACGATATCGATGTCGTTTACCCTTTCGGATACGGTCTTTCATATACGTCCTTTTCTTACAATAATATCGTATGTGAAAACAAAATGGAATCCGAAGGCCTGATAAGCGTAAGTATAGATGTCAAAAACACCGGAAGTTGTATCGGGAAGGAGACAGTCCAGATTTATGTTGAAGATTGCGAGTCCGATGTAGAACGCCCTGTAAAAGAACTTAAAGCCTTCAAAAAAATTACAATTGCACCGGGCGAAACCGTCACTGTGAATTTCAGCCTGGACAGGAAAAGTTTTTCCTACTGGGATGAAATCAATCATGAATGGGTGCTTGAACCCGGCAGATTTGTTATCCATGCCGGAAAATCCAGCGGAGAACTGCTGTTGCGAACAGAAATAATCTTAAATTAATTCAAATCTGCTTGATATGAAGTCAGATCTGCTTAAAAAAACGATTGGGATACTTGTTGCACTTGTCAGTCTTGCAGCATCGGCCTCGGGACAGGAAAATCATTATGTTTATACGGACGGACTGATGAAAGACACGTCTGCGAAAGGCTGGATCAAAGAATTCCTGAACAGGCAGAAAAGCGGCATGACCGGGAATCCCGATGCATTGTCATATCCATACAACACCT
Source organism: uncultured Bacteroidales bacterium (assembly GCA_944322925.1). Taxonomy (GTDB): domain Bacteria; phylum Bacteroidota; class Bacteroidia; order Bacteroidales; family UBA932; genus Cryptobacteroides. Next base: position 31,811 of record CALUQM010000020.1, read on the forward strand.
GCCTTTGGGACGGCGAAATAGCCAGGAACAGGAATTACGGCAGAGACTGGTGGAGGTATGAACAGACTGCATACTATACCGACGGACTGTTAAGATTGGGATATATACTCGACGACAGAGAACTTGTCGACAAAGGCGAAGCCGGAATCATATATACATTGAAAAACAAAGAAAGCAACGGAAGATTGGCCCACGGCAGTTTCTCACATGCTACTATGTGGCCCATGTGCATATTTTTCAGGGCAATACAAGCATATTACGATGAAAATAATGACAGTGGAATTCCGGAAGCTCTCGAAAAACATTATTTGAGCTACAGTATGGAGGATTTGCAGAACTGGCGGAATATCGTCAGTCTGGAAGGAATGCTGTGGACATACGGACTTACCCGCAACAAGGAACTGCTTGACAGGTCTGTAAGCGCCTGGAATAATGGAAAATTCGGCGATCTCACTCCAAAGGCATGCGCCGGAGACACTATACCGAAAATGCATGGCGTAACGTTCTGTGAAGAATTGAAACTGCCCGTATTATTATACGCCCATACCGGCGACAAGCGATATCTGGAACTTGCAAAACATGCTTACGACAACATGGAACGAGACTATATGCTTCCTGACGGTGTAAATACAAGCGCCGAACATCTTTTGAAAAATGATAATATAATCATCAGTCATGAAACTTGCGACATTGCTGACTTATCATGGACTTTAGGTTATTTCCTAATGGCTACAGGAGATGCCGGATGGGCGGACAAAATTGAAAGAATTGTATTTAATGCCGCACCTGGAGCTGTTACAAAGGACTTCAGATCATTGCAATATTTCTCATCCGTGAATCAGGTAATCGCTACCGGCTACTCAAACCACAATGAATATTTCCATGGCAGTACATGGATGGCATACAGACCCATACATCAGACAGAGTGCTGCTCGGGCAATGTCCATCGGATAATGCCGAATTATGTTTCCAGAATGTGGATGAAAGATAAGAAAGGAAAAATTGCAGCGACATTATACGGGCCGTCGGAAATAGAACTTGAGCTGGGTGACGGTTCAACGTGCAGAATAGAAGAGGTCACTTCTTATCCGTTTGATAATGAAATAAATTTTATTTTTCATCCGGAAAAAAGGTCAAGGATACCTTTTACATTCAGGATTCCCGGATGGAGCAGGCATACAGAGATATCAATCAACGGGAAGAAAATGAAAAACAGCCCTGAAAGCGGATCTTTTTTCACTTTGGACCGCATCTTCAAAGACGGGGATACCGTAAAGGTGAATTTTTGCATGGAGCCTGAGGTGGTACATATCGAGAATCAGGGTGCTTATATACAAATGGGACCTGTAGTATATTCATATCCTGTACCTCAGAAAGTCAAGGAAGACACCACGCAATATGAAAATATGTTCGGCAAGTCCGCAGACAATGAAAATTTCAAGTGCTGGGAAATTTCACCTGACGGAAGCTGGAACTACGCATTGTACAAACCGTCAATTTCAGATTTTGAAATACAGATTTCCGATCCGGACAAATATCCTTTTGACGATGACGGCGTGAACATGAAAATCAAGGTTCCCGTAAAAAAGATAGACTGGACTCTTGAAGACAATAAGTTTACGCCTGAATTACCTGAGCCGGACAAAATAAAAGTGCTGCATGACAATGTGGAATATATCGATCTCGTTCCTTACGGAAGCACGGAATTGAGAATAACCGTATTTCCAGTATTGAATCAATAGCTTTCCTTCAACTCGCTACATCTTATTGGCTTTAATCATGCCTTTTCCTGTGGCTGAATATCCATTCCAGAAAATCAGGCTCCTCGAATGCTTTACTCCAGCAATTATGAGGTACTCCTTCATACAAAGTATAACGGAATTCCACGTTTTCCGCTTTCAGTTCAGCTATGATTCTTTCATCATTTTCCGGCAGGACAATAGTATCGGAAAGACCATGGAAAATCCATACGGGAACCTTTCCCGCCCACAAATCCACCAACGACATGTCAGCACCTCCACCCATTGGAGAGGCGGCTGCAAAAAGTTCCGGATACTGTGCAATAAAATGATATGTTGAATAGGCCCCCATCGACGAACCTGCGACATATACCCTTTCAGGATCTACCTTGCCTGCAGCAATCATATCCTTTATCAGACCGATGACCATGTTGCCGTATTTCGACATCACGGTCGTTGTTCCGGCCATGGACGGATTGTCGGAGTCTTCACTTCTACGAAAGTCTCCGGTGTCTGGGGATACAGGACATAACACGGATACTTGATCCTGTTAAGACTGTCCAAAAATACAGATGCACCTATCGACAACTGTTTTTCATTGTCCGTTCCCCTCAAACCCATTCCATGCAAATATACGAAAAGCGGATATTTAACGTTTCGATCAATATCAGCCGGAGACAAAAGCCTGTACGGCATTTCCGTGCCGGTCCCGTCCGTCACGGTGCAATATTCATACATATCAAGGCCCTGCGCCCGGGGAACCACGGACACTAAAAACATCGCATCAGCGGGGGCTACCGTAATTTTTCCACGGACTTGTGAACCGTCGTTCAATTGAGATCTGCCTTTTATCCTTCTGAACACGGAATCAGGACATATCCTGTCCAGATCAAACGTATATTCATTCAATGACGGATTTACGAGGACAAGCCCGTTTTCATATTCCCGGTAAAAAGCGCCCGAAGATGCCAGGATTCTAAAATCCTTCAGCCGGAATGCCCCCTGTCCCTCGACCTCTATCTCAAAAGACAAATCCTTACCGGCAACATTCCTGTATAAAAACGTCTGTTCCACATATCCTTTACAGTCGAACAGCCCCCACATATCATTATACATGTCATTGTTCTGCTTATTATCTTCGTATTGGGGAAGCCCCTCGGCAGTGACTCTGACGATTCTCGGAAAATCTGAAGAAAGCCCGGCCAGTCCCTCATCAGCCATTACAGAAAAAGAAACCACAATGTCATTGACTCCATCCGGGACCCGAAAAACCGGAGTACGTAAAAGACAGTTCAAATCGTATCTTTCCGGATTCTTTCCTTTTACCATAAGGACACTGTCCTTTGCTTCCATGGTACTGTTTTCAGTCGAAAACCCGGCAATAACTGCATCGGCCGTTCCGAAGCGGTTTGACAGTATGTCCGAAGCATGAGCGTCAGCATATATTATCCCGGAGACAGGAGAACCCAGCCAGTGCAGTTTGCCTTCGTCTCCGCATCTCAGTTCGTCCGACAGACTTTCCTCTGATTTTACAGGCGATATGTTCAATGCGGCATCAAGACAAGTGGCGACTGCAGTACATAGTCTTGTGTATTGCTCCTTACGAAGCATGTCGACAGGGTTATTGACCTTAGGGACAAAGGTCATCAGCTTATATTTCATCGGATTTCGGGAATTCCAGTATGAAAACACGTTCATTGTCTTCGAAAAGCCTCTGAAAGCATCATTATGCTTGACAAGACCTTCCGATTCTATTCCGTTGAACAGCCCCATCGCCCGTTGGTCCTTGAAATTATAACCGTCATTAATCAGGATAAAATCTTCCCCGAAATGAGCACGGAGCCTCTTCTGGAAATCAACCGCCCCTTTTCGCCACAGATTTTCTCCGGTATAAGGATCTGTCGCCCCGTCAGCAAGACCGTCGGAATCGGAGTCAATCAAAAAACTGTTTACAATCGGCGGATTCCAGTTAAGTACATCGAAAGAAATCCCGTCAAGGTTACGCAACAGGCCTTTATCCTTATCAAATAATGAAACCAGTTCATCCAGTTGCACATCTATGGCATTATGCCCGTTTCTGTCCCTCGGGCAAGATGTCGAATAATTGAACATGAACAGATGCTCCGAACTCAGGTATGTGAGAATCTGCGCGACTCTGCTGCCTTCAGCAAATGCCATGGGTGTAGATAAAGCCTGTCCTCTGCGGACCGTAATCGATGATTCCGATTCATTCACATTGTCTACGGCAACATACTCATAATGTTCCCAGTCAGGCTTTCCATTCTTGTCCAAAGCGACAAGCAACAGCATCGGATATTCCCATTTTGACCTTGCCTTTTTGTTTTTCGTCAGTTTGGAAAAATATTCTATATCGGCCACGAATATCTCGCGGTCGTACGGTGAACAATCTCTTGTCAGCGATGATGCCCTCAAAGTCGCCCAATGCCCGGGAAAATATTTCGATGCGGATTCTTCCATGATGTTTACATGCTCTTCCGCATCCCAGTGCAACAGGACAAGTTTTTCAGGATTTTCGGTCACATACCTGGACGCAAAGCCAGCAGTCAGGACCGGATCTATTCTCGGCAGTTCGTCATACGGTACGTATTTCTGAATAAATCCGGCTCCGTCTGCGCCCGATCTGACAAAATTCCCGTATGAAGAATTTGCTTCCTTGTCATATTCTCCCCTGAAGACAAAAAATTCAGGGTATCTGCCATTAAAAACTTCTTTCCGGAACAAACCGTCGTCCGGGGCATCCGCATTTAAAGCTTTCTGACCGGGAACAAGTGTCAGGAACAAAAATATTGCGGCAAGGTTGGATATGCGACCAAACGTTTTCATCTGTAATTCGATTATAATTATTCTGCAGCCAATACTTCAGAAGCAATCTCTGTCTCTTTCCAGAACGGAAACATCGAAATGCGCAGTTCCGTACTTCCATACGGTTCAAGAGTAATCATTTCCGGCTCAAGATGTCTCAATACGAAAATCATGGCTCCCCTGGCCGGCAAAGGCGGCGTCATCGGAGCATAAAAATCATCTCCGCCGACTTCAACCTTATGGTAATGTTCTTTCCATGTCGGATCCTTGTATGCGGGAACCTTCAATTGCAACGGCTGGGGTTCCTGATTCCATGGATTCTCAGGCGAGACGATTTCATTGCGGACTACACTTATCAATGAATTGTCCGTTCCGTCTACTCCGAGTATATAATTCCAGTCCGACGCAGGAGTCATCCTGTATGATCTGAATGACGGACACTTGAATGCCGGATTTCCTATGTATTCCTTGATGACTTCAGCGTCAACAGGCAAAGCAAACAACAAAGGCCCGTAATTGACCGTCATGGATTCATACCCGTCCCAGTTCACGAACTCAGGTTTTTTCGGGAAATGCAGTTCTACTGTATCCCCTGTCTGCCATTCTCTGTTTATCCGGTAAAAAGTACCGGAAGTGACGTCAGGCAAATCTTCTCCGTTGAGTCTGATTGCAGGAGACTCGCACCATCCCGGAATCCTGAGGTACAACGGGAAACGTACCTTATCACATGAAACTCTCAATACTATATTGTCGGAATACGGATAAACCGAATCTTCTTGTATTAAAATACTCCTGTCACCTATGCGATGAGTCACGGAACCCGGACCGTATAATGCCTTGTACAAAGCCCCGTCTTCTCCTGTCAGCCACTGTGTACCGATGAATACCGGAAACATTCTTGTAACGTTTCCCGTACAGCAAGGCGGCTTGTGGGCCAGTCTGTATGCCAGCCTGCTGTCATCGTATGACAGGACATGACTTGAGTAGTCATCGCAAAAGACCTGATTAGGGCAGGAATAATACTGATGCGCATCGAAAGTTTTTGTTATAGCTCCCATTCCTGCATTGAAAAGAGCGCGTTCCATCCTGTCCGCCCATTCCGTCTCCTTCGTAACCTTCAGCATATATGAACATGTCCACATGTAGTCTATAATATCGCAGGTCTCATGCGTATTCGTTGAACTTTTACCGGAAACCCCCTCTTCGCTGCTGTTTACTCCATCAGGGAGCATGTGGAATTCATCCAGATTTGCAAATCCGGCCCTCGCCTCATCCAGATATTTTTCTTCCCCAGTAAGTGTATACATGATTATGGGGAGCTTCAACATTTCATTATACGTGACACCGTGGACTTCTTGTTTCCTGCCTCTGACGAAACCGCCCGACATGTCTTCCTTGAATGTACTTGATCCCGGGTTTTCATAAGCATCTATTATCTTGTCGTACAGTTCCGCATTGCCTGTCTTGCCGTACAGCCATGCCATCGTCTCGATATTGCATAAATCGCGGCCGGACAATTTCGTCGTATCATTCATATAATGTCTGGTCAGGGCATCGATAATCCTCCGGTCTCCGGTAACATCATAAAGAGCCGACCATGCCCTGAAAAAGACAGCATGAGGCCAGCGGATTCTTTCTTCACCGGACAGGATGTGCTCGATTATCCCGTTTTCCGAGACATTGTCAATTGTAGAATAAACGGCATCCTCGACTTTTTCAATCATTGAAGTATCCTTCAATATCAAACCGCATCTCAACACTCCGTCATTAAAATATCCGGACTGTTCATATGGAACCCATGAGCCGGTCACACCGCTCCTCGTCTTCTTCAAGAACGGTTCTGTCCCCCAGCCTCCCTGCGTAAACGGAAAAATCAGAGTATCGAGTTCCGATATAAAAGCCTTTTCCTGCTGCAACATCGTTTTCAGCCAGCCGTCAGCCTCTATGTCGGATAATCGTACATTGTTCAATACAGCATTGTCTCCTGCCGAACATGAGATGGAAACCGATGCCGCTGAAACGGCAACGGCTACCAACATGGATTTCACAGTCATTCTGTTCATGTCTTGTCTTTGTTTACTGCAGCAAATATATTCCGGCCTGTCATAATACTTTGTCAGTATTGTACCAAAAATTATAACTTTTGTTTCCTGAAAAATTTAAAGTCATTTCATCAGTTCTGACGGCAGAATACCGAAACGTTCCTTATACATTTTCGAAAAATATGAAGGGCTGTTGAATCCGACGGAATACAAAACCTGGGTTATGGTATAATGTCCGGTCAGCAGCATCTCCCTTGCCTTATCGAGTCTGATATTCCTGATAAATGTTGACGCAGATGCTCCGGTCAACGCAGTCATTTTCCTGTGCAGCTGCGTCCGGCTTGTCCCAAGTTCATTGACCAGTTTGTCTATATCGAATTCACTGTCATCAATATTACCGATAACGATATTATATGCCTTGGCCAGGAACTCCTTTTCCTTTTCAGCCTTGAATTGTGCGATTTTTGCAGAATATGGCTCGTCCTGAAATCACGTTTTATCCTCGAACACAATTCAAGTCCGTCCATTCCGGGCATCATCACGTCGGATATGACAAGATCAGGTATTGTCTCAACGCACTGCTGTCCGGAGAAATTTTACCATAAAGTAGGTTGCTCGACAGAACCCGCCTCCGGAACACTAACGGGAGTTG
>CALUQM010000021.1 GCA_944322925.1 uncultured Bacteroidales bacterium
AGGGTAGGGCGACAGGAGTTTACTTCCGTAAATGACTGAGCCCGCTCCCGCCGGAAACGCCGCAGACCGCCTGTTCCTTCCTCGTCCAGAACCGGAATCGCGCCGGAACGGGTGGGATGCAAGGCCCCAAGGGTAGGGCGACAGGAGTTTACTTCCGTAAATGACTGAGCCCGCTCCCGCCGGAAACGCCGCAGACCGCCTGTTCCGGCGCGATTCCGTGTCAAATTTTGTTCCAATGACACAATACTGCCAAAAAGTCAGTCCACCCCCGTCTCACACGAAAACCCATCCTCCGCGAAAGTAAGATAACAATAATCGAGCTTCCGGCTTTCCTTGAAAAAATCCACATTGAAGATGCCGGCTGAAGGAATCAATGTCCATCTGGGAAAATCTGCATCGGGACTGGAAATGAATTCAATTGTGACACCGTCTTCGCCGGTAGAACAGTTGGCGGTGTATTCATATTCGGTCAGGGAACCGGATGATGTGACAGTGTATTCCCTGATACCGGATTCTTCCCTGACATAGGCTACGCGGACATCGTTGCATGATACCATAATATTTTCTGAAAGCAGTTCGAGATTCCAGAGCCCCTCTGAAACACATTCGATGGCCCATCTTGTTCCGCTGTATCTGTCCCCGGTGTAATAATAGAAGTAATCGGCACCTGCATGGCTTGAACGGGAATCATGGAAACGGTCTACTTCCCATTTTGCCCCGGGAGTATTTATGCTGCTCCCGTCCGGATAGACATTGGCCACACCGACTATTCTGATCTTGCGGTCGTCGATGTGAAGTATCCTGTCCGGGAAAAGCGATGCCATTTCCTGATCATCGATCTCTTCCTGTCTTGACAGATAGGTGTCCGTATCCACTGCAGCTATGACAGCAGCCACAGGGTCTACTGCAAAGATAGGTACAAGCCGGGAATTTGAATAGGAAGCAAGTCTTTCGCCGGTCCTGTTGACTGCCTCGGGAGCGGCAACCACACAGGAAATCATCAGGAAAGATACAGCTGTCAGAAGTATTGTATTAAGGGATCTTTTCATGTCGGATAATTTTAGAATCTCACTCCCACTCCTGCCATGCCGCCAATATACTGCAGGCCGACACCGTATTCCGCAAACCAGTAGACTTTCCGCCCCACCGATATTCCTGCAGGTGTAAGCTGGATTACAGGGAAATAACCGGTATCCGGTCCGTCGTATGTCACTTTCCGGACCACGTCCATTCCGAGGCCTATGCCGACAGCGGAATAAAGCCTGACAACATCCCGGTTCAGCCAGTTGAACCTTGCTTCAGGCAGGATCGAAACCGTGGTACAATGATTCCGGCCCATCTTTCCTCCGTTCATTGGATCAAATACGTCCTGGAAGGCAGAATTCACTCCGATACCTATAGTCAGGGTAAACCAACGTTTTATATTGAAATCCACCTCAGCCGAAAGAACACCTGTGACATAACCTGTACCCAGCCCTGGAAGATATATTCCGGCAAGAGTGTCATCGTAGGAAGGATCAGCATCGAAATAATAGCCGAAAAATCCGCCGGAACCGCATTGTCCGAAATCAGAGACTCCATAAATCGGAAATCCGCCTATCCCGACCCTTGCTTCATAGTCGAAACCGGCCGCCTCACGTCTTGTTTCACGTCTGTCCGCTGCAGAACTGTCCGGACAGGCAGAAAAGAAAATCGCCAGAAACAGGACAGAAAGGAGCAGCCGGAAGAACTGTTCTGATTGGAATCTAATCGATAACATAGTCAACTGTCAAATTCCGGTTAAGGCCGAGAGGCTTGCATTTCACCACCGACTGTCCTCTCTCCACAGTCTGGCAATCTTCGGAGAAGCCGGTTTCGAATCTGTCTTCGACGCCGTAATCATCGGAATATTCATAAAGAAGACGGCCTGATGACGGAGTGTAAGTTCCGCCTGAGCGAGATACTATGGCTTTTCTTACAGGCTCATCCTCTAAGGAAGATATTGTACAGTAACCTGAATCCGGAAAAGTGCAGATTACCCTGCACTCTTCCAGTGTCACCCAATCGTCATCACAGGTGAAAGTTGCATGCAGGCTCTTCAGATCGCTGCCGCTGCCTTTTGCCTTATATTCAACGACGAAACGGCCGTCAGCGTGCTGAATGACACTGAAAGTCCATTCAGCAGTATACCTGCAAGCATCTCTGATGCTTACGCTGAACGATCCGTCATCCTCAAGCGCTATCCTGCCCCACCCTCTGATTTCAGCCTCCTCATAGAACAGACAGCCGTCCCAGTCTGCCGACTGATGGAAATAACCTTCGGCCAGTTTCACTGCAGCGTACCTGTCCGAGCGGACGGACTGATACTGCCGGAAAAAATCGGAAAGCTCGGCTACATTGAAAATATTGTATATGTAATCCCCATATGTCCTCTGGACTACCATATAGCCAGGTTCCACGAGGGATTCTTCATCACTGTAGACCTCACAAGATGCTGCGAGCGACACTGCAAGGACCAACGACAGATATGTTATGCTCCTGAACATGATTTCTGATTTAAAAACAATAACCTGCACCTACTGCAAACCCGGAGCAGTAATTCCCGCCTCCGATTTCTGCAAAACCGAAGAAACGGCGGCCGATCTGTATGCCTAAAGGCGTAAGCTGGTATGACATAACCGCAGAATCCATCTTTGTCCCATGACCCGGTTCTCCGGCAGGATCGCACAGCTTATGATTATAGGCAAGGCCGAGACCTAAATATGAATACATCCTGACAATCGGGCGGTTATACCAGTACACTTTGAATGAGGTCATGGCTGTAAGATATGAATCCAGGCTTCTGCCCGCTTGCAGCCTGGTCGTCCTGTCATAGTTCTGCACCCATCCGGCCTCATAAAAGACACTGGCCTGTATGGCAAGCACCTTTGTAAACCTGTATGTATAACCTAAAGACCATGCACCGGTAGTAAACTCCTTCTCGTAATATTTCGAACTCCGGTAAATTCCCGGAATCGAAAAGGCATCGAAAGAGGCGCCGTCGTACACGTATCCGGAAATGTTGTACCTGCCGGGCATGGCTGTGCCCGCGAAAAGCTCATGACGTCTTGCGGGCAATTCTCTCTTCCCCGGTCCGCCGGCGGAAGCATTGGACACCGGGAAAAAAAGAAGCGACAGTATCAGAAACAGTCCGGAAGGTTTCATGACAACCTTATTTGTAAAGGAACCTTCTGATGCTCATCTTCGGCGTTTTCTCGAACGGCTGCTGCCGGACCTCAAGTGCGGAAAGTTTGCTGTATGAAGGCAGATCCCTGTTGACAGATACCAGAATATCTTTCAGGACAGCATTCCGGGCCACCTCATCCAGGCCTTCCCTTTCCATTCTGTCACTGTCCATGTAGACGAGGCCCACGAGCTTCGCCCCCCTGTCCACGACTACCGACTCGACTACATACTGCTGATTGTTGAGCACGGCTTCGATCTCTTCCGGATAAATATTCTGACCGTTCGACGACAATATCATATTCTTGCTCCTGCCGCGGATAAAGATGTTCCCGTTCCTGTCAATGACTCCGAGATCCCCCGTACGCAACCAGCCGTCTTCGGTAAAGGCGGCCGCGGTAGCTTCGGGATTCCGGTAATATCCTTCCATGACATTCATACCCTTGACCTGGATTTCCCCGACAATATGCTCCGGATCATCAGAGTCTATGCGGACATCTATCCTGTCGACTTTTCTGCCGCATGACCTGAGTACAAATTCATTCCACGGAGCATAGCCGAACAGCGGCGCACCTTCGGTCATGCCGTACCCGACCGTAAACGGGAGCCGGAATTTCCTGAACCATACCTCCACTTCCGGATTAAGGGCGGCACCGCCCATTATTAGGCAGCGGACCTGACCGCCGAAAGCAGACATCAGCTTATCGTGGATCTTTCTGAAAATGATCCTGTTTATGCCCGGAATCCGCACCAGGACCTTCATTGCAGGCTTGTCGAGCACCGGCTGCACCGCGCTCTTGAAAATCTTTTCCATTACTAAAGGCACGGTGATCACAAGATACGGCTTCAGAGCCGCCATTGCCCCGAGCAGGAGTGACGGAGTAGGAGTCTTGCCGAGGAAATTGACAGTGACACCGCCGCATAGAGGATACAGGAACTCGAATACCATACCGTACATGTGGGCCATGGGAAGCATGGATACGATATTCTCTCCGGGACTGCACGGCATATAGTCTATGCCGAATTCCACATTGGAACTCAATGATTCATATCTGATCATCACACCTTTTGGAGCACTCGTCGTCCCTGAAGTATAATTTATGAGGGCGAGGTCCTTGCCGTTGTCCGTGGGATAACTCACGTCATCAGCCCTGAATCCTTCCGGATAACGCTGCCGGAAAATCCCCGGTGCCTTTTCGTATGCTTCCTTCATCCTGTCGTCCACGGAATAAAGAAGGCTGTAATCCCCTGTAGATATGACAGTCTTCAGCAGGGGCATTCTGGCAACATCCAGCTTGTTCCATATATCATTATCGGTAAAAAGTATCCGGCTCTCGGAATGATCTACAAGGGAATTGACGCTGTCCGGGTGAAAATCGGCAAGAATAGGCACGACTACAGCCTCGTAAGTATTGGCGGCAAGGAAACAGACCGCCCACCTCGCGGAATTCTTTGCGCATATGGCTATCTTGTCTCCTTTCCTGACACCGGACGCCTCGAACAGCACATGGAATTTTTCTATCTGCTCGGCCAGTTCTCCGAATGTAAACGACTCTCCCTTGAAATTTCTTAGGGCAGGGCTGTCCCAATTTGTCCTGATCATCCTTTCAAGACGTGAAAAATAATGCTCCATCTGAATTTACATAATATAATCCTGCCAAATTTATGAAATTTTCGCAATAAATTTTATGTATCTTTGTTTTAATTAATTGTCAGTGAAATGAGAAAACGGCTGATTGTAGCTCTCGTCTACGACTTCGACGGGACACTGTCTCCTGGAAACATGCAGGAATTCGGGTTCATCCAGGCCATCGGGAAAACACCGGAAGAATTCTGGAAAATGAGCGATGAAATAGCCAAAGGTCAGGATGCAAGCAATATCCTGGCATATATGAAACTCATGTTCGATGAAGCCAGGAAATCCGGCATAAAGCTCAGAAAGGAAGATTTCAAGAAATTCGGCGAACAGATAGAACTGTTCAACGGGGTAAGGGAATGGTTCTCGCTGATCAACGAATACGGCAAGTCCCACGGCGTCAGGATCGAACATTACATCAATTCCTCGGGCCTTGCGGAAATGATCGAAGGCTCCCCCATTGCAGGAGAATTCAAAAGGATATTCGCCTGCTCGTTCCTCTACAACGAAAAGGGAGAAGCGGAATGGCCCGGCGTAGCCGTAGACTATACTGCCAAGACGCAGTTCCTGTTCAAGATCAACAAAGGCATCCTCAGCATCAGGGACAACAAGAAAGTGAACGAAAGCCAGCTTGAAGAAAACAAGAGGATACCGTTCCCGTCGATGATATATTTCGGGGACGGAGAAACCGACGTCCCTTGCATGAAAATCGTCAAGATGTTCGGAGGCAATTCCATAGCCGTCTACGATCCCCGCGCCGAGAGGAAAAAGAATATTGCCAGAAAACTTCTCCGCCAGAACAGGGTGAATTTCATGTGCCCGGCAGATTATGCAAAAGACGGACGCATGTACAGGATAGTATGCGCCATTATCGACAAGATAAAGGCTGAATACGAGCTGAAAAAGCTACAGGTCTGACCAGAGCATTTCGTTGTTTTCCAGCAGCTTTTCCATTGCCGGCACAAGGCGTTTCCTTATTCTCAGGGATTCAAGCTGCCGTATCTGCGAAATCGAATGAAGATCCGTTCCGGCGTAAGTATACAGTCCGCTCCCGAGCATCAGTTCAGCCTTCGTTCTCGCCATGTCCCCGTAAAACCCGCCAAGAGAGAGTATGTTCAACTGAAGACGTACATCCATGTCGAGCAGGGATCTGATGCTTTTAAGATCACGGGAATAATAGGCATAACGCTCCGGATGGGCAAGCACCGGAACGAGGCCGTATGAATTCAGCATGAAAATGAAACTCCTTATATTGGCCGCCTCGAACGCGTATGACATTTCTATGAGAACTGATGAACGGGACAGGCGGAGCACGCTGCCGGTTTTTTCTTTAGAAAAGCTCTCCTCGACTCCCTCATAAACCATGTGCTCACCCGCTATCCTGCAGTCCATACCGGAAGAGCGGAACACTTCCGAAACACCGGAAAACACCTCACGCACCGTCTCCGGAGTGTTGCCCGGATAGAGTTCGGGATAAATATGAGGAGTCAGAATCACGCGCCGCAGACCGGCACGATACAAAAGGCCGAGAGCCTCAGACGAATCTTCACATGTTCCGAAACCGTCATCGACTCCCGGCAGGATATGTGAATGGACATCAGTTCTGAAATCCAGATCGGCGAATCTTACCGTAGAACTGAATGGCCACATGATTAATTACTGTCTGTCTCCTTATGCTTATTCGGATGCGCGCTGTAGCCGTAGCCATAGCCGTAGGAATAGGAAGAACCGTACTTGCCGTAAAGATTCCCCTTGACATTGATATCATTTATGACTATTGCCATATTCTTGAGCCTGCGGCTTTCGGCAGCATAATTGATTTCGTCAATGAATCTGAGGTCGGATACTCCGCATCTTACGACATAAAGCGTTGCATCGACGTAATCGTTCATCACGAGCGGATCGGATATCAGAATATAAGGAGCGGAATCGCAGATTATATAATCGTATTTTGCGCGCATCGATTCTATCAGATCCGCCATCTTCCGGCTCGACAGCAATTCGTTAGGGTTCGGAGGCACCGAACCTTTGAGGATTACGTCGAGATTTTCCTGTACCGCTCCCCTGACAAGGACCTCATCGAGTCCTGAACTTCCGCTCAGATAGGTCGAAAGCCCGGTACTGCTTTTCGGAAGATTGAAGAACTTGTAGTCGAAGCCGTTTCTCAGGTCAGTCTCTATGAACAGTACCTTCTTGCCGGCAAACGCCAGTGTCAGGGCCGTATTCACCGCAACTGTAGACTTGCCTTCACCGGATATCGACGAAGTGACCTGAAAGACCGAGCCGGAAAGGAAGCCGAGATTGGCGCGTACTGCCCTGAATGACTCTGTCATCGCATCGCGGCTGCCCTGGGCAACAGTCCTGGCATCGCTTACAGGGATATATCCCACTATCGGTAGAGCCGTCCTGTCCTGGACATCCTTTATCGACGTCACTTTCCGTTTGAGAAGATTCCCCACGAAAAATGTTCCCGGCGGAATAATCAGGCCCATTATAAAACAGAACACGTAAATCATCATAGGCTGAGGCGATGACGGAGTATCGGGTCCGTCAGCAGGCTCGACAATTCTTGCATTGTCTGTCTGTGCATACAATGATATAAGGGCCTCTTCCTTCTTCTGGCGGAGAAGCACGTACAGCGGTTCGACTATCTTCTGCTGCCGTTCTATCTGAGCCAGATCGAGCTGCTGCGTAGGGATGCCCGACATCTTGGCCCTGTCGGATTCCGCCTCCTTGACAAGCATGTCATACCTGAGCTTGTAGGCATCCTTGAGCTGGTTGATCGTCAGGTTGACAGCATTCTTCATATCCTGAATCTGATTGGTAAGAGCCTGCACCCTCGGATTGGATTCCGAAGCTCCGAGCAGAAGCCCCCGCCTCTCCATCACCATGGTATTGTACTGGGTGATCAGACTGGAAAGTCCGCTGTCTTCAATACCGATATTCGTAGGAAGAAGATTGAAGTCATTGACCTTGAAATACTCCTCGATCATATCCAGCAGCTGCTGCTGCACTCCGATCTGGGCTATCTCCTTGTCATATTCGGTCCCCTTCTGTATCATGGACTGGGACTGGAGCGCGAAATCCACAAGATAATTGTCTGTCTTGTAGTTTCTCACCTCGGCTTCGATGTTTCCGAGCTGCGTTTCCAGACCGGCAAGACGTTCATCGATGAAATTCAGGGTATTGGAAGTGGACAAAGACATGAACTCTCTCGTGTCCATATTATACTGTGCGATCAGGTCGTTGAGGATGTCATCCGCTCTGGCGGGGATGTTGTCCCTGATGGACATGGAAATGACGCTCGAACGCTCCCTGTAGTCAGTAGTCGATGCGGAAAGTATCGAGGAATAATATTTTGCCATTTTCTCCGGAGAAGAAAACGACACCATATATCTGCCATCCGGCTCCATTGTCCTGTCCGCATCCGACTTGGCAATGATTATCACGTTATTGTCCGGAAGTTCGACCGCATCGCCGAAATTGTATTCCTTGCCCTTGAACTCCTTTAGTACAGGATGCTCGGCATCAGCGGCAGAGGAGACGAACGACATTTTCCTGACAGTGTAGGACAGAGTGTCCTCCCCTACCTCGAATTCCACGGAAATAGACGGAAACTTGTTTGTCTCACTTCCCGATATGAGCTGGAATGAGAACGGAGAAGTCTTGTACATCTCAATATCCCTGAACAGTCCGTCTGTCCTGTAATACCTCGTATTGAGAGAAAGGTCCTCAACCACTTCCTGCATGAGAGGCCTGGACTTGAGGATATATATCTCATTCTGTACAATACCGTTCGCACGCATGCCGGTAATGTCTGAAAGGATCTGGAGATCGGCCCCCATTCCGCCTGTCATGCGGTCATTGGCTATGAGGACGGTCGCAGTCCGCGTGTATTCCGGAGTTGTCATGCGGATATAGACATTTCCGGCAAGCACAAGCACGAAAACCGACGCGATTATCCAGTATTTGAGGCTCCACAGTACGTCTACTACGTATCTGAGATCGATGGAATCCTCTTTTTTCTCCACTGATACCGGGACTTTATTGTTGTTTTCCATTACAGATCTATCATTTTGAAAGCGTGATGACACTCAGTATTACGGAGACTACCGACATCAGCGTCGTGACTCCGGAGAGAATCGTGCTCCACAAAGGAGTGGTCGTAGCTGTTGCCACTCTTGTAGGGCTCGCCGGAACATACAGCACGTCGTTCTGCTGAAGATAGAAATAAGGAGAACTGAGAATATCGCTCGTCTTCAGGTCTATCTTTATGTGCGTATTCAACCCGTTGTCCTCCCTTATCAGTATGATTCCGTCCCTGCGTGCCGTAAGGTTGAGATCTCCTGCCATGCCGAGAGCCTGGAGAATGGTTATCCTCTCGGATGTAACATTGTATGTTCCCGGATTCTTGACCTCACCGAGGACAGTGATCTTGAAATTGGCGAACGAGACATAGACTACGGGATCGTAGACTTCCTTCTTGAGGGCATCGGTCAGGTATTCTACAAGAGACTGTCTCGTCATTCCGAGCACCTTGATCCGTCCGAGCACCGGGAAATCGATGTACCCGTCCTTGTCCACATGATATTCGAGGGTGGAATTGGCCGGGGAAGTCGAGCCGTAGGTGGTCACTTCGCCAAGGGTAAGGTTGTATGGCTGGACCACGAGCTTGTCCGGTCCGGATACCACGATTTTAAGGATATCGTCCCTCTTTATCACCGGCTCGTAATCGGTCACGATACGGTCGATCTCGGCGGTATCTATATCCTGGAAATACAATATCTGCTTCGAGGTCGTACAACTGTCCGCGAGCAGCAGTATGGATATCGCCGCGACAGCCCACTTGAAAATACTAAAGTTCACGTCTGTATAAAATTAAAATCGACATCTTGTTCGAATCTGCAAAAATACTAAAATTTAGCCAATTGCAAAATTCGCTGTCAATATACCTTGACTTCAAGTCTGGAATATGCGCGGTTTACCTTGTCCAGGGCATTGGCCACGGTATCGGCAGTCGCAAGCAGGACGCCGAGACGTCTGTGTCCGGCTATTTCAGGTTTTCCGAATATCCTGAGCTGCACTCCGGATTCCGAAAGGACATTTTCGAGATTCCTGAACTCGTATTCTCTCGTATCGCCCTCTACGACAATCGCCTTCGAAGCAGACGGGCCGAAAAAGCGGACATCCGGCACGGGAAGTCCGAGTACGGCCCTTGCATGCAGGGCGAATTCGGACATGTCCTGGGAAATCATAGTCACCATTCCGGTATCATGAGGTCTCGGGGACACCTCGCTGAATATCACATCCTCACCCTTGACAAAGAGCTCTACTCCGAAGATTCCGTATCCGCCGAGGGCATCGGTAATCTTTCCGGCTATATCCTGAGCCTTCTTCACCGCAGCTTCCGGCATGGCCTGAGGCTGCCATGATTCCCTGTAGTCTCCGTCCACCTGATGGTGTCCTATAGGTTTGAGGAAGGTCGTTCCGGCACAGTGCCTTACCGTAAGCAGGGTTATTTCATAATCGAAATCCACAAATCCTTCGACTATGACCTTTCCGCTGCCCGCACGTCCGCCTTCCTGGGATATGTGCCATGCCTTGTCTATATCCTCCGGTGTCCGTATCAGACTCTGTCCATGTCCCGAAGAACTCATTACAGGTTTCACTACGCACGGCATGCCTATTTCGGCCACGGCCTTGTCGAACTCGGCCCTGTCGGCGGCGAACCTGTATTTTGATGTAGGAAGGCCGAGAGTCTCTGCCGCAAGTCTTCTGATTCCCTCCCTGTTCATCGTAAGGAAGGCAGCCTTTGCAGTAGGAATCACGTTGTACCCCTCTTTTTCGAGTTCGACAAGCACATCCGTAGCAATAGCCTCGACCTCGGGAATTATTATGTCCGGGTTTTCCTGCTCTATTATCTCGCGAAGGGCTCGGGCATCCAGCATGGAAATCACATGGCAGGAATTCGCTATCTGCATGGCAGGAGCATTCTCGTACTTGTCCACGGCGACGACCTGGACGCCGTAACGCTGGAGTTCTATCGCCACTTCCTTTCCGAGTTCGCCTGAACCGCACAGAAGGGCCTTCTTTCCGAATTTTGTAAATATTGTCCCTATGTTTGCCATATATCGAGAATTTAAATCATGAAATCATTTTCCGTACCTTTTCAGTATGTCCCGGTACGCATCGATGCGTCTATCTCTGAAAAACGGCCAGCCTCTGCGCACGTATTCCGTCCTGTCCATATCCACCTCGACGACCTTCACGCCCTCTTCGTCCTTCCCGAACTGAGCCAGAATCTCGCCCTGCGGTCCGGTGGCAAATGATGTCCCCCAGAAATCCAGTCCCGGAGTATGGCCCGACGGATCGTCCTCGTGTCCGGTCCTGTTGACTGTGATTACAGGAAGCCCGTTCGCCACGGAATGGCCTCTCTGAACAAGCTGCCAGGCATTTCTCTGGACTTCCTGTTCCTCTGCCGGATCCGTAGCCACCCCGCCGATTGCTGTCGGATAAATCAGAAGTGCCGCCCCGTTCAAGGCCATGATCCTGGCAGCCTCAGGATACCACTGGTCCCAGCAAACAAGGACTCCGAGAGTGCCGACGGAAGTCTCTATCGGCATGAAGCCGAGATCCCCCGGCGTAAAATAGAACTTCTCATAATATCCGGGATCATCCGGGATGTGCATCTTGCGGTATTTCCCGGCAATACTGCCGTCACTTTCGAGAACTACTGCCGTATTGTGATAGATGCCTGCCGTCCTGCGCTCGAAGAGAGAGAGAACGAGCACGATGCCGAGTTCTTTTGCCAGTGCCCCGAAAAACTCAGTCGAAGGTCCGGGCACAGGTTCGGCAAGGTCGCACAGGGAAGCGTTTTCACTCTGACAGAAATAAACTGAATTATGCAGTTCCTGCAAAACCACGAGCCGGGCCCCGAGCCCTGCACATTTTCTTATATTGGCTTCGAGTTTCTCCATATTGGCCTTTATGTCGGCCGAGCAGCTCTGCTGCACCATTCCTATTTTCAATATCTTCATTGTCATTCATTTTTATCGGTACGTAAATATCCTTCAGGAAACTGCATGGTCACGCAATGCAGGGATCCGTGACCTGAAAGCAGAGGCCTGCAGTCCACGACTACTATCTCTCTGTCGGGAAAGGCTTTCTGAAGCTGCTGTCTGGCTATTTCGTCTTTAGGCGAAGCTGCACCGGGAAGCAGGACGGCTCCGTTGAGAATCAGGAAATTGGCATACGAGGCCGGGAGCCTGTAATCCTCAAGGAACAAAGGGTCCGGCAGAGGAAGAGGAATCAGATTATACCGGTCCCCCGACTTTGTCCGGAAACTTCTCAACTGCTTTTCCATGGCGGCAAGTGCATCGTAATTCGGATCATCGGGATCCGTACACTGCATGTATGCTATCGTGTCAGGAGAACAGAACCGTGCAAGAATGTCGACATGGCTGTCGGTATCATCGCCTTCGATGGCTCCGTAATCGAGCCAAAGTATTCTGTCGAGGCCGAAAGCGCCCTTGAGCTCCTGCTCTATCTCTCCGGCATCCAGATATTCATTCCTGTTCACCGAACAGAGGCATTCGCGCGTCGTCAGAAGGGTTCCGCAGCCGTCGGTATCTATGCTGCCGCCTTCAAGAACGTACGGGCGCATATCGACTCCCATCACATCGTCATTGAAGGCTCCCTGTCCGAATACCGTTTTTGTAATCATGTTGTCGAGGTTTGCCGGGAATTTCAGTCCCCATCCGTTGAAGACGAAATCATAAAGATACTTTTCACCGTTATCGCCGAAAACAGAAATTCCGCCGTGGTCTCTCGCCCAGGTATCGTTCAGCGGCGCCTCATAAAAAAATATCCTTCCGTAATCCAGTACAATGCCTTTCTCCGCAGAAATTCTTTCAATATCGGACTTTGCCTCCGCAATATCTCTGCAGACAATCATCAAGGGTTCATAACGGAGGATATTATATGCTATGTCGACATAGCAGCCAAGCACTTTTTCAAGCTCATACCACTCGGTATCCTTATGCGGCCAGGTAAGCTGCACCCCGCTCTGCCGCTCCCACTCAGCAGGTATTCTCATTGACGTATCCTTGTTTTACTCAAATTCTTTCAAATGCAAAACAGGGAGAGTCAAAACAACAGGTGCCGTTCCGACCCGCCCCTTGAAAAGTTTTACGTCCAGTATCATAGTTAAGCATTTCGCGGACGCATGACAAATATACGCAGAAGTCGAGAGCAGAGCAAATTTATTTGCACTGCCGAGACGCTACAGTATATGTGGCTGCAAGCCAAATTACGCAGAAGTCGAGAGCAATGCAAATAAAAAAGCCGTCAGGCCCAATATACGCAGAAGCCGAATCACCTCTTGAGATACAGCGCCTCGGCAATGGCGAAATCATCCTCCCAGTCGATATCGAAAGAATGATATTCATCCATGACGTGCAGATACGGATGCCGCCCCAGTCTGTTCCTGTCCTCGATGTATGTCCTGCGTGAGGCGATGAACATGGTATGGTTGATAAGATACAGAGGTTCGAGGTCCTGGGTCCTCGGCCACGGAAGATCGGTCGTATTGTTCACTACCCTGCCCGTTCCGTCGAGCAGATAATTCCTGAGCTCCCTTACCCCGACAAGAGAATCATATCCGTTGTCAAGCTGCCGGAAGAATTCCTCTATCCCTCTGTCATACTCCGCAGCGCCGGCAAGAGGAGTGGTGACATGTCCCCAGAGGATATAATCCGCATCAGTAATCCGTGGCACGTATGTTATCAGATCCTGGAGATTCGTCGAACTGAGACACAGGCTCTCGGGTCTCTCTATTATCCTGACCCTGCTGTCGTCGAGAAAGGCCGAAGCTATTTCCATACATTTGCGGTCGTTCGTACTGAGAATGATCTCGTCGATGTTCACGGAAGCGGTAAGCTGCTGCATCTTGTTCTGCATCAGCCCCCCGGGAATACCGGCGAAAGGTCTCGTATTTTTGTTTACGACCCGTTCGCTCCCTGACCTGGCGGGGAGGAAAAACGCTACTTTACCTTTGTTCATATCCTGTTCCGATCATATCAGCTGATATATGGACCTTACAGCAAGGGACCTGTAAATAGTAGGAGTCAGAGAGACAGGCTTCCTGCCGGTCTTGTCCGCATAGTCCATGAATATGGAATTGTTTTCATTCGTCAGTGTAGCTTCCTTTTCGGAAAGCACATTGCCGGGATAACCGTCATAGCCGGCGAGATATACCTCTCCGTCAGTCAGCTCCGAAGCAAGCTGGATGGCTATGGCCGTAATGGAATTCCTGAAAGAATCCACCACGGAAATCTCTTTCAGCTCGAAGGTAGTGTCCTGGGCATAGTCCGGCACGTCCGTTCCCATGACACGCGGATACGGAGGCAGGATGCATGTGCCGCGGTAACACTCCCTGCCGACATTTGCTGTCAGGCGGCGGGCTTCGCTCCCGTCAAGACAGTAAAACACTGCAGCCGGAGAATCAGCGAAAAGCGCAGCATGGCGGGCCGTGGCAAGCACCAGCGCCGTATCCGGATTTTCCGAAACATACTGGCGGACGGCCTCTATGTGCTGCGGTACGCTCTGGCCTCCGCCTATTATGATTACACGGCCGTATTTGCGGTCAGGCTCGAACAGAGGATATTTTGCATTGTCTTCCTTGCGGTCGATCCTGTTGTTCAGGGCCCTGACAATGGAGTTGAAAGAATATACCCTGTTGGACACCCAGTCCATGACCTCTTTCTGAGGGAATGAATAGGTGCCAGATATCATATAAGGCAGGGAGGTCCCCCACCTGTATTTTTCCATGAGCGGCGTGAATGCGGAAACCACGGAGCCCAGTTCATTGAAATCCACTTTCAGACCGTCTCTTCTGCTGAGGAACGTCAACAGTAGTTCCAGATTCAGATTGCCTGCTCCCCTGCCCATTCCGAGTACAGTCGCATCGATCATGGAAACACCTGCCTCTGCGGCAGCGATACTGTTCGCAAGAGCCATCTGAAGATTGTTGTGACCATGGAAACCCACAGGGCACCCGACTTCCGAGAGGACTTTCCTGCTCACGGAAGCAACTTCATCAGGAGTCATTCCGCCGAACGAATCCACCATGAAAAAGGCATCGGCCACTCCGTTGAGTCCGCGCAGTTTTCCGTACAGGGAATCATATCTGTCCCATTTGGACATGTACATCATATTGAAACCCGTTTCGAACCCTCTTGCCTTGACGGCTTCAGCCAGTACAAGGGCCTTGTCGAAATTGGCCGGATCCACTGCGAGCCTCACCATGTCCACAAGGCCGCGCAACGGGCTTACCAGAGAATCGAGGTCGCCGACTTCCACGCTTTTCTGGTTCAGCATCAGCGACAGTTTTTTCGTAGTCTTCTTCTTCAGGCCTTCTATGACAGGAATCGGCGTATAGCCGAACTTTCCAAGATAACCTGATTCGGGATTGTTCCTGTACCCGAGTTCGAGATACGACACCGGCAATTTCTCCATCGCGGACAAATAAGAGTCCACCACTCCGGAGTCGAAATCCCAATGCGTGTAATAACCTCCGTCACGCAATGTACAGTCCAGTATTCTTATATTTTCCAGCATGTCTGTCCAATAATTAACGGTGCAAATACATCTCATCGTAATATCTCAGATAGTCGCCGCTTGTCACGCGGTCCAGCCATTCCTGATTCTCGAGATACCATCTTGCAGTCTTCATTATACCCTCTTCGAACTGAAGGCTCGGCTCCCAGCCGAGTTCTGTCTGCAGCCGGGTGGAATCGATCGCATATCTGAGGTCATGCCCGGCCCTGTCCCTGACAAAGGTAATCAGATTCATGTCCTCTTCTTCGCCTCTGCCGAGCAGACGGTCCACTGTCCGCACCAGCACTTTCACTATATCGATATTCTTCCATTCATTGAAACCGCCTATGTTGTATGTCTCCCCTGTCCTTCCTTCATGGAATATCAGGTCTATGGCCCTTGCATGATCCTCGACATAGAGCCAGTCACGGACATTTTCCCCTTTTCCGTACACCGGCAGGGGCTTGCGGTGCCTTATATTGTTGATGAAAAGAGGGATCAGCTTTTCCGGGAACTGGTACGGGCCGTAATTGTTCGAACAGTTGGTCACTATCGACGGCATGCCGTACGTATCATGAAAGGCCCTGACGAAATGGTCGCTCGAAGCTTTCGACGCGGAATACGGACTGTGCGGGTCATACTTGTCGGTCTCCCGGAAAAAAGTGTCACCGTATGCCAGATGCCTGACCCCGGAAGACGCCCTTGTAGTGAACGGAGGAACGGTACCCTCCGGACAGGTAATTTCGAGAGTCCCGTAGACCTCATCCGTGGAAATATGATAGAACCGCTTTCCGTCATACCCCTCCGGCCGGCTCTCCCAGTACTCCCTCGCTGCCTGAAGCAGGCTCAGCGTTCCTATAACATTCGTCATGGCAAAGGTAAACGGATCCCTGATGCTCCTGTCCACATGGCTCTCGGCCGCAAGATGGATGATGCCGTCCGCCTCCGTTTCCCGCATGAGGGCGCGCATCCTCTCGAAATCGCAGATATCGGCCTTTACGAAACTGTAGTTCGGTCTGTCTTCTATGTCTTTCAGATTCGCAAGGTTGCCGGCATAAGTCAGCTTGTCCACGTTGACTATACGGCAGTCCGGATACTTGTTCACGAAAAGCCTGACTACATGGCTGCCTATAAACCCGGCACCGCCGGTAACGAGTATTGTCTTCCTGAAGTAGCCCATCTCAATAAAGGTTTTCACTGTAATCGAACAGATATCCCGCATCCTTCAGCCTCGGATGGCGGCTGTCCTTACCGGAAAGTATGACCCTGTCCCCGGGTATCTTCCAGTCTATGCCGAGGTCGGGGTCATCCCATGCTATGGCTCCCTCGTACTCCGGGGCATAGAAATTATCGCACTTGTACTGGAATACCACCTCGTCGGACAGGACGCTGAAACCGTGGGCAAAGCCTCTCGGGATAAAGAGCTGGCGATGGTTTTCGCCGGAAAGCTCCACGGCGACATGCCTGCCGAAGGTAGGCGAACCTTTCCTGATATCCACGGCGACATCCAGAACAGAACCGTGCACGACCCTGACTATTTTGGACTGGCAGTACGGAGGCTTCTGGAAATGCAGCCCCCTTACAACACCGTAAACAGACCTGCTTTCATTGTCCTGGACAAAAACCGTATCGACTATTTTACTGGAAAATTCGCGCTGCGAAAATGATTCGAAGAAATACCCTCTGTCATCCCTGAAAAGCTTTGGCTCGATGACAAGAACACCGTCTATTTCCGTTCTGACCACGTCCATATTCCTCGTTCCCTGATATTATTCTTTGACGAAAATCATTATCTTTGCAAAGATATAAAAAATAAGAGTATGGCAAAAAAATTAGTTGTAGGCATAACCCAGGGTGACAGCAACGGCATAGGTTACGAAGTGATAATCAAGTCTTTCTCGGACGAAAGGATACTTGAACTGTGCACCCCGGTAGTCTACGGGTCATCCAAGATATTCGGCTTTTACAAAAAACAGCTGCACAACATAGGGCAGGTCAACACGAACGTGATCACCGATGCCGGGGACGCACACAACAGAAGGGTAAACATCCTGAACTGCGTTCCGGAAAATTCTTTCGTCGAACCCGGACTGTCGACTCCCGAATCGGCAAAAGCGGCTATCGCCTCCCTTGAAAAGGGCGTCGAAGACCTCAAAAACGGAAATATCGACGTCCTCGTGACTGCACCTATCAACAAGAGGGCGATGAACAACGAAGGCTTCGGCTTCACAGGACATACCGAATATCTGAAAAAATCCTTCGACGCAGAAGATGTCACCATGATCATGGTCAGCGACAAGCTGAAGGTCGGCATCGTGACGGGACATATTCCTCTGAAGGATGTCGCATCGGCACTGACTGTCGAGAAAATACTGGCAAAACTCAGGGCTCTCGGAAGGTCCATGGAAAGGGATTTCGGAATCAGGAGCCCAAAGATCGCGGTTCTCGGCCTTAACCCTCACTGCGGAGACGGAGGCCTTCTCGGAGACGAGGAACAGTCGGTAATCCTGCCGGCGATCAATGCCGCCAATGACGAAGGCATACTGGCATTCGGACCGTATTCGGCTGACGGCTTCTTCAGTCTCGGGAATTACGACAAGTTCGATGCAATACTTGCAATGTATCACGATCAGGGTCTGACGCCATTCAAGGCTCTTGCTTTTGAATCCGGAGTCAATTTCACTGCCGGACTTCCGGTAGTCAGGACATCTCCGGACCACGGGACCGCATACGAAAAGGCCGGGAAGGACGAAGCTGACCCGAGATCGATGATGTCGGCCATATGTACTGCCATCGACATTTACAGGAACAGAGTCGCATACGATGAACTGCAGGCCGGAAAAATGAACATAGAGCTTCCCGACATGTCAGTCAAGCCGAAAAGCGGCAAGATCATAGAGTAATGCCGATGGACACTGACAAGAGACCGCCGATTTTCCTGTACACGGACGGGGCTTCGAGCGGGAATCCCGGTCCCGGCGGCTACGGAATAGTTCTCAGATGCGCCGGCAGGATGAAGGAAATGTCGGGCGGATTCGCTCTGACCACGAACAACAGGATGGAACTTCTCGCCGTCATTGTCGGACTTGAAGCGATCCGCTGGAAAAACGCCGAAGTGACCGTAGTGAGCGATTCTTCGTATGTAGTGAAATCTGTCTCGGAAGGCTGGCTTTTCAACTGGGAGAAAAAAGGGTTCGCAAAAGCCAAAAACGTCGATCTCTGGACCAGATTTCTGAAAATATACAGACAGCACAGGGTCAGGTTCCAATGGATAAAGGGGCATGCCGGACATCCTGAAAATGAAAGATGCGACGCCCTTGCCGTTGCTGCCGGAGCCGGAGCCGTGGCAGCGGGGAAAATATTGCCTGACGACCCCGGATACATCCCCGGACAATAGAACAACTGACATAAGCCGAAATGGAGAAAAACGCCCTTGATACAGATATCCAGTATCTGCCCGGAGTCGGGCCGAAAAGGGCTTTGCTGCTCAGGAAGGAACTCGGTGCAGGCACGGTCGGAGACCTCCTGAAAATCTATCCTTTCAGATACATCGACAGAAGCAGCATAATCCCGATCAAGGACGCCGCCCCGGATATGGCCTATATCCAGATAAGGGGAAAGGTAAGCGAAATAAACCTTTTCGGCAGCAAGGGAAGCATCAGCCCGGAAGACCTGAAATTCAATACGGTCAAAAGAATGAGCGTGACGGTGACCGACGGGACAGGATATATGGAGGCGGTGTTTTTCAAGGGAATAAAATGGATGTATTCCAAACTGGTTCCGGACGAAGAATATGTTTTTTTCGGCAAACCGTCGGTATTCAAGGGCCGCCTCAACATGGTCCATCCCGAAGTGGACAAGGTCCGTGACCAGGAAAAACGGCAGGACGGAAAGAGCAGCATCAATTCATCGCTGACGGGCGTATATACGCTGACTGAAAAGCTGCGCAGCAGCGGCATTACGGGAAAGGTGATGAACAGACTGATGGAAAACGCCCTGATATCCGCCTTGCCGGACATTGAAGAAACCCTGCCGGAGTACCTTCTGATCGAAAAAGGACTGGTGCCGCTTCAGTTCGCCGTCAGGAACATACATTTTCCCAAAGACCAGACAGCCCTCGAAAAGGCAAGATACAGACTGAAGTTCGAAGAGCTGTTTTACCTCCAGCTTTCGCTTCTCAAGCAGAAATATGTCAGAAGCAGGAACGAAAACGGCATCAGAATGCCGAAAGTAGGAGACGCATTCAGGATATGTTACGATTCCCTTCCGTTCAGTCTGACAGGAGCACAGAAAAGAGTGATCACCGAAATAAGGAACGACATGAAAAGCGGCCGGCAGATGAACAGGCTCCTTCAGGGCGATGTCGGCAGCGGGAAGACCATGGTAGCCGTCCTCACCGCACTCATCGCTGTCGGAAACGGATATCAGGCCTGCATCATGGCTCCTACCGAAGTCCTTGCTCAGCAGCATTTCAAAAACATATCGCGGTATCTTGACGGGACCGGGGTCAAGGCTGCCCTGCTGACCGGAAGCTCGAAGACAGGAGAGCGCAGGGACATACATGCCGGTCTCGAAGACGGTTCCATCGGAATAATTGTCGGCACCCACGCACTTTTCGAAGACAATGTAGTTTTCAGGAATCTCGGGCTGGCAATCATTGACGAACAGCACAGGTTCGGAGTCGAGCAGCGCGCCAGACTGTGGAGAAAGTCATCATGCGGTATGGCCCCCCATATTCTTGTCATGACAGCCACGCCTATACCGAGAACACTTGCAATGACCTTGTACGGCGATCTCGATGTTTCTGTCATAGACGAACTTCCTCCCGGAAGGAAGCCGGTGCAGACCATTGCCGCGACCGAGGGGAAAAGACCTGCGATGTTCAGGTTTCTTAAAGACCAGATAAGCCTCGGCCGGCAGGTATTCATCGTGTACCCCCTCATTTTCGAAAGCGAAAAGATGGACTACAAGAATCTGGAAACCGGATACGAACAGATAGCCGGAGCTTTCCCTTTCCCGCCGTACAAGACGGCAATCGTACACGGGCAGCAGAGCAACGAAGAAAAGAAATTCAACATGGACGCCTTCGCTGCCGGACGTGCCGACATCCTCGTGGCGACTTCAGTCATTGAAGTGGGTGTGGATGTGCCGAATGCCTCGGTAATGGTAATCGAAAGCGCGGAAAGATTCGGTCTGAGCCAGCTTCACCAGCTGAGAGGGCGAGTCGGCAGAGGTTCGGAAAAATCATACTGCATACTGATGACGGGAAACAGGCTCAGCAGGGAATCAAAACGCCGGATACAACTGATGTGCGCCACGGAAAACGGATTCGAGCTGGCTGAAGAAGACATGAAGATGCGCGGCCCGGGAAATCTCGAAGGCACCCGGCAGAGCGGTCTTCCGATAGAACTAAACATAGCATCGCTTGCAAAGGACGGACTGATACTGAACGATGCCCGTCAGTGCGCCCAAAGCATACTCAAAGCAGATCCGACGCTGAGCCTGCCGCGCAACAGAATACTGGCCGAAACAGTAAGCCAGGACAAATACAAGGTCAGAGACTACAGCCAGATAAGCTGATGCGTATGTTGTCGAGGATGTCCGAGGCATTCATCGACTCCTCGCCGAAAAGCTCTGCAGCCCTGTCTCCTGCCGCCCCGTGGAGGAAAACCCCGGCAATGGCGGCATCCTCGGCATCGAACCCTCTCGCAAGCAAGCCTGCCACCAGCCCGGCAAGCACATCTCCGCTTCCGCCCTTGGCCATGCCCGGATTCCCTGTAGTATTGAATTTCAGATGCCCCGACGGCGGACATATCATCGTATTCGCCCCTTTTACTACTACGACAGCTCCGGTAGACTCGGCGAGAGCCCTGACCATTTCATTCCTCTTACCTTCATCTGTCCAGCCGGACTTCAAAAGCCTCCGCAACTCACCGATATGCGGTGTCAGAACTGATCCCCGCGGGATCCTGCCGGCATATTCCGGATGCATGGATATTATGTTCAGGGCGTCGGCATCCAGCACCATAGGCAAACCGGCATCCATAAGCCGTCCGAGAGCCGCGACTGTTTTCACGGAAGTTCCCAAACCGGGACCTGCCCCGACGGCCGTATATTTCGTCATGTCTTCCGGAAGTTCGGAAAAGCAGTCCGAACTGTCGGGACTTACAATTGCCGAAGGGTGAGCAATATGTATTACAGACCTTTCCCCTTCGGGAACATGTACAGTGACAAGGCCGCATCCGGACCTGAGCGCCGCCCCTGCGGACAATACAGCGGCTCCGGCCATGCCGCGCTTGCCTGCAACTACAAGCACATGTCCGAAATTTCCCTTGTGGGCATTCCTGTCCCTGCGGGGAAACATCCTGCTGACGTATCCGGAGTCGATCCATTCCTTATCATGAGAGTCGTATGACATTATCCTGAAAAATTTACCGGCATTAAAATTAATGAATTTTTCCTAACATGGAAAGTTTGGCGGAAATTCAAATTACTGCTAAATTTGCGTATATGGAAACTATGATCAAGGAACAGCTTGCGGAATGGGCTGAAAAATACAATGACCCTGTTTATTTTCAGGAAGATCCCATAATATTTCCCAGGCACTTCGCTTCAGGACTCTCCGGGGACCAGGCCGGATACCGCACGGCCGACGTGGAAATAGCCGCCGTCATTGCGGCACATCTTGCATGGGGACGCAGGTCGATGATAGTCAGAGACTGCACCAGAGCAATGGATGAAATGGACTGGAAACCATACGATTATGTAATGAACGGCGATTACAGGAACGACGGTTCCAGCCTTCACCGCACTGTGCGATGGAGCGAATTCGCTGCCATCTGCGGACGTCTGAGAAACATCTATGCATCCACGGACAGCATCGAAGGAATGAGCAACTCAAGGATACGCACTGAAATATACGGAAGGAAGGAAGACCCGCGGGCTCCCGACAAGAAAATAAACATGATGCGCAGATGGCTCGTCAGAGATGACGGAAAGGTGGATCTCGGAATATGGAAACACTCCGACAGGAAAGAGCTGCTCATACCGCTGGACGTACACGTCTATGAAATGGCATCGAGCCTCGGTCTGACTTCAAGAAAACAGAAAGACATAGTGACGGTACGGGAAATCACCGATGCCTTCAGGGAAATTTTCCCTGACGACCCATGCAAAGGCGATTTCGCCCTCTTCGGGTACGGAATAGCCGGTCACCTGCCGGAAAACGCACAGTAAACTTTCAGAATATGCCAAGACTGTTCATAATATCAGGATGCAACGGAGCCGGCAAGACCACAGCTTCATACACGCTTCTGCCGGAAATGCTCGAATGCAGCCAGTATGTCAACTCCGATGAATTTGCCAAAGGGCTGTCGCCTTTCGATCCCGGCTCGGTATCAGTACAGGCAAGCAGACTGATGCTCATGAGAATAAAATACCTGCTGCGCAGGAAGGAAGACTTCAGCATTGAAACGACTCTTGCCACAAGAAGTCTTCTGAAGATGATTGCAGAGGCTCAGCATGAAGGATATACCGTCACCCTGATGTACTTCTGGCTCAATTCCCCGGACCTGGCCGTCGCGAGAGTGAAAGCAAGGGTAGCTGCGGGAGGACACAACATCCCGGAAGAGACTGTCCGGAGAAGATACCGCGTCGGACTCGGATATTTTTTCCGGGACTACGCGCCGATATGCGACAGATGGATTCTCGCGGACAATTCAAAAGTCCCGTTCAGGGTAATCGCGGAAGGGCACAGGACAGAAGTGACAGTAATGCGTGACATGGAAACATACAGGACAATCAAGGAATCGGCTTTCGCCGAATAATACAGTTCATTATCAGAGGAACAAATGACCAACGGAGAATTTCTCGACAGATTCAGGGTGACGGAGCCGATGCTCGGACAACTGACAGGGGCTGCCATTTCGAAGGGAGGAGACTATTCCGATCTGTATTTCGAATATTCCACATACGGAGACCTGCTGCTCAAGGACAATGAAGTGACTTCAGGAGGTTTCCACATCGACTACGGAGTCGGTATAAGGACACTCAAGGGAGACAGGACAGGATATGCCTATTCCGAAAACACTGAAATGGAAGACATGCTCTGCGCAGCAAAAGCTGCGGCACAGATAGCCGGAAGCGAGGGCGCAGGCAGATATCCCGGGTATGATCATACCGGTACGCCGGCACTCCGGGATTTCTATCCTGCATCGCGGAACTGGAGAGACTGCGGAAGCGCGGAATACATTGCAGCCCTGAAAAAGCTCGAATCGATGATACTGGAAAAGGACGGAAGGGCAGTCAAGATAATCGCAAAACTGTCATGGTCTGAAAGCGAGATCATGATGTACAACTCTTACGGAGAACTTTCCTGCGATTTCAGACCGCTCGGAAGCATTGTGGCAACGGCTATTTTCTCTGAAAACGGAAAGAACGAGAACAAGACGTCGTCGAGAAGTTTCAGAATGGGGAGCGAAATGATTACGGACGGACTTCTGCAGGAAATGGCGGAAGAAGTGGTCTCAGGCATCGATGACAGGTTCGCGGCCGTCAGGCCGAAAGGAGGAAGAATGCCCGTAGTCATGGGGGCCGGGGCTTCAGGAATACTCCTGCATGAAGCCATGGGACATTCGTTCGAGGCAGATTTCATCAGAAAAGGACAGTCGGTATTTTCCGGCATGCAGGGCAGAAGAATATGCGATCCGTCTATATCGATAGTAGACGACGGTACGCTCCTGTACAACAGAGGTGCCTGCAATTACGACGACGAGGGTATTCCCGGCCAAAAGACATACATGGTAAAGGACGGCGTACTCGAATCATTCCTTCATGACAGGATCAGCGCAGCGCATTTCGGTGTGCCTTCTACGGGAAACGGACGCAGGGAGTCATTCAGATACTATCCCATACCGAGAATGCGTGCCACATATATGGAAAACGGAGGCTCGGCCCAAGAAGACCTCATAGCATCTGTAAAAAAAGGCATATACGTCGACGAATTTTCGAACGGCCAGGTAAAAATAGGCGAAGGCGACTTCACCTTCTACGTAAAAAGCGGGTACATGATCGAAAACGGGAGACTGACGGCGCCGGTCAAGGACATCAATATCATAGGCAACGGGCCCCAGGCCCTTGCAGACATCACCGGTGTCGGAAATGACCTTGTCGTGGACAACGGCACATGGACATGCGGCAAGGACCAGAGCGTTCCGGTATCGTGCGGCATCCCGACCGTGCTCGTAAAAAGCCTCACTGTCGGAGGGGAATGACGGATATGGCGGACCTGATAACACAGCAGACAATGAAAACAGATAAAAACACTGCCGGACTCATTACCGGAGAAGAAAAGGAACTTGCCCTGCACTGTATGGAAGCCGCACTGAAAAGCGGAGCCGACCAGGCAAGGATATCCCTCAGCAAAAGCGTCCTCGACACATACGGCATGATGAACGGAGTCCTGGACAAAGTGGCGCATTCTGCAGACAGATCCGTCTATCTGTATGTTTTCGCTGACAGGAAATACGGGACATTCTCGACGAACATGCTCGACAGGGCAGGACTCGAAGATTTCGCCGGCAAGGCTGTAGCTGCCGTAAAACTCCTTGCGGAAGACGTATTCAGAAAACTCCCCGACCCTGAAAGACAGGAAAAGAATGCCTGCGACGGCAGGGAACTGGGGCTGTACGACGTACGCTATCAGGATATAAGTCCGGAGGAAAGGTCGGCAATAGCTGCAGCCGAGTGCATATACGGAAAAACGGAAGCAAACGGCAAATTCAGACTCATTTCGGAAGAATGCGAATATTCCGACTCCGTGGATGACAATTTCCTGGCCGACTCTCAGGGATTCAGGGGCAGGCATACTGAAACATCCTTTGCTGTCTGCTCTGAGATTACCATAGAAGACGCCTCTGGGAAAAAATACTCCGGCTACTGGTGGGAATCATCTCCGTTTCTCGACAGGCTCGAAAGAGGCAGGTGCTCTGCGGAAGCCCTCGACAGGGCTGTAAGACAGATCGGAGGTAAAAGAGGAAAAAGCAGGACATGTCCGATGGTAGTAGACAGATCTGTCTCGTCAAGACTTGTCGCACCCCTGTTTTCCGCCCTGAATTCAGCCTCCATCCAGCAGGAAAATTCCTTTCTGAAAGACACCCTCGGGAAAAAGATATTCAGTGACAGACTGACTCTGACAGACCTCGCGAGAACTCCCGGCAAACCGGGCTCAAGACTTTACGATACCGAAGGCGTAGCCACAGGAAACATGGACATTATCAGAAACGGTGTAGTAGAGACATATTTCACAAGCACGTACATGGCGCTGAAAACAGGTCTGCCGCCTACTGTCGAAGGTGTGTCGAGACCGGTGCTCCAGCCATGCTGCAAAGAAGAAGACTGCTGTCCTCATGGCAGTTTCGGTGCGAGGGAAATTATCCGCCGGTGCGGTTCGGGAATATACGTGACAGGATTCAACGGAGGCAACTGCAATCCTACGACAGGCAATTTCTCATACGGAATAGAAGGTTTCGCCTTCAGGAACGGGAAAATAACTCATCCGCTGAAAGAAATGATAATTACCGGCAATATGACAAAACTGTGGAACAGCCTCGCATACGCCGGTAATGATCCGAGAGAAAGCACAAGGTGGCAGATACCTACCCTGTGCTTTGAAAATGTCGACTTCAGCGGTTGAGACGGGAAGGATCCGAACTGAATGAATACGGTCTGTCATCTTCGTCAGTACCGCGGCCCGTGCAGGCTTCCGGAGACATGATGAAATCTATCTCCGCTCCGTCGGCCAGATCTTCATATTTCAGGAAATTGTGCTGCCAGTCCTGTCCGTCGACCTTCATCGTCTTTATATAGCGGTTTTCAGGAGAATTCCCGTCTGCCGCGATTATGATTTTCCCTCCGTTTTCAAGGGAAATTTCGGCTTTTCCGAACAAAGGCGAACCTATCACATATTCGTCGGAACCCGGACAAACCGGATAGAAGCCGAGGGCCGAGAAAACGTACCAGGCAGAAGTCTGCCCGTTGTCCTCATCGCCGCAATACCCGTCCGGGGTCGCACTGTAAAGTCTGTCCATCACCTCACGTGTCCAGAACTGGGCCTTCCACGGCTGGCCTGCATAGTCGTAAAGATAAATGACATGCTGGGCAGGCTGGTTGCCGTGGGCATAGTTTCCCATGTGGGCCACCTGCATTTCGGTAATCTCATGGATACGCACACCGTAATACGAATCATCGTAAACAGGAGGAACCACAAAGACGGAATCCAGCATTTCGCAGAATTCCTCTTCTCCGCCCATAAGGTCGATCAGACCCTGTACATCATGGAATACGGACCATGTATAATGCCATGAATTGCCCTCCGTAAAGGCGTCGCCCCATTTGTACGGACTGAACGGAGACTGGAATGTCCCGTCTTCATTCCGGCCTCGCATCAGATTCGTCGAACTGTCAAAGACATTCATGTAATTGAAAGCTCTTTCCTCCCATTTTCTGAGTTCTTCTTCGGGACGGTTCATTTTTCTGGCAATCTGAAGGATGCACCAGTCATTATAGGCATACTCGAGAGTCCTTGCCACATTCTCGTTGATACCGACATTGTACGGCACATAGCCAAGGGTATTGTAATATTCATGTCCGAGCCTTCCGGTGGAATTCACCTCAGGGTGTACATGCTCGGTACCATAGACTACAGCATCGTAGATGGTGCCTATTTCATCTGTTATGAGTCCTTTCATATAGGCGTCGGCCACAACCGAGGCGGAATTGTTGCCTACCATACAGCCCCTGTGCCCCGGACTCGCCCACTCCGGCAGGAATTTGTTTTCCCTTGCAATATTGGCCATTCCCTGCTGGATTTCCTCGTTTACCGACGGATAAACCAGATTCAGCAGAGGAAAAAGAGCTCTGAAGGTATCCCAGAATCCGGTATCGGTATAAAGATAACCGTCGCAGATCTTGCCGTTGTACGGACTGTAATGCACGATTTTTCCCGTACCGTCTATTTCGTAGAATTTCCTCGGGAAAAGTACGCTGCGGTAAAGGCAGGAATAGAATGTCCTGTACTGGTCTACGGTTCCTCCGCTGACCTTTATACGGCCGAGAATATCATTCCAGCGGGCTTTCGCTTCATCCCTGACCGTATCGAATGACTTTCGGGAAACTTCCTTGAGATTGGTGTAGGCCTGGACTTCGGAAATGAATGACGAAGCGGCCTCGGCATTGACGGTTTCACCTTTTTCAGTCCTGAATCCGATTACGGCTATGGCATGATCCGCCTTGAGTTCCGCTGAAGACAGGGCCCCGCCTTGCTGACCGGCAGACTTTTTCAATGTATTTCCGTCATATATTGAAAAACTTTCGATTTTCTTGTCGAACTTCACGACAAACCAGTTGCGGAAATTGTCCGGCACTCCCCCGCTGTTTCTGGTAGTGTAGCCTACGACTGCATTGTCCTCGGGAATGACTTTGATATACGAGCCCTGATCGTACGCATCTATCACTATCCCCGACTTTTCGCTTTCAGGAAATGTGAAACGGAATCTCGCGGCCCTGTCCGACGGAGTCAGTTCGGCATTTATGTCATGATCCGCAAGGTAAACCTGATAATAATAAGGCTTTGCCGTCTCGGACTTGTGGGAAAACCAGCTTGCCCTGTCATCTTCGTTGAACATGGCAACATCCCTGACAGGCATCACGACGAACTGCCCGTAATCGTTGATCCACGGAGAAGGCTGGTGAGTCTGCTTGAAGCCGCGGATCTGATGCGCATCATAACGGTATGTCCATCCGTCGCCCATTTTTCCGGTCTGCGGAGTCCAGAAATTCATTCCCCACGGAAGTGCCGTGGCAGGATAGGTATTGCCGGTAGAAAGGGCATACTCTGAAAGCGTACCCATCAGCGTGGTGACGTGATCTGCAGGAGAAGTCCTGTCGGCGTCGATACCGGCATTGGCAGTACAGGCGGAAACAAGCGCTGCCAGCAAGAGTAGTTTTACAGTAGATTTCATGTTATCGCATATTACGTGATTTCTCATTTGACTTGGAAGAGGGGGCTATATGATGTCATTAAGCAGTCCGACCTTCCCGTCAGCGACTATCTTCAGGATAAGTTCCCCGAAGAGAGTATTCTGCCATGCGAACCATTCGCGGGTGAAAACGGAAGCGTCATCCTTGTGAAATGACTCGTGCATGAACCCTTTTCCGGCATCGGTTATCATCAGCTGGCGGATGCAGTCCTGTATCTCCGCATCGTCATCCGAAGTAAAGGCCTTCATCATGATGCTCATCGGCCAGATGACCTCCACGCCTATGTGCGGACCGCCTATACCCTCCCCGGCCATGCCGCGGAAGAAATACGGATTGTCCCCGCTCCAGACGAAACGCCTCGTATTGATGTAGACAGGGTCGTCGGCAAGGGATTCATCAAGATATGCCATGGCAAGCAGAGAAGGGACATTGGCGTCATCCATAAGATACTTGTTTCCGTAACCGTCCACTTCGAAAGCATATATCTGTCCGTATTCCGGATGGTCATAAACGGCGTGATTCCGCAGACCAGTCTCCACCTCCGAGGCCAGATCAAGACATTCCTGTGCCATGGTATCGTTTCCGCATACCTCGGAAAGTATTTCAGAAGCCTTGCGCAGCGAACTTGCGGCCATGAAATTGGACGGCACCAGAAACTCAAAGGTAGTCGCATCGTCCGAAGGACGGAACGAAGAAGCTATCAGTCCAGTATAACGGGCAGGATTGCCGTTCCCTACAACGCATTTCGTATCGAGCTGCCTGTCCGTCACCCTCAGGAACCTGTATTCTCCGTAACCGTCGCGCCGCTGCTGTTCGCGCATAACCTGCAACATCTTTCCGACTGCCTCTTCCCACGTACTGTCGAATACTGACGTGTCACCGGTCGTCTTCCAATATGCGTAGGCAAGTCTCAGAGGATAACAATGCGAATCCAGTTCCCATTTGCGTTCGAAAACGTATGGATCCGCCTCCGGCCAGTCAGTGCTGTTCGCAGCCCCTACAGGCTCCACGTTGAAGGCATTGGCATACGGATCGATGCAGATGCACTTCATCTGCCTCCGGATCACTCCGGCTATCATTTTTGCCAGAGCCGGATCTCTGTCCGCAAACTGTACGTATGGCCACACCTGCGCCCCCGAATCCCTCATCCACATTGCCGGAATATCCCCTGTATATACGAAAGTGTCCGGATTCCCGTCCTCGTCTTCACCGTAATGGACCGTAGTGTCGAGCGTATTCGGAAAGCAGTTAGAGAACATCCACCGGAGTTTGGCATTTGTCAACTGCGATGCCACTCTGTCTATTTCAGATTCGATAACCTCTGACGTGAACAGGCGGTCTTCCTGTGCCGGCCTTTGCGGAATAAGCCCGCCTTCTGCATTCTGTAAAACTCCGTGACCGGTATCAGTTCCTGTCAGAAAGCTGACCTGACAGAAATCCTCCGGACAATACCATATCTTAGGATCCGGCCCCATTGTGAGTTCAAACACATTCCCTGCCGTTATGTCTTTGTATTCAATATACGGTTTCGTGTACGGACGGCCGTTCAGGGTTACACTCTGGATATAGATATTTTCGGAACTGTTGCCGGCCGCCTTGACAGTAAAGATTCCGCCGGGAACCTTGATTTCGGCTTTATCGAAAAGCGGTGTCCCGAACCAGAAGTACGGTCTTGTCATGTCTGCCTGATAGAAGCCCAATGATGAAAGAATGTACCATGCGGACATCTGTCCCACATCTTCATTCCCCGACAGTCCGTCCGGAGCATCGTGATAGAGTTCCGACAGCACCTGGCGGACTTTCTCTGCAGTCTTCCACGGCTGGCCGGCCATGGTATAGAAATAAAGTATATGATGGCTCGGCTCATTGCCGTGGGCATATTGGCCGATAAGCCCGGAAATGTCCGGCGAAGAATTGGCTCCTGCAATTTTCGGTTCTGCGACAAACAGAGAATCGAGTTTCCTAAAAAAGACATCCTTCGAGCCGAAACATGCCATAAGCCCGTTCAGGTCATGCGGAACGAGCCATGTATACTGCCAGGCGTTGCCCTCGCAATAGTCATCGGCCCTGTGTTCCGATGAAAACGGATCAAACGGTGTCCTGAAATGTCCGCGGCTGTCCCTGCCTCTCATGAAGTCCTTTATCGGGTCAAAATAACGGCGGTATGACCTGCTTCTGTCCAGGAAATATTCATGATCCTCGTCATAGCCAAGAATTTTGGCCGCCGCTGCTACGGAGGCATCCGCTATGGCATATTCCATATCGTATGCTACCGATTCCAGCATCTTGTCACAAGGAATATAGCCGTATTCCATACGCAGATCCTGTCCCCGGTCAGGACGCATTGCCGAATTCTTCATGGCCTCGAATGCAAACTCATGGTCGAAACCTCCGAATCCCTTTATCACTGCATCGGCTACAGGCATGATACCGGGATTCCCGACCATACAGTCAGTCTCGCAGCCCCACAGATGCCATACGGGAAGTTTGCCCTGCTGCTGATATATTTTCAGCATCGTGTTTATCATGTCCGGCATCCTGTCCTGATGTATGATGGTCATAAGGGGCATGGCCGCACGGTAAGTGTCCCAGAGGGAAAATGTAGTATAGTTAGTGAAATCTTCTGCTTCATGTATCTGATGATCGGCTCCGTAATAGCTTCCGTCCGCATCACAGAAAAGCGACGGGGCTATCATGGTATGATACAGGGCCGTATAGAAAATTCTTCTGGCCGACTCATTCTCCGTACTGATGCGGATTCTGGACAGCTCGTCATTCCAGCTTCTGTCGGCAGCTTCGGCAGTGGCCTCGAAATCCCAGCCCGGGAGTTCGGCAGCCATATTGGCAGCAGCCCCTTCGACACTGACAGGAGAAAGGGCGACCTTCAGAAGCAGCTGTTCCCCGTCTTTCATGCTGAAGGAAGCCCGGCCGTACATATCATCCCTGCCATGCAGGGTAAAGCTGTCGAACGGCTTGGAAAATTCTGCGACGAAATACACTCTCTGGTCTCCGGCCCAGCCTTTAGACCATCTGCATCCTTCTATCCTTGTAT
This sequence comes from uncultured Bacteroidales bacterium, assembly GCA_944322925.1. Taxonomy (GTDB): domain Bacteria; phylum Bacteroidota; class Bacteroidia; order Bacteroidales; family UBA932; genus Cryptobacteroides. The sequence continues at coordinate 31,524 of CALUQM010000021.1, forward strand.
TGCCGGAGGCCTTCATTTCAGTCCTGACAGGCTCGTCCCAGCATCCTCCGTTTTCCAGATCGAAGACCACGGCAGCATCATCGGCCTGAGGGAAAGTATATCTGTGGAATCCGACCCTTGCAGTAGCCGTTAGCTCCGCAGTGATGTCATAACGGAGAAGAGGGACGCTGTAATATCCCGGACGACTGATTTCCTTCGTCCTGTCTGCGTATGACCACAGGCCTGACTGCTGATCATCCCCGGTACCTCTGGAATATGCCGGTTCCCCGGTTACCGGCATGACGGTAATGTCGAAAAGATCGCCGATTCCCGTACCGCTGAGATGAGTATGCGAAAAGCCGATCACGGTAGAATCGCTTTCATGATAACCCGAGGTCCAGTCCCATTCCTCCGGGATGCTGGTCGGGCCGAGCTGGACCATGCCGAAAGGTACATTGGCCCCGACAAAGACATGGCCGTGACCGCCGGTACCGATTTTCGTATCGACATAAGCCGTCAGACTGTCACCCGGAGCGGTACATGATGCAGTCAGATACAGAAAGAATGCAAAGACTCCGGCGATTTTCAGATTCTCCGGAAGCCGGGCAGTCCGTATGGTTTTGAACTTGTGAATGAACATGATTTTATGTTTAACAGGATTTGGGTTTCAAAAGACAGTCGCCGGAAAGTCCGGTATATTTATTCGAAAACTACGGTCCCGGCTTCAAGCAGGTCTGCATGGCCGATCCGGAAGCCTTTTACTCGCTTTTCCCCGGCCATTACCTTTGAAGCGTAACCGTCACCGGCCTTGTTTTCTATGACCAGCAGGTTACGGCCGCCGGCATAATCCGGTTCGAGTTCTATCTCCACTCTGTCGAATGCGGGAACAGTCAGGGTATAGGACGGATTCCCCGGGCAGTCGGGATAGAAACCGATCATCGAAAAGACGGCCCAGGCAGACATCGTTCCGGTGTCGTCGTTTCCCGGTATCCCGTCCGGAGCGGCACGGTAATATTTCGCGAGCAGGTCCCTGACAGTCTTCTGCGTTCGCCATTCCTCTCCAGGGAAATAACTGAAAAGATACGGATAGGCGATATCCGGTTCATTTGCCGGGTCGTAGAGGCCTTCATCGAAAACCATCTGCAGCTTTTCCACGAATTTCCTTTTTCCGCCCATCAGTCCGGCAAGCCCTTTCACGTCATGAGGGACATAGAACGTATAATTCCAGGCGCTGCCCTCATGGAACCCTGGGGCCGTCTCGAAATTCTCTCCCTGACGTGGATTGAAAGGAGAATAGAAAGTACCGTCCTTCATCAGCGGCCTGAGAGTCCCGTATTCGGGGCAATAGTAATGTCTGTATCCGAGGGCTGCCTTTCTGAACCTTTCCGCATCATCCCTGTGGCCGAGCGAATCGGCAAGAACCGACAGGGAATAGTCTGCAATATAGTATTCAAGGGCATGCGACACGGCATTGTCTCCTGACAGGTCTGCAGCATATATTCCGAGAGGGATATAACCCTTTTCGATATACGGGTCAATGTCTGGACGCATCCTGTTCCGTGCACCCGGCGTCGTAGCCGACTTGACGAATGCCTCGTAGGCCGTTCCGATATCGAAATCCCTCAGCCCCTTGAGCCAGGTATCGGTTATCACGGGAATGGCAGGATCGCCTTCCATTGTAAAAGTCTCACGTCCGTAAAGCTCCCATTTCGGCATCCAGCCCCATTCCTTGTAAATGTCAATCATCGACCTTACCATGTCGAGCTGTCTTTCGGGAAACAGGAGCGTCATCAGCTGATGCAGATTCCTGTAAGTATCCCACAGGGAAAATACCGTATATCTGCTATGGCCGTCCGGGACTTTTCCCGTGCCCCCGCTCTCCATCAGAGGGTATTCCCCGTTGACGTCGTTCAGGATATTGGGATGTATCAGGGCATGGTACAGTGCAGTATAGAAAACCGTTTTCTGCTCCTCGGTCCCGCCGCAGACCTTTATCCTCGACAGATCGTTCTCCCATCTTGCCCCGGCTTCGCGCCGCACTTTTTCAAAATCGAACACTCCGCCCTGTTCCGCATCGAGGTTTTCCCGGGCATTTCCGATACTCACGAATGACACTCCCATCTGGACCTCTATCTGCTCGCCTTCTTCCGTATCGAAACTGAACCAGTATCCTATGTCATCCCCGGCAAGTTCGCGGGCGTAATCCGTATATATCTTGTACTTTCCGTTGTCCGGAGTCCACTCAGCCTCCACTCCTTTCATCGGACGCTGCTTCTTCCAGTAGCCCGACGCCTTGGGAGCCTTGCTGACGCGAAGGACGAAATAAACGGGAAAGACAGCCTGCGGATTATAGCAGAACGTGCCGAGCAGTCTCATGCCTTCGATTTCGGTATCGCTTACCTTGCGGACCATCGCCCCTGTCTCGTTCGTCAGTCCTTCACCGAGATTCAGCAGGATATTGCCCTGGCCGGCTGGAAAAGTGTAACGCTCCGCCGATGTCCTAAGAGTGGCGGAAACTTCTGTCCTTATTCCAGAAGCCATAAGCAGGTTCGAATAATAACCCGGACTTGCCTGTTCTTCCGTATATTCGGAGCCGTAGACATGATAGTCAACCTGAAGCGGTCCGGATGTAGGCATTATCAGCAGAGATCCTAATTCGGGACATCCGACACCGCTCAAGTTGACATGGCTGAAGCCAGTAAAATATTTGTTCTCATAACAGTACGGCGTAGACCACCAGCGGCTGTCCTTGTCATAGACATTCAGGTCCGATCCCATTACATTGAACGGAGATACGGACATGAGGCCGTTGGGACATACGGCACCCGGGTTCGTCGTGCCGAAATTGGTAGTTCCTATAAATGGGTCGACATAATCCGTCGGATCGGCGGCAAGTGTCGTGACCGATGTGCAAAATATCAGCACGAGGATTCCGGCAAATTTTGTCCGGGCAACAGACAGTATCATACGATGTTGTTGTGTTTGGTGAAGTCAATGATTTCAGGTATGTAGCCGAATGCAAGGCCGACTACAGTATCGGCACAGCCGTAATAAACGGCTACGCGGCCTGTCTGAGGGTCATGCAGGGCAGAGCAAGGGAAACATACGTTAGGCACGTCACCCGTGCATTCGTAAATGGTCTCGGGATGCAGCAGATAAGGGCCTGTCCTGGCTGTCACCTTCCACGGCTGCTCGAGGTCGAGCAGGGCGGCACCGAAAGAATAGTTGTATCCCTGACAGGTGCGGTGCACCCCGTGATAAAACATGAGCCAGCCTTCGGAAGTCTCGATCGGAATCGGACCGGCTCCGATCTTGCAGCACTGCCATGCGCTTTTCTCGAAATCCGACGGTCCCATCACGAAACGGTGGCGGCCCCAGTATTCAAGGTCGGGCGACTCTGAGTAAAATATGTCCCCGAACGGAGTATGGCCGGTATCGGACGGACGCGAAAGCATGGCGAAGCGGCCGTTGATTTTACGAGGGAACATCACCCCGTTGCGGTTGTACGGCAGAAAGGCATTTTCCAGCTGATGGAATGTCCTGAAATCGTCCGTCCACGCCACACCTATGGTCGGGCCGTGGTATCCGTTGCACCATGTCACATAATATCTCCCGTCAATCATGCAGACGCGCGGATCGTAACCGTAGACCCACTGCCCTATTTCAGGTATATCGCAGTCGAACACGAGCGGTTCCGGTTCGAGGTTCCAGTGAAGTCCGTCTTTTGAGAATCCTGCATGAAGGGTCATCCTGATATTGGTATCATCCACACGGAACACCCCGGCATATCCGTCCCTGAAGGGCACGACAGCCGAATTGAATATGCTGTTCGAATCCGGGAGCAAATCCCTCGGGATAACCGGATTCGCAGAATATCTCCACATCACTTTGGCCGAGCCTGCCGGACGTTCTTCCCACGGCATTGAAGGCAACGGCAGGCCTTTTATTTCCATCTCTTTCATAATCATTCAATTATATTCTCATTACAATTACAATACATTCCAAATCAAACTGCAATTCCTCCCCAGTCAAATCCGCTGCGGCAGCATGAGCCGTACGGAACGGCACATTTTTCCGCGACGGCCTGCAGGTCAGTGTTTTTCGCCGGCATCCTGCGGATATGTGAACGGCAGGAACCTTGTCATCACGAATACCGGCACTACAGCTATCATCACCAGTATGAAAAACCACTTGTAGCCTACGGCATCGCTCAGGAATCCTGACACCGCACCTGTCATCATCACGGACAGGTTCATGATTCCGGAAGCGAAGGCGTAATGCGCCATCTGATGTTTTCCGGGAGCGACCTGCTGCATCATGAACAGGGTCAGGCCGACGAAACCGAAGCCGTAGCCGAAATATTCCAGAACTATTCCGCCGCCTATCAGCCACATAGACTCAGGTTGCACCCACGCGAACCATGTGTATACCAGAAACGGAATATTGAAGATGCATACCAGTGAGAAAAGGGCCTTTTTAAGTCCCAGATGCGCGATATAGTACCCTGCCAGCAGAGATCCGGCCACGAAAGCCGCAGCGCCGAATGTTCCGTAATACAGACCTATCTGCTGCTCGCTGAGGCCCAAGCCGCCAGCCGAAATATCGGCTTTCAGGAACAAAGGTACAATTTTCATCACGAAGCCCTCACCGAGACGGTACAGGATTATGAACAATATGTACCAGCCGATATGTTTTTTCGTAAAAAAGTCCTTTATGACGGCCCACAGTTCATGCAGCCGCTCGGATGCCGTCCCGCCCGATACTGCCGCAGCCCCTCCTGACGGAAGCGTTCTGGCGTGATACAGGCCGAGGACAAGCATAAGTACGGCCGCAGCCCCCATGATTATTGTCCATGATGACAGGGCAGCACCGAAATCATCCGCACCTCCGGTCCTAAAACGATCCATGAGCACTCCTGCGACATATACAAGAAGTCCGGTGGCCACCAGTTTCGCAAGATTGTAGAACGCTCCTTGCCACCCGATATATTTTGCCTGGTCAGTCTGGGAAAGCTCTGCCATATACAGACCATCGAGGGCAATATCATGCGTGGCACCGCTCATTGCCACGACTGCGAGCAGGGCTATGCTCACGGCAAAAAAAGACGGCAGGTGCAGGGCAAGAGCGACAAGGCCGAAACCTATTCCTGATATGAGCTGCGTCGTCACGACAAAGAATTTCTTGGTCCGGAACATTTCCAGAAACGGACTCCACAGGAACTTGATCGTCCACGGGAACATGATTACGGATGTCCACAGCGCTATCTTGCTGTCCTCTATACCCAATCCCTTGAACATCAGTACGCTGACCATATTCAAGACTACGAACGGCAGTCCCATTGCGAAATATGCGCTCGGTACCCAGCGCAGGGGCGACATTGCTTTCCGGTTATCAGTCATATTCATTGTGGTAACAATAACATTATATAGACACATTACGGCATATACCGGACCCCGGGAATATTACAATCCTTTCCCTGATTTCGATGCCTGTCCGCGAGATTGACAACGAAATCAACTTCCAATGGCGTACGTATTTTCTTTCCGCCGACAATGTGGTCATATTCGACCACGCCGACATCCACGTTTAAGCCCCTTGCCGTGAGTTCATTGTACAGGATTTCCCATGATATGGTTCTCTTCTTGCTGGCGGAAGTTGAGCCGTGCGTTGCGCAGTCCTGTGTCCGTGAAATAGTATTTGAGCGGAACTCGTCATATGTAAGCGGCGTGACATGTATCAACTCAACTCGCTGCCGCTCCCTCGACTGCGCTCGGAAACTTACGTATAATTTTCCGATTTCTTCCAAGCAGAAATAAAAAGTCAATCAAAAATCAGGATGTCAAAGAAGGTAAATCAAAACCATTCAATGACATCCTGATTTCTATGACTGTTTTCAAGATCCTGAAAACTACGACATTTTCCCGGTCGATAATTCTTTGTCCAGATATTCATAAACATACGCCGTACTCTGGGAATACAATCCGGTAGACAAGTCGATAAGTTTTGAATATGTGTCCGACGTATAAAGAGTCCGCAAGGCATCTTCCATAGACAGACCTCGTTCCGACATAAGGAAACCGATGATTTCCTTGGATATCTCCTCAATCATGAATGTTTCTTTTGTCATAACTCATCTATTCTTGTAAGATACTTCAATGCCTTCTCTGTTCCGAAAAAATACTGCATCGTCACACCTTTCATGTACTTCAATTCTTCCATAAATCTGTCAATGTCTATCAGGCCGGAAGTCAACCGCCGTATCTGAAACCCCACAGCGTCATTTGCTATCGGGCCAATGACGATATCGTAATCATGAGCCTGAATCCGAGTCCTGTTCTTCCTGTTCATCAGCACGAAACGTGCCCACTCCAAAGTGTAGCCATCATATCTGCCGACAAACAAGTCAGTTCCGGCCAGACAACTTTCATCAAAATCATATACATTCAGGACAGGCGTACCGAAACCCAACTGTTCCGTTTTCTTGTCAGCAAGTTCCAATGCCTGCGCCTTATCTGATGAAAGATAAAATCCACAGCCGAAATCCTTGCCCACTTTTGACATAGACAAATCTATTTCCCTGATCAGGATATTAGAGCCATGATACAGAATCATACCAAAGCCCCTCCCTGGCGATGACAATACTCAGTAAGATCTTCCACGACATCATCAAAAGAGAATGTATGCTCCACACCATAAAAACGTTCGACAAATTCAATTCCCTTAAATCTGTCAAGATAACGGTAAGCCTGAGCCGGATTCAACGAATGCGCTGACGCAAACTCGCTTATGACAGCTATAATATAGGCTATTTTGTCGTTAAGCAGCGTTTCCATAACGTGAGATTACTGATACAAAGATAGTAATTTCAGCAGAAAACAAGAGAACCAGCTAATATTTTAGAGTACAATCAAAAATCAGGATGTCAAAGAACGTAAATCAAAACCATTCAATGACATCCTGATTTCTATGACTGATGTTATAAGCCAACCAAAAAATTTCCGTTGCAAAAACTAAATATGAAAACGCTCCACATATTC
>CALUQM010000022.1 GCA_944322925.1 uncultured Bacteroidales bacterium
TTTACTTCAATGACCTCGCGCCCTTTGCGAACTAATTGTTGAATTGTAGGCATAAATAATTGTAAATCTTTAATTTATGTTTCCTTTCCCCAAACTTTGGGGCTGCAAATATACGGATAATATTTTAATTATTAACAATTTTATCAACAAATTGATCAAAGAGGCTGACTATTATTGCCGTGACAGGTGGCGGATTGAAGTAATTTTACTATATTTGAATCTGTCTCACACATAACCGATCTACGACATGAACAGAGTCATGAAATTCGCTGCGCTACTGTCCTGCGCAATTCCGGTCTGCATTTCCTGTGACACGGAATTCAGTACGCGGACAATAGAAGTTTCCGAAAAATACGCCCTCACCGACGGACGGGCAGATTCGCTGGACATAAGCATCAAGGCTGAATTTCCGGAAACAGGAAAAGGAAAAGAGAACACGTTGAAAATATCTTCCGCCATCACCGAAGCCCTTTTCGGGGAAGAATACATGAGTATGGCGCCGGAAGCTGCCGTTGAAGCCTACAAGACAGACCTTGCAGAAGAATACCGTACGGAAAATCTGCCGATGCTTGAAATAGAAGGGCTCGAGGATTCCTCTCTCGGCTGGACCGACTATACTGAAGGCCGGTTCGTGTCCGTAATGAAAGACATGGTTTCATACGTTGCCGTCAAATATTCGTATTGCGGCGGAGCCCACGGCATGACATCCGAAACGGCATTCGTTTTCGACAGAAAGACAGGGAACAGGATTCCAGAAGACAGGTTCTTCAGGGAAGGATATGTTCCCGAACTCGCAAGACTGCTTACCGGACACCTTCCGGAAGCCCTCGAATCCCCTGCGGACACATCGATGCTGTTCCTGAAAGAAATCGGGCCGAACGGCAATTTCAGCATAGGCGATGATGGCGTGACCTACATTTTCAACCAATATGAAATCGCCCCGTACTCGATGGGAATAATACGCATATCAATCCCGTGGGAAGAACTGGAAGGCCTGTATTAAAATCATCATATCATGGACCCCGGCAATGAATGGATAGTCTCGACTATCGACGGCAAGATCGTATCAGTTTCACTCGACTACACTATCTTTTCCGAAATAGTGAAAAAAATTTCGCGCCTGCCGGCAGCCTCCGTTTCTGAAATAAGGTGCACAAAAGCTACGGCCGCCGAAGTGTCGGAAATGGCGGAATCAGTACAATGGGATGATCTCAGGCTGTTCGGGACCGAATTCCAGAAAATGGTCTGGAAAAAACTTTTCGACCTGACACATCCGCCGGGCGGAAACGGATATCCCAAGCTGATGAGCTACACCGACTTCGCTGAACTGTGCGGCAAAAAGCCAGGTGTCAGGGCGGTGGCGCATGCCGTAGGACAGAATCCGGTCGCCATAATAATTCCATGCCATCTGATAGTCCCGAAAGAGACGATGGACAGAATCGAAGAAATCGAGAGACAGGCCGAAAATTCCCTTTTCGGCACCGACGGCCTGGCCCTCGACCCGTCGCTCGACTTCGGAGAATACCGCTACGGCAGGGAAATAAAAAAGCGGTTGATAACCGGAGGTTATACCGCTCACAACTCATACTGACGTCAATTATTCAGATAATAAGTCACGGACGACACGACACGGACTTTCTTGATGTACGGGGTATTGCTGTCGCGGTCGCTTATCGTGAAAGTCCCCTGACTGGCAGTCCGTATCTTTCCGAGACGGCTCCCGGAATCCTTTGCGAATTTTTCCGCCGCCTCGCGTGCATTTTTCGTAGCATCCTCGATCATCTCCGGCTTGATACCGTTAAGGCCCTCGAAAGCAAACTGGATCTGGTTTTCCCAGCTGTTTCCGGAACCGATTATACCTTTTTTCAGCAACTCCGACTGGCGCGGCATCAAGGAAAGGACCGTGTCCACATTATTCGTACAGACAGTGACGACATTCTTGCAGAAATATCGGTATGTCCTGTCATTGTCTCCGTACTCCTGGGCATATTTGTCGGAAATCGCCGGCATGGCGACCGTGATTTCGGACTCGCTGATACCGCCCGATATCAGGAAATCCCTGATTGCCGCCACATTTCTGTCGATTTCGGCATAGACACCGTTCAGGTCATTGCCGACAACATTGAAAGCCAGAGGCCATATCACCTTGTCGGCCTTGACTTCACGTTCGCTGAGCCCCTTTACCGTCACCGTCCTGTCGTAGGAACGGAACTTGGAAACGGCCGTCGGAAGCATGGCCCCGACAAATACCAGCCCGACAAGCAGGCAGATTGCGCAAAAATTGTTGTTTCTCATGATTCTATAAAATGGTTTCCTGTTTTTCATCATCGGACATTCCTGTCATTTCCAATACCTTGTCGGCATAACGCCGGCCGAGAAGAATCTGTCCGTCCCTGCTGAAATGCGGATCCTCCTCATCCTTGAGCATGGAACAGCCTTCGGAAGACACGCAGCCGGAATAAGGTATGCAATCCGTGATTCTGGAAATTTCTTCATTGAATGCGGCAGCGTTATCAGTCCAGTGCCCGACCTCGCCTGCCACAAAAGGCAGCCTGTCATTTCCGAGCGATTTTCTCAAAGCGGAAACAAGAACAGCCAGAGAATCCAGATAAGTATCGGGACGGCTGCTGTTACTTTCGCCCTGGTGCCATAAAACGGCCTTGACGGTGCCGTATCCGGCAGCCTGGGCAGCGCGTGCCACTGCTGCATCGAAATAACCATACTCTTTGTTGCCCGGCATCCATTCTTCAAGCGAAGACCCGCCACGCGCATTGACGACAAGAAGCACCTTGCGTCCCGTAGCCTCATGTATCTTTTCCGCAAAAGAATTCCCCGGGCAGACCTGTTGCATGGACAGTTCCTTCCGGATTGTAGAATATTTGTTCAACGGGGATCTGGCCGGTTCTATCCGCCCGTTGCCGTCAAGAAGCCATACTCCTTCCATCACATTCAATGTATCTTCAGCCAGCATGGTACCCCTTCCGGCCATATTCGACTGGCCCAGAAGAAGATATACATCGAAATCCTTTCTCCGGGAACAAGAAGCGAGGCAAAATGCCGTTATAAGGACAAAAACTGCAGCAAATATTTTTTTCATCATAAAAACAAAAATAAATAATCCTACAATACAGGAGCCGGTTTTTATGCGATTTTTTACTCGGTCCTGTCCAGATAAGCCTGCAATGCCGTCCTGTAGGCGATCCGGCTGTCGAGCAGGGCGGATTCCGCCCCGGCGACCTGCGTCTGCGCCTGAAGCAGATCGGATACCGGGACCATTCCTGCAGAGTACTGGTCTCTCATCTGCGAAAGCAGGGTCTTCGCCATATCGAGGCTTTCGAGCGACACCTGGTATTTCTCCCAGGCGGCAGTAAGGTCCAGCCACAGCTTGTTTATCTGAAGGACTATCTGACGCTGCAGATACAAACGGTCGTTTTCAGCCTTCTGCATCTGGGCATCGAGTCTCTGCACCTTCCTTGCAGTCTTTCCCCAACCCGATATGGGAATCTGCACCATGCCGAAGACAAGTCCGTTCATCGAGCCCTTGTCGATGACATTGTTGTAACCGTAAGACGCCCCTACGGCAATCTGCGGCAATGTTTCGCCGACAGCCATCCTCTTTTCAAGCCTTTTGGCCTCGACCGACATGTCGAGAAGTCTTGCCTCTTCCTGTTCGCAGGCGACATCTTCTGCCGGGACATAATAGTTGTCCGGCGACAGCAGGTCGCCGATATCGTCGACAAGACGGATATCGTCTATGTCAGGGAGAGAATCCCGGCCGAATGTCCGGTAAGGATTGTATTCCAAGCCTATGGAATTGAAAAAAGACATCTTGGCCAGCCGGATTCCGTTTTTCAGGCTTATCTCCTGAGACCTCGTTTCATTTATCTTCAGACGGACCTGCAGCAGATCAGTCTCCAGCGCAAGACCTGCGCCGGATGCTGAAAGGGCATCCCGGTATATCGTATCGAGAAGAGTATTGACATCGGCCAGACAGGCCAGCTTGTCTTCAAGGGAAACAATCTGCCAGTAGGCAGACTCCACACTCTCCGATGTCTCCCTCAAACTGATTTCCTGCTGCAGGGAAGCCGATTCCAGACCGATACGGGCCATCCTGTTTCCTGTCACGATACGTCCGCCGGCAAACAATGGCTGGACCACCGAAACCGAGGCCGTCGCACCTTTCTTCATAGTAGAATAATAAGGAGAAAAACCGTACTGCGCCGCATACGAAGAAAGGATATTCTCAAGGCTGCTGGAGAAATCAGACTTTCCGAGGACATCCGTAACCCCTATTTCGAGCAACGGGTCGAAGGCATAGAATGCCAGTGCATTGACAGAGACTGTAGGGAAATATTCCGCTACGGCCTCCTGTTTCCTGGCCTTTGCGGCTGCGACATCCAGACCGGCATTGAGTACGGCGGTGTTGTTCTGCATCGCCATCTGCCTGCAGTCATCAAGAGTCAGTTCAAGTACGGCATCCGGTGAATCCGGTCCGCCGCTGCCGGCAGTTTCCGCATTCTGTCCGGACACCGTATGGGATACAAGGAGCAGAGGGAAACATAAAAGCAATATATTGTCAGTTATCTTCATTTGAAACAGCCTTGATTTTTGAATTCTTGAAAATCTGCCAGTACGACACGGGCATCATGAATACTATCAGGAAAATCGACAGCATCGTGCCGAAGCATATCACGACACCCATCGGCATCCACAGCGCATCCCCGCTGATAATCATCGGAAGGACTCCGAGAGCCGTGGTGCATGATGTCAGGAAAATCGGTCTCATACGACGTTTCCCTGCCTCTTCGGAAGCAGTCCTGACATCAAGGCCCTTGTTGAATCTCAAATCCTCCGCATATTCAAACAATATTATCCCGTTTCGGACAATTATACCTACAAGGCTTATCAGTCCGAGAACGGAAGTCATTCCGAAGTCAAGACGGAAGAGCCACATTCCGAAAAACGCGCCGAAGAGACACAGAGAGCTCATTATCAGTGTAAGAAACGCGATGGAGGCTTTCTTGAAATGCACGAGAAGGAAGAAAAAGAGCACTGCTACGGCGCAGATGAAACTTATCAGGATTTCCGGCCCGACGCTTTTGTTCATGGATGACAGACCGCCGTATGAAACCGTGACTCCGTCCGGAAGATACGGTTCGATCTCGGACTTGACATAAGCCTTGATTTCCTTCATCGCCACAGGCTGGCTGCATCCGAATCTCATGTCCGCACCGACAGTCACGGATTCCTCCCCTGCCGTCCTTGCATAAGTCTCCGGAGACCATGCAGGTTCTATGTCGGCGACCTGCCGCAAAGGGACAGAAACCCCCGACATGACGGCTGGAACGATCTGATCCGATATGACACCGTAATCCATATCCTCATTCACGGCCTTGCTGTACAGATTGACTGGCAGTTTCCTGTCTCCCTCCCAGACATTTGCGATAGTCTGGCCGTTGAATGCGCCGGACAGCGACAGGGAAAGCATGGCCTTGTTCACCCCGAGTCTTGCGGCCTCGTCGGGATCGAGCGTGATGTCCACGGAGGAAACATAATCGTCGCAGTCGCTGTGTATCCATTTAAGGATATCATTCATCGAATACATCTTGTTCTTGATCTTCTCCGCAATCGGAACCAGTGTTTCCTGATCCGGACCTTTGAGTATCACCGCTACCGGAGACGTCACGGCCTGGTAATCCATTTGCTTGAATCTGACGAGAGCCCGCGGGAAATAATGTTCGTATTTGACCTCATAATCTTTCAGCACGGATTCCGTCGCCATCGTGGAAACCGTATTCACGATAAACTGGGCATAATTCTGCGCAGGAAGCTGCGGAGCGTATGTCGCATGGAAGCGCGGAGAAGAAGTCCCGACAAAAGCCGTTACGGAAGTCACTCTCCTGTCGGAGAGCAATATCTTCTGGAGAGAATCGCTTACTGCCATTGTCTGGTCAAGTCCGGCATTTCCGTCCAGATAAATTTCCACGGCGAAACAGTTTCTTGCCGCCTTAGGCATCATCTGGATATTCAGCTGCGTAAACATCAGTATTCCGAGTCCGACAGCCGCCGCTCCGGTAAGAAGTGTCAGTTTAGGATGTCTGAAGCATACGGCCAGCATCTTCTCATAACCGTTCTGCATCGCATTGAAAAACACCGACTGCAGTCTTGAGAACCAGCCTGCACCCTCCGATCTTGCAGTGCTGATGTACCTTACTTCGAGAGACGGGACTACCAGCATCGCATACATCAGGGATATACTCAGCGCAATCGCCACCACCCACGGGAAAGTCGTGACGAAATCCCCGAGATATCCGGTAATGATTCCCTTTATGGGGAAAAACATCGCACAGATCGCAAAAGTAGCCATGAACATCGGCATGAAAAGCTCTTTCGCACTCGCCGCCGCGGCATCGATTCTGGACATGCCGCGCCCGAGCTTGTCCATATACCCGTCCATGGTTATTATCGAATCGTCCACTATCATACCGAGGACAACGATCAGAGCCGCAAGAGAAACCGTATTGAGGTCAATACCCGTAATGAACATCACCGCCAGCGCAAGGGCCGTGCAGACTGGCACGCCGGAACTTGCTATCAGGGCGGACTTCATAGGGAAAAGCATCAGCATCACGAGGATGACCACGAGCATCGATATGACCAGATCACGGAGAAAGGACACCACGGACGATGCCACGACCCTCGGCTGATCGGTTATCTTGCTTATGCTCACGCTGTCGGGCAATGTCTTGGAAAACTCTTCGAGCACCTTGTTCACTTTCGCGCCGAAAGCCACGATATCATTGTCCAGACGCATTTCTACCGACATGACAATGGCCGAATGACCGTTATAGTCTATGTGCGATACCGGCTCCTTCATCCGTCTTGTCACATCCGCCACATCCCTCAGCCTCACCACATTGCCCTGCGGATCAGAATAGATAATCCTTTCCGCAATTTCCTGTTCGGTGCTGAGCGGGGAGGTCACATGCAGCGGGGAATTGACATAATCCGTACTGAAAGTCCCGCCGGGAACCTGGAGTCCCGAAGTCTGATAGTCGAAAAGAATCGATGACGGACTTATTCCGTAAGAAGACAGTTTCTCGAAATCCGCCGTGACTGCTATTTCCTCCGACTGCGATCCTATTATCGAGACGTCCGCCATTTCCGGGATTTCCCTCAGTCTCGTACTCAGGGCTTCGGCATAGTCGAGGAGTTCCGGATATCCCTTGTCCCTGGATTCGACTGCTATGAGCATGGAGGAGACGGAACTGAAATCATCCAGGACCGTCACTGCCAGGACGCCGGCAGGAAGTGTCATTTTCACGGATTCGAGCCCGAGCTTGATCTTGGACCATGCTTCATCCTTTTTCTTTGCCGGCACTGTCAGGTCCACGAAGATATAACAGACTCCGTCCCTCGAATATGAATAGGTATTTTCCCTGCTTACTTCCGAAAAAGAAAAAAGCGCCTCTTCGAGAGGCTTTGTCAACTGGTTCTCGACTTCGGCCGCAGATGCGCCAGGATAGATTCCGGCTACAAGACCCTGCTTGATCTCGAAAGAAGGGAATTCGTCCTTGTTGATAAAGAAAAGGCCGACCACGCCTGCTGCAATGAAGCAGGAGACGACTATGTAAATCAGTTTTTTATGGGCTATGAAGCTCCTGATTATATTTCCGGAATCTCTTTTCATTACTCCACTATTCTGACTTTCATCCCGGTACAGACTTTCTGCACCCCTTCGGTTATGATCCTGTCACCTGCCGACAGACCTTCCGTGACCACGACGCCCTTGCCGGAAAAGCCTCCGGTCCTGACATAAGACTTTCCGACGACATTGTCTTCCGTCACGGTCCATACATACCTTCCGTCCACGTCCGTCCTGACCGTCGATGCAGGTATGACTATTCCTGCCCCGAAGCCGGTGCCGACGCTGACTTTGACTACCATTCCAGGCATAAGTCCGGCGACCTTGCCCTCAGGGACCAGGGTACATTCGTACGTATGGGAAAGAGGCGACGCATAGATGCCTTTGGAAGTAATCTCCGCCGCGGCATTTTCCACATTCAGGGCCGGAACCGAAAATGAAGCGGCTCCGCCCTTCTCTATCTCCCCTACTTCATTCTCCGGAACCGGGAAATTTATCTCTATGGAGGACACATCCATGAGCAGAAGTATATTGTCGACCGGATTCAGTTCCATGCCTTCCGTGACCATGACCTTGCCGGCCACGCCTGAAAAAGGAGCTTTGATGCGGCATTCTTCCAATGCCGCATCGGCGGCGGCAGCCGCTGCCCGGGCACGGGCAAGCTCCGTTTCGATCTCCACCATCTTGACATCCGGCAGGCTTCCGCTCCGGTGCACCTTCAATGCACGTTCATACCCGTCTTCGGCCTGCCGCAAGGTGGACCGGGCCATTTCGCATGTAGAAATGACATTGCGGGACTCGATCTCTGCCACAATGTCACCGGCTTCGACATAATCGCCCTCGGCCACGTTCAGCTTTACAAGTTTGCCGGGATACCGGCATGACAGAAATGCCGTCCGTGAAGCGGAAGCAGTCCCGACATAACTGCGTACTCCCTGATTTTCAGTCACTCCGGCTTCAATTACCCTGACAGGCACATCATGGGTCTTCCCTTTTTCGAAAGGAGACCGGCCGGAACAGGATACAAGCAATAAAGCCATTGTCATTAACAGCCAGTTCTTCATATTTCACAAAAATTTAAATCGGTTGGAAAACTTGCCTCGGCAAGCGCGGAAAGTGCTGGCAAATCCGTGCCAATCATACCGAAAAGATGATTTATGACAGGAAAATGTTACATTCTGTCACGAATTTTCGCACGGAAACATCACACGGTGGCCGCAAATGATTATCTTTATGCCGAAAATCGCAAAGACTAATTTGAGGCTATCATGGACAATCGGAAATGTACGGACAGACTTGACAGGAAAGGAATCAGGGTGACACCGATAAGGATACTCGTCCTCGATGCCCTTATGAAGGCTTCCGGCACAATGTCTTTGGCAGACCTCGAAACGGAACTGGAGACAGTCGACAAGTCAAGCATATTCAGGACCCTCGAGATATTCGAGAAGCACCATCTCGTGCATTCCATCGACGACGGTACGGGATCGGTAAAATTCGAAGTGTGCGAAAGCGAAGACGACTGCTCCATAGCCGACATGCACACGCATTTCTACTGCGAAATCTGCCACAAGACTTTCTGTCTTAAAGACATTTCCGCTCCGCTCGTCGACCTTCCTGAAGGTTTCAGCGCGCGCTCCGTCAATTACATCATAAAAGGCGTCTGTCCTTCCTGCGCAAGGGGATGATTCCATTGCAACCGGGTTGCGGCATATAGGACATATCTTTGTCTCCATTCTAAACGACACTTGAGATATGAAGAGAATTGCACTGTTTGCAGGGGCATGTTCACTGCTCCTGCTGTGGTCTTGCAATACAGGCCATCACCATGAAGACGGACATGATCATGACCTCCATCACAGCGAAGAAGTGCACGGCCACGAAGGAGAAGATCCGCACGGCCACGATGCCGCACACGGTCATGAGGAAGAAGGTCACGCAGGCCATTCCGATGAAATAGTGATAGACCCGGCCAAGGCGGAAGCCGCCGGTATTGTCGCCGAGACCGTAGAACCTTCCGATTTCTCGGGAGTAATCAGGACCGGGGGACAGATACTTCCGGCTATCGGTGATGAAAAGAATATCGTGGCCACTTCCGACGGCATAGTCTCTTTCAGCGGGAACTATTTCGAAGGCAGCGGCATAAACGAGGCGGAACCTCTTTTCTCGATTCTCTCCGGAAACATTCAGGACGGGAACCGTATCGGCAAGGCCAAAATAGCATACGAGACAGCCAGGGCCGAATATGAAAGGGCATCCGAACTCGTCGACAGCAGGATTGTCTCCGAAAAAGAATATATCAGGATAAAAGAAGCATACGAAAATGCCAGAATGGCCTACGAAGCTCTCAAGCCTAATGCCGACGGTTCCGGAGTCCAGATCGAAGCTCCGTTCGACGGATATATCAGGGACATTTTCGTGAACGAAGGCGACTTCGTCACGATGGGGACGCCTCTGGCCTGCATGATAAGGAAGGGGAAACTGATTCTCCGTGCCGATGTTTCACAGAGGCACTACGACAAGGTCGGCCGTATCACTTCCGCGAATTTCGCCGTGCAATACGGAAACAGGACATATAACACAAGTGATCTCGGCGGCCGGCTGCTGTCTGTGGGTCGGAGTTCCGCCGAAAACGCATACTATATTCCCGTCACTTTCGAATTCAACAGCACGGAAAATGTAATACCGGGATCCTTTGCGGAAATCTGGCTCCTTACCGGACGCAGGGAAAATGTACTTTCGGTGCCCGTGTCAGCAATTACCGAAGAACAGGGCCTCTATTTCGTCTACCTCAAGCTCGACGAAAGCTGCTACAGGAAACAGGAAGTCACCCTCGGAGAAAGCGACGGCATCCGGACGGAAATCCTTTCCGGACTGGAATCCGGAGACAATGTAGTCGTCCGGGGAGCCTACAATGTCAAGCTCGCTTCCGCATCCAATATCATTCCTGCACATTCACACAACCATTAATGATCGCGTATGCTTAACAAGATAATACATTTTTCCCTCAGCAACAGACTGCTGATACTTGTAGCGGCGATTCTGCTGATGGTTGCCGGAGTCTATGTGACGAACCGGACGGAAGTAGATGTATTTCCGGACCTGAATGCACCGACCGTCGTAGTAATGACTGAAGCCGGAGGCATGGCGGCCGAAGAAGTGGAACAGCTTGTCACCTTCCCTATAGAAACGGCAGTGAACGGGGCGACAGGAGTCCGCAGGGTGAGGTCCTCTTCGACTACCGGATTTTCCGTGGTCTGGGTGGAATTCGACTGGGACATGGACATTTACCTTGCCCGTCAGATCGTTTCGGAAAAAATAGCGATGGCGGCCGAAGAACTGCCGGAAAATGTCGGCAACCCGACCCTCGGCCCGCAATCGTCCATACTCGGAGAGCTCCTGATAGTCGGAATGACGGCCGACACGACGTCCATGCTGGATCTCAGGACGATAGCGGACTGGACCATACGTCCGAGGCTGCTGTCTACGGGAGGAGTGGCACAGGTAGCCGTTCTCGGCGGGGACATCAAGGAATATCAGGTTCTCATCCATCCCGACAGGATGAAATATTACGGTGTCACCCTCGGGGAAGTAATGGCCGTGACACGGGGAATGAACCAGAATACCAACGGAGGTGTAATATATGAATACGGGAACGAATATATCGTCCGCGGAGTAGTTTCCACGGAAGACGTCCGTGAGATGGCAAGGTCGGTCATCAAGACTGTCGACGGGGCTCCCGTCACCCTCGAAGACGTGGCGGATGTCAGGATCGGGGCACAGCAGCCGAAACTCGGCCTTGCATCTGAAAAAGGAAAGCCGGCGGTCCTCGTAACGGTGACAAAACAGCCGGAAACCGGGACCCTCGAACTTACAGCAAAACTTGAGGAAGCCCTGAAAGATGTCCGGAAGAACCTTCCTCCCGACGTAAAAATCTCCACCGACACATTCCGGCAGGCAAAATTCATCGAAAGTTCGATAAGCAATGTCAAATCCTCCCTTTACGAAGGGGCGTTTTTCGTCGTGATCGTGCTTATCCTGTTCCTGGCCAATGTCCGGACCACGATAATTTCCCTCGTGACGCTTCCGCTGTCCATCCTGATTTCCATACTTACACTGAACTGGATGGGAATGACCATCAACACCATGAGTCTCGGAGGCCTTGCCATCGCCATCGGCTCCCTTGTGGACGATGCGATAGTCGATGTGGAGAATGTCTGGAAACACATAAGGACGAACAAGGCCCTGCCCGTCGCGGAAAGACGGCCAATCCTGGATGTTGTCTTCGAAGCATCCAAAGAGGTCAGGATGCCTATTCTGAATTCCACCCTGATCATAGTCGTGAGCTTCGTGCCGCTTTTCTTCCTTTCAGGCATGGAAGGCAGGATGCTCGTACCGCTCGGAGTCGCCTTCATCACAGCGCTGTTCGCCTCCACGATAGTCGCACTGACGCTTACCCCGGTACTGTGCAGCTACATGCTCGACTACAAGGTCAAGGGAGACGGCATACCTAAGGAAGCGTTCCTGGCAGTTTGGCTCAAAAAATATTACAGGAAGGCTCTCGAATGGGTAATGAGACACAAGAAAAGCGTGGTAGGGGCTACTCTTGCTCTGTTCTGTGTCGCCCTCGGACTTTTCTTTACACTCGGACACAGCTTCCTTCCGGCATTCAACGAAGGGTCGTTCACGATCAATGTCAGCTCGCTTCCCGGAATATCCCTTGAAGAGTCGGACAAGATAGGCCGCAGGGCTGAAGAGCTCCTGCTGTCCATTCCCGAAATACAGACCGTGGCCCGCAAGACAGGACGCGCCGAACTCGACGAACATGCTCTCGGGGTCAACGTGTCGGAAATAGAGGCCCCTTTCGAACTGAAAGACCGGTCACATGCAGAACTGCTTGCGGAAGTCCGGGAAAAACTCTCGACCATATCGGGAGCCAACATCGAAATCGGCCAGCCGATAAGCCACCGTATCGATGCCATGCTCAGCGGAACCCAGGCGGGAATTGCAATAAAACTGTTCGGAGATGACCTGAACCGCATGTTCCAGACAGGGAACCGGATAAAAGACCTGATTGCCGGGGTGGAAGGCATTGCCGACCTCAATGTAGAACAGCAGATCGAAAGACCGGAAATCAAGATAGTGCCCAAGCGCGAAATGCTGGCCAAATACGGAATCTCCATGCCGGCGTTCAGCGAATTCATTACGGTGAACATGGCGGGAGAAACAGTCTCCCAGGTCTACGAACAGGGAAAGGCATTCAACCTCGTAGTCCGGGCGGCCGAATCCGACAGGGGTTCCATCGACAGAATCATGGACCTGATGATAGATGACGCGAACGGGAACAAGCTGCCTCTTACATACGTAGCCGATGTAGTATCTTCTACCGGGCCGAATGCGATCAACAGGGAAAACGTCAAGCGCAAGGTCGTTATTTCCGCCAATGCCGCAGGCCGCGACATGGGAAGCGTGGTCGATGACATCAGGAAACTGATCGATGAAAACATAGAGCTTCCGGAAGGATACCACATAGAATACGGCGGACAGTTCGAAAGCGAACAGGCTGCCAGCCGGATTCTCCTGCTGACTTCCATAATGAGCATAATCGTGATATTCCTTCTTCTGTACATGCAGTTCAAGAGTGCCGCACAGAGCGGCGTAGTGCTTCTGAACCTGCCTCTTGCCCTTATCGGAGGAGTATTCGCCCTGCTGCTGACTACAAAGGAAATCAGCATCCCGGCCATCATCGGATTCATCTCGCTCTTCGGTATAGCGACCCGAAACGGAATGCTTCTGATAAGTCATTACAATCTGCTGAGGGAGCAGGGCCATTCATTGTACGACAGCATCATACAAGGTTCGCTCGACAGGCTGAACCCTATCCTGATGACTGCCCTGTCCTCCGCCCTTGCCCTGATTCCGCTGGCCGTAAAGGGAGATCTGCCGGGCAACGAAATCCAGAGCCCGATGGCCAAGGTTATCCTCGGAGGCCTGCTCACTTCCACTTTCCTCAACGGATTCATCGTTCCGATAATGTATTACTGGCTGCACCGCAAGGAAGTCGACCAAAAAATCGAGAAAATATGAAAAAATACGCAATAATACCTGCCATCATTTTTTCCGTAGCTCTTACTGCGACCGCCCGGGAGAGCGGAACCGCAGCCGATACGGTCATGTACACGGGCGATATCGGAGAAGTCCTGGCTGCAATCACGGAAAACAATCCTGAACTTGCAGCTTTGGCCCGGGAGACGGAAGCCCAGGCTTTCCAGCTGAAAAACGAGAATATTCTCGAAGACCCGACTATAGAATACAGTTCATTCTACAGCAGCGGAGTCACCGGGCAGTCCGGTTCCGAACTCGTCGTTTCCCAGGGCTTCGATTTTCCTACCGTCTATGCCGCAAGACATAAAAGAAACGAACTGTCACGCGCCGCCCTGGACAGCGGACTCGACAATGAACGGCGCAGAATTCTCCTCGACGCAAAAACCCTGTGTCTCGACATCATAATGTACCGGCAGATAAGCAGTCTGCTCGACATGCAGTCGGAAATAGCCGGAGAACTTCTCGACCTGTACGAGCAGAGGCTGGAAACCGGCGATGCCTCATCCCTTGAAGTCAACAAGATAAAAATGGAACTTATGGGAGTCGCCACGGCTGTAGCGGCCAACAACGCCGCCCTCGATGCGGCATCCGGAAATCTCGCGGCAATGAACGGAGGCTGCAGGATAGTTTTCGAAGCCGAAGATTTCCCGCTTGTCGAAGAAATTGCCGATCCTGAAAAAGCCATAGAAGAATATCTGGCAGAAGATGCTTCCATAATATCGGCATCGAATGCGGCGGAAGCGGCTTTCAAGGAAATCTCGATAAGCAGGCAGGGCTGGATTCCCAAGCTGGAGATCGGCTATCGCAGAAACACCGCGATACGCGATGCGGAACACGGCTTTCTGGTGGGCTGCTCCATCCCGCTTTTCTCCAATCACAAGAAAGTGGCCATCGCGAAAGCAAGATCCGTATCCGCACAAAGCGACCTCAACTACGCAAGACTTCGCGCAGAAGCCGATGTCCGTGCCATACTCAATGAAATGGAACAGACCCGCTCGGCAGTGGAAGCATACGACGAACCCCTCATGCGCGAAACGCTGGTCCTGCTGAAACAGGCAGTCGAAGGCGGTGAAATTTCGCTGATCGACTACTTCGTCGAGGCTTCCGCCATCTATGAAAATCTGACAGCATGCATTACCCTGCAGAACAGCTGGCAGAAACTCGCCGCCAGACTTTACAGAAACAGACTGTAAAAAATATTTAAGGAAAACGGAAAATTCATTATAAAATCCTAATATCTCCGGCATTTCAGTTCTGATATGAAATGCCGGTTTTTTGTCATGTCGGTTTCCGGCATTTTTATCACGTTCTGTATCATAACCGGGATAAATTTGTATTGATTGACAGTTTTATCCCCCGGAAAAGCGTCATCAGAACTTGACAAATATGACTATGGATACTATGAACAGAACAGGAGGCCTGTACGATGCAGGCCATGAGCACGATGCGTGCGGTGTGGGGATGGTCGTAAACATCCACGGAGACAAATCCCACGAGCTGGTCGATTCTGCACTGAAAGTCCTCGAAAACATGAAGCACCGGGGAGCCGAAGGTGCTGACAACAAGACGGGCGACGGAGCCGGAATCATGCTTCAGATCCCCCACGAATTCATCCTTCTTCAGGGAATCCCCGTTCCGGAAAAGGGAAAATACGGGACAGGCCTCGTCTTTCTTCCGAAAGACGAGAAAAAACAGGACCTGATATTCAGCGTAATCATCGAAGAAATCGAAAAGGAAGGACTTTCCCTTATGCACCTGAGAAATGTCCCTGTAAACTCGGATATTCTCGGGAAAGACGCAAGGGAAAGCGAACCGGATATCAGACAGATATTCGTTACGGGATACGTGCCCGGAGAAAATTTCGAGAGGAAACTCTACCTCGTCAGAAAAAAGATAGAAAAGCGGATAAACGACAGGGACTTCTACATAGTATCCATGTCGAGCAGGACTATAATATATAAGGGTATGCTGTCCTCCACCCAGGTCAGGGAATATTTCCCGGATCTGTCCCAGCCGTATTTCACGAGCGGGATAGCCCTCGTGCACTCCCGTTTCAGCACCAATACTTTCCCGACATGGAGCCTCGCCCAGCCGTTCCGCATTCTCGCGCACAACGGAGAGATCAATACGATACGCGGCAACAGGGCATGGATGGAAGCCAGGGAAAGCGTACTCGCCACGGAAGCGATCCCGGACATCAGGGCCATAAGGCCGATCGTTCAGAAAGGTATGAGCGACAGCGCGTCTTTGGACAATGTCCTGGAATTTTTCATGATGTCCGGCATGAGTCTTCCTCATGCCATATCCATGCTGATACCGGAGTCTTTCAACGACAAAAACCCTATCAGCGAAGAACTCAAGGCCTTTTACGAATACCACTCGATCCTTATGGAACCGTGGGACGGTCCGGCAGCCCTGCTTTTTACCGACGGACGTTATGCCGGAGGGATGCTGGACAGGAACGGACTGCGTCCTGCACGGTATCTCATAACCAAAACGGGAATGATGGTAGTTGCAAGCGAAGCCGGGGTCCTGTCTTTCGAACCCAATGAAATCCGGGAAAAAGGCCGGCTGCAGCCGGGAAAGATTCTGCTCGTAGATACCCTGGAAGGGAAAATACATTACGATGCCGACATAAAGAACGAACTTGCTTCGGTCAGACCTTACCGTAAATGGCTGTCCGAAAACAGGATAGAACTCGACACCCTGAAAAGCGGCAGGAAAGTGGGCAACAGCGTGGAAAACCATGATGCCCTTCTGCGCAATTTCGGATACACCAGAGAGGACATCGAACGGATCATAGTCCCGATGTGCATCAACGGGTCTGAACCGACAGCCTCGATGGGAAACGACACGCCGCTCGCCGTCCTTTCCGAAAAACCGCAGCTGCTGTTCAATTATTTCAGACAGCAGTTCGCCCAGGTAACGAATCCTGCAATAGATCCCATCCGCGAGGAATTGGTGATGTCCCTGACCGAGTACATCGGAGCTGTCGGAATGCAGATTCTCATTCCTGACGAAAAGCATTGCAAAATGGTCAGGCTGCCGCATCCTGTCCTGAACAACACGAGGCTCGACATACTCTGCAATATCAGATACAAGGGCTTCAAAACCGTAAAACTACCTATGATCTTCGAGACCGGAAAAGGCAGAGCCGGACTCCGGTCTTCCCTTGAAGAACTGTGCAGGAAAGCCGAACAGTCGGTCGACGACGGCGTAAACTATATCATACTTTCAGACCGCGGTGTAGACAGAGAACATGCCGCCATTCCGTCATTGCTGGCAGTAAGCGCAGTGCATCACTATCTGATCTCCGTACAGAAAAGGGTACAGACAGCACTTATAGTGGAAAGCGGGGAAATAAGAGAGGTAATGCACGCCGCCCTGCTGCTCGGATACGGAGCAAGCGCCATCAATCCATACATGGCTTTCGCTGTCATCGACAGCCTTGTAAAGGATGGAGAAATACAGATGAATTACGAGACGGCGGAAAAGAACTATATCAGGGCCGTATGCAAGGGTCTGTATAAAATCATGAGCAAAATGGGAATCAGCACGATCCGCTCATACCGCGGGGCTAAGATCTTCGAGGCTGTCGGTCTCGGGGAAGAACTGCTGAAAACCTGGTTCAATACGCCTGTATCGACCATCGGAGGAATCGGGCTGAAGGAAATTGCAGACGACTGCATCAGGTTCCATGACAACGGATTCAATGCCGGATCCGTATCCGGACTTTTGCCTCATATCGGTCAGTTCTCATACAGGAAAGACGGAGAAAAACATGCCTGGAATCCGGAAACCATAAGCACTCTGCAGCTTGCAACAAGAACGGGAGACTACCGTAAGTTCAAGGAATTCACCCGGATGGCAGATGAAAAGGATTCTCCGATTTTCCTCAGGGATTTCTTCAGGTTCAGAAACAACCCCGTTCCGATAGATGAAGTGGAACCTGTAGAAAGCATCGTAAAGCATTTCGTTACTGGAGCAATGTCATTCGGAGCCATCAGCAAGGAAGCGCACGAAGCACTTGCACTGGCGATGAACTTCCTCGGCACAAGAAGCAATACCGGTGAAGGCGGCGAAGACAATGCCAGGTTTTCAGGAGAATACGACGGGATATCCCTGAACAGCAAGACAAAACAGATAGCATCCGGAAGGTTCGGCGTGACTGCCGAATATCTGGTCAACGCCGACGAAATACAGATAAAGGTAGCTCAGGGGGCGAAACCGGGAGAAGGAGGACAATTGCCCGGATTCAAGGTAGATGAAATCATTGCGAAAACCCGGCATTCCATTCCCGGCATATCCCTCATTTCACCTCCGCCGCATCATGACATCTATTCGATCGAAGATCTTGCGCAACTGATTTTCGACTTGAAAAACGTCAATCCGAAAGCCCTTGTCAGCGTAAAGCTCGTCTTCGAAAGCGGAGTAGGCACTATTGCCGCAGGTGTAGCGAAAGCCAAAGCCGACATAATAGTCATTTCCGGAGCGGAAGGAGGCACCGGAGCATCGCCCGCTTCATCCATGAGATATGCCGGCATACCGCCCGAAATAGGACTGAGTGAAACTCAGCAGACACTGGTCCTCAACGGACTCAGAGGTCAGGTAAGGCTGCAGACAGACGGACAGCTCAAGACTGGCAGGGATGTGATAGCAATGGCACTGCTCGGGGCCGAGGAATTTGCATTCGGGACTGCAGTCCTGATAGTACTCGGATGCGTCATGATGCGCAAATGCCACTCGAACACCTGCCCTGTGGGCGTCGCCACGCAGGATCCGGAATTGCGGAAACGGTTTCGCGGACATTACAGATATGTGGTGAATTATTTTGAATTCCTGGCCATGGAAGTCAGGGAATATCTGGCCCGGATGGGATTCAGGAAACTTGAAGACATCGTAGGCCGGACGGACCTCATTGAAACATCCGTAATTCCGGAAGGAAGCAAGATGTCCGGCCTCGATTTCAGCAGGATGCTGAAGAAGCCGGACAACGGATGCGCCCTGCACAATGTCACGGGGCAGCAGCATGATACAGGACATGTTCTGGATGTGCAAATAATCGAAGCCGCGAAGGAAGCGGTTGAAAAGAAGAAAGAAATATCGCTCGAATATGCCATAGCGAATACCGACAGGGCTGTCGGAGCCATGCTGTCCGGAACCGTTGCATCGAAATACGGGGAATGCGGACTGCCGGAGGAAACCATAACGGTAAAGTTCAAGGGATCCGCAGGCCAGAGTTTCGGGGCATTTCTTGCCCGCGGCATAAGTTTCCGCCTTGAAGGCGAAGCCAACGACTATCTCGGCAAAGGTCTGAGCGGAGGACTGATTTCTGTCAGACCGCCGGTCCGCAGCGAATTCGAAGCGGAAAGAAATACGATTGCAGGGAATACGCTGCTTTATGGAGCGACGGGCGGAGAAGTCTATATCAACGGACGGGTCGGTGAAAGATTTGCCGTCAGGAATTCAGGAGCCATAGCCGTCGTGGAAGGCGCAGGCGACCATTGCTGCGAATACATGACAGGTGGCCGCGTAGTCGTTCTCGGAGAAACGGGAAGAAACTTCGCTGCCGGAATGAGCGGCGGCCTTGCATACGTCTGGGACAAAAACGGGCGATTCGACTATTTCTGCAATATGGACATGGTCGAACTGTCCCTGCTCGAAGATTCTTCTTCCAGAAAAGAACTCCATGAACTCATAAGACAGCATTATCTGTACACAGGCTCCCACCTGGCCAGAACCATGCTGGACAACTGGAACAGATACGTCGAAGAATTCATCCAGGTCACCCCGATAGAATACAAACGCGTACTTGCAGAAGAACAGATGCGGAAACTGCAGCAGAAAATCGCCGAAGTACAGCGTGATTACTAAATTTAAGAGGAAATTCACATGGGAAACCCCAA
The DNA here is from genome assembly GCA_944322925.1 of uncultured Bacteroidales bacterium. Taxonomy (GTDB): domain Bacteria; phylum Bacteroidota; class Bacteroidia; order Bacteroidales; family UBA932; genus Cryptobacteroides. The sequence continues at coordinate 19,657 of CALUQM010000022.1, forward strand.
AGCATTCCTGACGGTACCGAGGCAGGAAGCCGGATACCGTCCGATTCATGACCGCATACTCGATTTCGGAGAGGTGGAACAGACACTCAATACCAGCGACAGGAAACTCCAGGCATCCAGGTGTATGGATTGCGGTGTGCCTTTCTGTCACTGGGCCTGCCCTCTCGGCAACAGACCTCCTGAATTTCAGGACGCCCTGTACCGCGGCAAATGGAAAGAAGCATACGAAATACTGTCGCAGACCAATGATTTTCCGGAATTTACCGGACGAATATGCCCTGCGCTCTGTGAAAAAAGCTGCGTGCTCAAGCTAACGGCCGACGCGCCCGTAACCATAAGGGAAGACGAGGCCGCAATCGCGGAAGCGGCGTTCCGGGAAGGCTATATCAAGCCTGCGGCATATCCCCGCAACGGGAAAAAGGTGGCAGTCATAGGCTCAGGCCCGTCCGGTCTTGCCGCAGCCAACCGACTGAACAGGAAAGGCTACGATGTAACCGTATTCGAAAAGGACGAATACATCGGCGGGCTACTGCGCTTCGGCATCCCTAATTTCAAACTGAACAAGGCGATAATAGACAGACGGCTGGCAATAATGGAAGCAGAAGGAGTGACGTTCAGGACAGGAATCTGCATAGACCTGCCCGGACTTCCTCCGGACTTCGACGCCTTTTGCATCTGTACCGGGACCCCTCAGGCAAGAGACCTGAAAATTCCCGGACGGGAACTGAAAGGAATCTACCTGGCAATGGAAATGCTTTCGCAGCAGAACAGAGTCCTCGCCGGACAGACGTTCCGGAAAGAAGAGCGTATCAGTGCAAAAGGGAAGAAAGTGCTTGTAATAGGAGGAGGAGATACAGGAAGCGACTGCATAGGTACCAGCATAAGGCAGGGAGCATCCTCAGTGACGCAGATCGAGATATTGCCGGAACCTCCCGCAGGGAATAACCCTGCGACTCCGTGGCCGCAATGGCCAGTGGTATTGAAGACCAGCAGCAGCCACGAGGAAGGATGCAGGAGAAGGTGGTGTCTGAATACGGTCAGGTTTATCGGAGACGGAAAAGCCAATGTCACCGGAGCGGAAGTCGAAGAAGTGGTATGGGAACCTGCCCCCGACGGAGGCCGTCCGGTCATGAAGCCGACAGGAAAGAAAGAAATCATCAGGGCGGACATGATACTCCTGGCCCTGGGCTTTCTGAAGCCCGAACACCCCGTGTACCCGGAAAACGTATTTCTGGCCGGAGATGCCGCTACAGGAGCAAGTCTCGTGGTCAGGTGCATAGCTTCAGGCCGCCGGGCGGCAGACGACATCGATTCATATTTGAAGAATAAAGGGAAATAACATGTGCGGAATAGCAGCGATATTCAATATAAAGGACGATCCTGAAAGATTCAGGAGTACCGCCCTGACCATGTCCAGGAGAATAAGGCACCGCGGACCCGACTGGAGCGGGATACACGTAGGAAAATCGGCAGTCCTTGCCCATGAACGCCTGTCCATCGTGGATCCGGCGAGCGGCGGCCAGCCGCTGTTTTCTCCGGACAGGAAGCAGATTCTGGCCGTAAACGGCGAGATCTACAATCATTCGGAAATACGAGGCAGATTCAGGGACAGATACCTGTTCTCTACCGGCAGCGACTGTGAAGTGATACTGGCTCTGTACCGTGAAAAGGGGCCAGGCTTTCTCGAAGACCTGAACGGGATTTTCGCATTTGCCCTGTACGATGAAGAAAAAGACGACTTTCTCATTGCCCGCGATCCCATCGGTGTCATTCCGCTGTATATAGGGAAAGATGCAGAGGGACATGTATATTGCGCCAGCGAACTGAAATCGCTCGAAGGCATCTGCGACAGCTACGAGCCGTTTTTGCCCGGGCATTGCTATATCGGAAGCGAAGGAGTCATGAAGAGGTGGTACAGGCGCGACTGGGAAGATTACGAAAACGTGAAAGACAACGATGCCGACCCTCTCATTCTGAGGAAAGCCCTCGAATCGGCAGTAAAACGTCAGCTTATGAGCGATGTCCCTTACGGGGTTCTTCTGTCGGGAGGCCTGGACAGCTCCATTATTTCCGCAGTTTCCAAGAAATATGCGGCAAAGAGAATCGAAACCGGAGGCAGAAAGGATGCGTGGTGGCCTCAACTGCACAGTTTTGCAATCGGGCTGAAAGGCGCTCCGGATCTGGCAAAGGCAAGAACGGTAGCCGGCCATATCGGGACAGTGCATCACGAAATCAACTACACAATACAGGAAGGGCTCGATGCCCTGCGCGATGTCATCTATTTCATTGAAACTTATGACGTCACGACAGTAAGGGCGTCGACGCCGATGTATCTTCTGGCCCGGGTCATAAAATCCATGGGAATAAAGATGGTGCTGAGCGGAGAAGGTGCGGACGAGATATTCGGCGGATATCTGTATTTCCACAAGGCTCCGGACGCCCGCGCCTTTCACGAGGAGACAGTCCGCAAACTCGGAAAACTGCACATGTACGACTGTCTCAGGGCGAACAAGTCACTTGCGGCCTGGGGCGTGGAAGGAAGGGTTCCGTTCCTCGACAAGGAATTCCTCGATACGGCGATGAGACTGAATCCGGCGGCGAAAATGTGTCCGGGGAAAACCATCGAAAAGAAAATACTGAGAGATGCGTTTTCAGACATGCTTCCGGAAGAAACAGTATGGAGGCAGAAGGAGCAGTTCAGCGACGGCGTGGGATACAGCTGGATAGATACGCTGAAGACGATTACATCTGCATCGGTATCCGACGCACAGATGGCCCGGGCATCGGAACGCTTCCCGGTAAATCCTCCGAGAAACAAGGAAGAATATTTCTACAGGAGCATCTTCGAGGAACATTTCCCGAGCGAGAGCGCTGCGAAAAGTGTTCCGAGCATACCAAGCGTAGCCTGTTCGACTGCCGAAGCCCTGGCATGGGACGCGTCTTTCCAGGGAAAGAACGACCCGAGCGGACGAGCCGTCTCGGGTGTTCATGAGCAGGCCTATCTGTTATAGGCCGATTCTCCGTGCTCATATATGTCCAGGCCTTCCTCCTCGACTCTCTTGTCGACCCTGAGACCGACCGTAGCATCTACGGCCTTGAAGAGCAGGAAAGTAATGACCGCACTGAAAACTATTGCGAACAGGGTGGCAATTATCTGGACCAGCAGCTGATGCCAGTCCCCATACAGCGCTCCCTGTACGCCGTCCTCCCCTGTCACAAGCCTCGTGGCAAAGACTCCCGTAAGGACGGACCCTACTATACCTCCGATTCCGTGTACGCCGAAAGCATCCAGTGAATCGTCATATCTGAGTTTCGGTTTGACGACAGCCACCATGCAGAAGCATATTGCGGATGTGATTACGCCTATGCAGAATGCGCCGAGCAGGCCCGAGCTTCCGGCAGCAGGAGTAATGGCTACAAGGCCGGCTACAGCCCCTGTACAGGTGCCGATGACAGTCGGCTTCTTGTTGAATATCCAGTCAATTGCCATCCAGGTAACGGCTGCCGCTGCCGTCGCGACATGCGTGACCATGAAAGCATTGGCGGCGAGACCGTCGGCGGCAAGACCGCTGCCTGCATTGAACCCGAACCAGCCGAGCCAGAGGAAGGCCGTCCCCATGAAAACGAAGGCTACATTATGAGGCGTTATGGGATGGCCGGTGCTGTAATCTGTTCTCCTGCCGAGCATTACGGCCATGATCAGAGCGGAAATACCGGCATTGATATGGACAACCGTACCGCCGGCAAAATCTATTGCCCCCATTTTCTGAAGGAAACCTCCGCCCCACACCCAGTGAGCCATCGGAAAATATGCCAGAATCACCCATAGAACTATGAAGACTATGTATCCGGAGAACTTTATCCTTTCAGCGAAAGCCCCGAGAATCAAAGCCGGAGTAATAACTGCGAACATGCACTGGAACATGGCGAACAGCAGTTCGGGGATATTTCCTGCAGCAGCCGTGTCAAGTGATATTCCATTCATGAATACCTTTCCGAAACCTCCGATAAGAAAAGACAGGGGATTTCCCTTTTCCTCGAAACTCGTATCGAATACCCAGCTGTAGCCCACAGCCACCCATAGAATACTCACTACGGCAACGAGAAATATTGTCTGCATTATGATGCTCAGCACGTTTTTCTGTCTTACGAGACCTCCGTAAAACAATGCTATGCCGGGGATGCTCATCAGCAGGACAAGCATCGTGGAAGTCAACATCCAGGCAGTATTGCCTGTATCTATCATAAGTATATGTGTCATTTTGTCGTCGTTTTACATGTTAATACTCATTTTTCCTGCTCAGCGTTGTAGAGGGCGATGTCGCCGCGCTCGCCTGTACGGATACGGACGGCGTCTTCTACAGGGATGACGAAAATGCGTCCGTCGCCGATTTCTCCGGTCTGGGCGGCTTCCGTCACGGCTTTAATAGTTTTCTCCACATTTTTGTCCCTGACTACGATGGAAAGCAGCAGCCGTTCTATGGAACTCGTGTCATACACTATTCCGCGGTAAATGCGGCCTTCCCTTGTCTTGCCGACTCCTCGTACGTCATAGTACGAAAACCATTCGATGCCGGCATCGAGCAGGGCCTGTTTTACATCCTCGAACCTTGTCCGGCGGATGATAGCTTCTATTTTTTTCATTGTACTGATTTTTAATTATTAGAATAATGACCGTAAAAGACTGGCATGGATTTGCCCGGCAAGATTGTCAGAAACTGATCCCGGCGACAAAGTGCGCCGCTTCCGTCGAAGGGTTCCATATCAGCTGTGCAAATACAGGCACCGACCAGTTCTCAGTAATCGTAAAGCTCTTTGCAGCCATGATGCCGACATTGCAGACGGCGAATCCGCGGATCATATCCACCGCATGCTCCGAATTGCCGCCTCCAGTATAAAAATCATTCTGCCATGGGGTCGCGCCTGCAGCCGCCTCCCAGTCCAGACCGGCAAAACGGAAAGGGACAGAAACGGAAAAGTAGGAAGCGTATGCTTTCGACCCGTCGGAGACAAAACCGACATTTCCGGCAAAATTTGTATACCAGTTTACGGCAAGGAAACCGAAATCATAGCCGATCTGAGCTTCGAACGTATGATTCGTCAAACCGTCGCGATAATGGAAGTATCCCGGACCTCCGTCGAACCAGTAGTCGGTAACGGAAATGCTGAATCCGGAGACGGAATACCCCAGCGTAAGATCCACTTCCCGGGTATCGCTCGGGTCAAAACCGGCGGAACCCCAGGCTGACAGGGAAATTCCTTTACAGGAAAGGGAGACAGTCGGCTGAATACTGAAATTTCCAAGATCCTGGCCTCTCCAGACATAGCTGCTGACCAGATCGGCGCCGACGCTGCATTCAAACTTGTCTTGCGCAACAGAAGACACAGGGAGGGACATCGCTGAGAAAATGGACAGGATAGTCCCGGCAAATAATTTTTTCATTGTTACAAACTTTTGTCTGAACAAGGAACCGGTTTCTTGTCTTTCTGTTTTTCACCGGCAAAGTTATACTCTACTGCGTCCCGGATGTACAAAAAAACTCTGAAAAAATACAGTCCGGGAAAACCCGCTTTCAAACCGTAAGTTACAAAAGGGGTTTTCCTTACGTTTTTATCCGTGCATGCCGGATATGACTGAATAAATTTCACCATATAAAAATTTTCATCGGAAAACGCCATGAAACGGTACACAACACTTTCAATTCAAAGTATTTTTGTATCAGAATTTACGGGAAATGAAAAAAACAGTAAAATTCACGAAGATGCACGGGACAGGGAACGACTACATCTATATAGATACGATGCGGTACGGCATTCCTGATCCCGAAGCCGCTTCCCGTAAATGGAGCCGCCCGCATACTGGAATAGGCAGCGACGGGCTCGTTCTCATAGGAAACTCGGACATCGCCGATTTCAGCATGAGGATCTTCAACGCAGACGGTTCGGAAGCCAGGATGTGCGGAAATGCAAGCAGATGTGTCGGAAAATACCTTTACGAAACCGGACTGACCTGCAAGACATCCATAAAGCTCGAAACTCTGTCCGGAATCAGGACTCTGAACCTCAACATATCGGAGGGAAAAGTCGAAAGCGTCTGCGTAGACATGGGCAAAGCCTCGGACATCAGGAAAACGAAAATCGGAGGCCGCTTCCCTCATGAAGGGATATCCCTTTCCATGGGCAATCCCCATTTCGTCATCTTTACCGATGACATAGACGGCGTCGACATCGAAAACGAAGGCCCCGCCATAGAAAATGATCCGGCGTTTCCGGACAGGACGAATGTGGAATTCGCCCAAAAGATGGATAACGGGAAAATAAGGATGAAAGTCTGGGAACGGGGATCGGGAATCACCGAAGCCTGCGGGACAGGGGCCTGCGCCACGGCCGTTGCAGCCGCCTGTGCCGGCATGGAGGCCGGAGGAAAAGCCTGCACGGACCCCGATTTTCTCCTGCCGGAATCGAAATCCGTCATAGAAATGGACGGAGGTCATCTCACGATAGAAATAACTCCTGAAAGGCATATACTGATGACTGGACCAGCCGTCAAAGTCTTCGAGGGAGAAATCGAATACGAAATTTAACCGATAAAAAAGAAGGATTATGGCACTTGTAAATGAAAATTTTTTAAAGCTCCCGGGTAGTTATCTGTTTTCGGATATTGCAAAAAAAATCCAGTCATTCAAGAAGGCCAATCCTGAAATAAGACTGATAAGATTAGGCATAGGAGATGTCACCAGACCGTTGCCGGACGTCTGTATCAAGGCCATGCACAAGGCAGTGGATGAAATGTCGAATGCGGCCACATTCAGGGGTTACGGACCTGAACAGGGATACGACTTCCTCATCAACGCCATCATTCATCACGACTACCAGTCCCGGGGAGTGTTCCTCGACAAGTCAGAAGTCTTCATAAGCGACGGAGCCAAAAGCGATACCGGAAATTTCTGCGACATCCTGAGCACGGACAACAGCGTCGGTGTCACCGACCCCATATATCCTGTCTATGTCGACAGCAATGTAATCGACGGGCGTGCCGGAGATATCAGCAGGGACGGGCACTGGAGCAATATCACGTACATGCCGTGCACCGCCGAAAACGGGTTTCTGCCCCGCATCCCGGACCATCGCGTGGATATAGTATATCTCTGCTATCCCAACAATCCGACAGGAACTGTCCTGACCAAGGAGCAGCTGAAAGAATGGGTCGACTATGCACTCGCGAACGACACGCTCATTCTTTACGACTCGGCATACGAAGCATTCATACGCGATGAGCGCATCCCGCACACCATTTATGAAATCAAAGGTGCAAAAAAATGTGCCGTCGAATTCAGGAGCTTCTCGAAGACGGCCGGGTTTACCGGAGTAAGATGTGCGTACACCGTCGTTCCCCACGAAGTCAGCGGCGCCCTGCTGGACGACTCGAGATTCAGCCTGAACCAGCTTTGGAACAGAAGACAGTGCACGAAATTCAACGGCACGAGCTACATCACGCAGCGTGGAGCCGAAGCCATATACAGTACGGAAGGGAAAAAGCAGGTAAAAAAAATCATAGATTATTATCTGGAAAACGCCAGGATCATGAGGGAAGGCCTGCAGGAGGCCGGTCTTACCGTCTATGGAGGAGTCAACGCACCTTATATCTGGCTCAAGACGCCAAAAGGACAGACCTCGTGGGAATTTTTCGAATACCTGCTGCACAAGGTGCATGTCGTAGGTACTCCTGGATCCGGCTTCGGCCCGAGCGGGGAAGGCTATCTGAGACTTACCGCATTCGGGGAAAGATACGACTGCATAGAAGCAATGGAAAGAATCAAGAAGAACTTTAACAGATAGACCAACAAAACACAATTCTGCCATGTCAACATTAAGATTCAAGATGGTAGAGACGGCATTCGGGAAAAAACCGTCTCATGTAGACATCCCTGACGGGCGTCCGTCGGACTATTTCGGGATGTATGTATTCAACCGCGAAAAGATGTTCAGGTATCTTCCGGCAAAAGTCTATGCTCGGCTTGCCAATGTCATCGATACCGGATCGACACTCGACAGAAGCATTGCGGACGAAGTGGCTGCCGGAATGAAAAAATGGGCGGTCGAAATGGGTGCTACCCATTACACGCACTGGTTCGCGCCCCTGACCGAAGGAACTGCCGAAAAGCACGATTCTTTCATAGAACATGACGGGAAAGGGGGCGTAATAGAAGAATTCTCCGGCAAACTTCTTGTCCAGCAGGAACCGGACGCCTCTTCTTTCCCCAACGGAGGCATCCGCAATACTTTCGAGGCAAGAGGATACTCGGCATGGGATCCGTCCTCTCCGGCATTCATAGTAGATGACACTCTGTGCATCCCTACGATTTTCATAGCATACACCGGAGAATCGCTGGATTACAAGGCTCCGCTCCTCAAGGCTCTGCGTGCGGTGGACAAGGCTGCTGTCGATGTATGCCATTATTTCAATCCGGATGTCAGGAAAGTCTACTCCTATCTGGGATGGGAACAGGAATATTTCCTTGTCGATGAAGGACTTTATGCGGCCCGGCCCGACCTTCTCCTGACAGGACGCACCCTCATGGGTCATGACTCGGCAAAGAACCAGCAGCTGGAAGACCATTATTTCGGCGCCATCCCTTCCAGAGTCGCCGCATTCATGAAAGATCTCGAAATCGAAGCCCTGAAACTCGGCATTCCGGTAAAGACCCGTCACAATGAAGTGGCTCCCAACCAGTTCGAACTGGCTCCCGTCTTCGAAGAATGCAATCTCGCGAACGACCACAACATGCTTGTCATGTCCCTGATGCGCAAAATCGCAAGAAACCACGGGTTCAGGGTACTCCTTCATGAAAAACCTTTCAAAGGAATAAACGGAAGCGGGAAACACAACAACTGGTCTCTCGGAACTGATACGGGCATAGCGCTCATGTCGCCAGGAAAGGATTTTACCGGCAATCTCAGATTCGTGACCTTCGTCGTCAACACCCTGATGGCTGTCTACCGCCACAACGGCCTGCTGAAAGCATCCATAATCAGCGCAAGCAATGCTCACAGGCTCGGGGCAAATGAAGCACCGCCTGCCATCATTTCGAGTTTTCTCGGCAAACAGCTCTCTGCCGTACTGAAGCATATCGAAGAAAGCGAACCGGAAAGTTTCCAGTCTCTGAGCGGCAAAACGGGAATGAAACTGGATATTCCGCAGATTCCCGAAATCCTCGTGGACAATACCGACCGCAACAGGACATCGCCGTTCGCATTTACCGGAAACAGGTTCGAATTCAGGGCCGTAGGCTCGGAAGCCAACTGCGCAAGCGCCATGATTGTCCTGAATTCGGCAATGGCGGAACAGCTCACTGAATTCAAAAACGCAGTGGACGCCCGTATTGCCGCAGGAGAAGGACAGGACGCCGCGATTCTGTCGGTTATCCGTGAATACATAAAGATCTGCGCCCCGATACATTTCGACGGCAACGGTTACAGCGACGAATGGAAGGCCGAAGCCGCGCGCAGAGGTCTCGACTGCGAGACAAGCGTTCCCCTTATCTATGACAATTACCTGTCCGACGACAGCGTAAGAATGTTCGAAAACACAGGCGTCATGAACAGGAAGGAACTCGAAGCCCGCAACGAGGTGAAATGGGAAACGTACACAAAGAAAATCCAGATAGAGGCCAGAGTTCTCGGAGACATCGCCATGAATCACATCGTTCCTGTGGCTACAAATTATCAGAGCACCCTGATAGACAACGTGTACAAAATGCACGAAATATATCCTGCGGAAAAGGCGGACAGGCTGACTGTCAGGAACATGGAACTGATAGAAGCCATTGCGACTCATACCGCGTTCATAAAAGAACACGTCGACAGCATGATTGAAGCCCGCAAGGTCGCAAACAGGATAGAAAATGAAAGGGAAAAGGCCATTGCCTATCACGATACTGTCTTTCCCGCCCTCGATGAGATCAGATACCATATCGACAAACTCGAACTGATCGTCGACGACCGGATGTGGACTCTCCCTAAATACAGGGAGTTGCTGTTCATCCGTTGATACGGACAATGCAGCTGCGATACGGCGGCAGTACCGTCCTCATCCCCGCCTGTACTGCATCGGGGTAAGACCCGTATGCGACTTGAAAAACTTGTGGAATGTCGGCTGATCTGCAAAATGCAGGCGGCCGGCAATTTCCTTTATCGGCATATCGGAATGTCTGAGCATGTTCCTTGCCTCGAGAATCACATAATCGTCTATCCATTCAGGCGCCGATTTTCCTGTTGCCGACCTGACAAGTTTCGACAGATATTTCGGAGTAATGCCGAGTTTTTCCGCATAGAAATGAACGCTCCTTTCACTTGAATGCCATTCTGCAAGAAGCCGCAAAAAATTCTCGGCCACCTCCCTGCTCCTGAACCGCCCGGGCCGTGCCGGCTTCATCGCTGCCATTCTTTCCTCTGCAATTCCCCCGGCCAGGAAAAGAAAAGACGACAGGAGAGAAGAAATGCTTTCTCTCTTGTATGCGAGATTCGATCCCAGGATATCCGACGCCAGCATCACATACTTCTTCGCTATCATTCTCTCGTCATCCCGGATATGGAAAAACGGCCGACCCGTGAGCATCATCCTTTTTTCCATCAGGTCCGAAGTATTCACGTCGAGACTGCCGATATATTCGTCAGTCATGGCTATCACAATGAAATTCAACGATTCCCTGCCTGTCTCGTCCACATCGGCAATACTTATTATGTCCCCCGGCATGTAGATGAACAGTGAATTTTCCCGGACATCGAATTCGACAAGGTTTATCATGACACTGATATGGCCTGAAACACAGAAAAAGGCCAGAAATCCGTCGAACCTGCATGGATGTGCCAGGACTGACAGAGAACTGTCATATCTGACATCGATCAGACATACGTCATCCCCGAGACTCAGACAGGACGAAACGGGAAACAGCCCGCGGAACTGCGCCAGGCTCATGATATCGGAACATTCTTTCATAATATTGCGTCATGTAAGTCTGCAAATGTAGAAAATTTCTACCTTTTGACAATCATTGTAGCAATTCTGCTCATAAATTCATTACATCAGGCAACCGATTTGCAAAAAACACGGCCCTGTCAACATAAATTAATCATAACGTATAAATGAAAACAAAAACCATTGTCCTGACACTCCTGCTGTCATTTTCAGCATGGATAGACGGGGCTTCGCAACAGGTGCTGACTCTCCAGCAATGCCGGGATTCGGCCATCGCCAACAATACCGGTCTCAAGATCGCAAGACAGCAGATAGCCGTTGCAGGACATGACAGAAAAATCGCATTGTCAAATTATTTTCCGGACATTTCCGTTTCCGGATCATGGATGTACAACAGCCGGGACATAAACCTTCTGTCGCAGGAGACCTCGGAAGCATTGTCCGGCCTCGGCAGCTCCGTACAGGAATCCTTGAAGGGAGGACTCGGAGACATGCTCTCGAATCCGGCCCTGGGGCAGATAATCCAGAACAATCCCGAACTGCTCCAGCTGATAGGAAGCATGTCCTCGATTGACATCTCGGCCCCTCTCAATGCCATCGGCAGCGAAATCAGCCGGTCTCTCGAACTCGACACACAAAACATCTTCCTCGGGGCAGTATCGGTAAAACAACCCGTATTCATGGGAGGGAAAATCGTGGCGGCCAATAAGATAGCCGCACTTGCCGAAGAACTCGCCGAATCCAGGTACGAGACAGAGTACGACAAAGTCATCACTGAAACAGACAATGCCTACTGGCAGATCGTATCGATTGCCGGGAAGAAAAAACTTGCACAGGACTATGCTGACCTGCTGGAACAGATGCTTCACGATACGGAAATACTCGAAGCGGAAGGTATGGCCACACAGGCTGACCTGCTCTCCGTCAAAGTCAGGGCAAATGAAGCCGGGATGATGCTGACAAAAGCGACCAACGGACTGGCTCTCGGCAAGATGCTCCTGTGCAGGCTGTGCGGGATGGACATGGACAGCGACATCGAACTGGCCGATGAAAATCCTTGCGGTCCCTTCATGCAGGTATCGGGGCCGGAAAAAACTTTCGAGGATATTTTTTCCTCGAGGCCCGAAATCCGGAGCCTCGAACTGGCCGGTGAAATCTACGACAGAAAAGTGACGGTCGCACGCGCAGACATGCTGCCGCAGGTTGCGCTGACGGCAAATTACCTTTTAAGCAATCCGAATGTCTACCATGGCTTCAGAAACGACTTCGCCGGAATGTTCAATGTAGGCATAGCCGTCAGGATCCCTATAATACACGGATGCGAATCATGGCAGAAAGTACGCAAGGCCAGGGCTGAAGCAGTCATCACGGATTACCGGTTACAGGATGCGCGGGAACAAATCACCCTCCAGGTCACGCAGCTCAGGAAACAGGAGTCGGAAGCCCGTGAAAAGCTCGATATGGCCGAAAGCAATCTGAGCAGCGCTGAAGAGAATCTGAGAGCTGCCACGGCAGGCTATACTGAAGGCATCGTACCGTCGGGCACCGTACTTGCCGCCCAGTCCGCCTGGATGAAAGCGCACTCGGAATACATAGATGCCGGTGTGGAACTGAGAATGACTGCCGGAGCACTGGCTGCTGCAGAAGGCAGATAAACGAATTATTTAACACAATGAAAATGGAACAGAAAAAGAAAAGCTATAACCTGCTGACAGGTGTCATAGCATTGCTGGTGATTGTCGTAATCATATCAGTTGTCGGTTATGCGGTATCAAGGCCGGAACCGATAGTCATCCAGGGCCAGGCCGAAGCCGTCGAGTACAGGGTTTCCGGCAAAGTGCCCGGAAGGATAGAACATCTTTATGTCAAGGAAGGGGATCCAGTCCGCAAGGGCGATACTCTCGCCGAAATAAACAGTCCGGAAGTAATGTCGAAACTGGCTCAGGCCTCTGCCATGAAGTCGGCAGCCGAAGCGCAGAAGGCCAAGGCGCTTACAGGGGCGCGGCAGGAACAGATTGCCGCCGCATACGAAATGTGGCAGAAAGCTGTCGCGGGCGAAGACGTCATGAAAAAGTCATTCGAGCGGGCGCAGCGGCTTTATGAACAGAAAGTCATCAGTGCACAGAAATTCGACGAGGCGGAAGCGCAGTACAAGGCTGCCAGAGCGACGGCAGCAGCCGCAAAATCGCAGTATGAAATGGCAGTGAACGGGGCAAGGAAAGAAGACAGGGAAGCTGCAGAAGCCCTTGTAGACCAGGCTGCAGCCGCAGTAGCGGAAGTGGAGTCATACATGGATGAACTTTATCTGAAATCTCCTGCAGACGGTATCGTATCGGCCGTTTTTCCCAAAACCGGAGAGCTGGTAGGACAAGGTGCGCCGGTAATGTCGGTAACAGATCTCAATGACGTGTGGTTCACGTTCAACATAAGGGAAGACATGCTCCGCGGAATGAAAATCGGAGATACCCTTACCGTGACCGTCCCTGCCCTCGGCGATACCGGATACAGGACAAGGATCACTTACATGAGCGTACTGGAATCCTATGCCACCTGGAGGGCCACCCTCGATACAGGCAGTTTCGATGCCAGGACATTCGAGGTACGTTCCGTTCCCGAGAAACATATCGACGGCCTGCTTCCTGGCATGACAGCCCTTGTGGCAGAATAACTGATTCACAAAATCCATGAATTTTCTGAACAATATCAAGGTCGTATCACTCAGAGAATTGCGCCTGATGCGCCAGAGACCGGTATATCTTCTGGCATCCGTCGGCGTGATGGCATTCTGCATGATATTCTTCCTCACTTTTCTGAAAGACGGCACTCCGCACGATCTCCCTGTCGGAATCGTGGACATGGACAACTCGTCCCTGTCGAGGAATTTCATCAGACAGATGGAAGCTACGAAACTGATGGAAACGACAGGATTCGACTCGTACACATCTGCACGGGAGGCTCTTCAGACAGGAGAAATCACTTCTTTCTGCGTAATTCCTGAAAATTTCTACTCTGACGTCCTTTCATACAGGCAGCCTGTGCTGACTTTTTATGTAAACAACCTGTATTTTGTCGGCGGAGCCCTTTCGTACAAGGAACTTCTCACTCTGGCGAATCTTTCCTCAGGAGCGGTACAGCGTGAAGTGCTGAGAGCAAAGGGGCTTGACGAGGAAACTGTCATGGGACTGATACAGCCGATAGTGATAGATGCACACAACATTGGGAATCCGTCCGGCGACTACAGGGTATTCCTGAGCAGCGCACTGATTCCCGGCGTACTGGAAACCATTGTCATTCTCCTGACGGTCTACGCCATCGGGTCCGAACTGAAACACGGCACGTCACGGCATCTGCTCGAAAAGGCAGGCGGTTCGATGACAGCCGCAATGATAGGGAAACTGCTCCCGTACACGGTACTTTTCACCCTGATGGGCATTATCTGCAATTTCATAATGTACGGGTGGATGGGATTTCCGATGGCCGGGTCCGTGTGGAACCTGTGCCTCGGGACATTCATCCTCGTACTTGCGAGCGAAGCCGTGGCTTTTTTCATAATAGGGACACTGCCTGTGCTGAGACTTGCGATAAGCATTTCCGCACTTTACAGCATGCTGGCATTTTCGCTTGCCGGTTTTTCTCTTCCGGTAGAATCCATGTCTGCCTGGATACAGGGACTTGCCTCAGCTTTCCCTCTCAGACATTACTATCTGATGTATGTCTCCGAAGCATTCTATGCCGGCGGCTTCAGCGGATGGTATATGCAGGCCGTCTTCATGCTGCTGTTCCTCTTCCTCCCGCCGTTGGTGTACAAACGCCTCCGCAAGGCATACGTGAATCTGAATTTCCCGAGAAAATAAGAATTCCCAAAAATGAAAAAGGCAATAATATATATCGGACAGTGGTTCTCGGACTGGTATTTCATCTTTGCCCGCGAACTGAAACATATATTTAGGGACAGCGGCGTGCTGATCATATTTTTCCTGGCATGTCTGGCCTATCCGGTTCTTTACGGGCTGATTTACTCCAACGGCATTCTGGAAAACATGCCTGTCGCAGTAGTGGACAATTCCGGCAGCAGTGCGAGCCGCCGGTTCATCAGGAAACTCGACGCCACCAGGGAAATAGAGATAAGCCGGACATGCCGGAACATGGATGAAGCCGAAAAACTGATGCAGAAGCGCGAAGTGCACGGAATAGTGATGATCCCCTCGGATTTCGGCGCAAATCTCGAGACTGGACGGCAGGGAACCGTATCCACATACGCGGACATGAGCAGCTTCATCTATTACAAGAATCTGACAATGGGCGTGAACATGGTAATGCTGGACGAAATGGACAGGAGTTCCGGGCCTATAAAATACGAAGACAATATCCCCTACAACAGGGCATTTTCATACGGCGTGTTTTTCCTTTCCGCAATCCTGCTCATAATCATACAGCAGACCATGTTTTTCGGAATATCGATGATGTCCGGAACAATGAGGGAAGAGAACCGCAGTTATGCGATCTTGCCTGAACGGCTGGACGGACGTGGCATTTCCAGGACCGTACTCGGACGCGGGGCCGCCTACTGGCTGCTGTATGTCGGCATCGGAGTCTATGTCCTGTCCATCGCCCCGAAACTTATAGGAATGCCGCAGAACTGTCCTTTCGGAGATATTTTCATCCTCCTGATGTTCTTTGTCTCCGCCTGCGTCGTATTCAGTTTTACCTTCAGCGTATTTATCCGACACAGGGAAACCGTTTTCGTAATTTTTCTTCTCATGTCGGTCGTCTGCCTGTTCCTTACAGGATTCTCATGGCCGTCAGGAAGTTTCCCGAAGTTCTGGGAAGCGGTTTCCTGGATTTTCCCGTCGACATTTGCCGTCAGGGCTTTCATGAACATGAATACCGCCGGAGCCGGCCTTTCCATGGCCGAACCGCAGATTGCAGCATTGACAATACAGATTATAGCATATTATATTCTGGCCTGTCTGGAAGTCTTCATCGACAACGTCCGCAGGACAAGACGGGAGCGCGGCATTCCTGCCGTCAGTATTCCACCTTGTCCGCCTTGTCTGCCCACTGGCGAAAAGCCTCGATAGCTTTATCGGGCAGCAGACGTTCAGATTTGAGAGCCCTGTCTTCCGGTTTCAGATCGAGTTCCCTGTATATGAAGGCGTCGTCGAATCCGATTCCGGCGGCGTCTTTCTTGTCGTTCCCGTAATACAGTTTGTCCAGATGTGCCCAGTAAATGGCGCCGAGGCACATCGGGCAAGGTTCGCACGACGAATATAATTCGCATCCCGACAGATCGAACGTCCCGAGCCTGGCACAGGCCGCACGGATGGCATTGACTTCGGCATGGGCCGTCGGATCACAGTCTGACGTAACTCTGTTGACCCCCGTCGCCACAATCTCCCCGTCTTTCGCAATCACGGCCCCGAACGGTCCTCCTCCGTTCCTGACATTATTCTCCGACAGGCGTATCGCCTCCAGCATCAGTTCTTTTGCAGTCATAATCAGGATGCCGTTACAGGATCTGTGCAGTGTGGTTCTTTGTGTCGACTTTGTCGATAATGCGCTCAACGGTACCGTCAGGTGCAATAATAAAGGTCTTGCGCAGTGTACCGAAAGTAGTCTTTCCGTACATCTTTTTCTCTCCCCAGGCTCCGAATGCCTGCAACATTTCGGTCGAAGGGTCCGAAAGGAGAGTGAAAGGCAGGGAATACTTTTCCGCAAATCTGCCATGCGATGCCTGACTGTCTTTGCTGACGCCGTAAACTTCATACCCTGCAGCCTTCAGGTCGCTGAAATTGTCTCTGAGGTTGCATGCCTCTGCCGTACAGCCCGGAGTATTGTCCTTAGGATAAAAATAAAGCACGATTTTCTTTCCTTCGAAATCTTTTTCAGTAATTGTGTTCCCGTTCTGGTCCTGTACAGTAAAATCCGGGATTCTGTCGCCTGCTTTCAACATAGCCTTGGATATTAATATTTCAAATGTCTTTCAAATTTAATCATTTTCACTGAATATCCTTGCGGCCTTTCGCCAATCCTCCTTCTCCGGTCTCCTTATACAATGACGGCAGGTCATGCCCGGTTTCTTTCATCACCTGCACTACCTCGTCAAAAGAAACCCGATGATAGCCGTCGGAGAAAGACGCATAAAGATTTGCATCCAGAGCCCTGGCGGCAGCAAAGGCATTCCTTTCAATACAAGGAATCTGGACAAGTCCGCATACGGGATCGCATGTCATGCCGAGATGGTGTTCAAGTCCCATTTCAGCAGCATATTCTACCTGTCTCGGAGTCCCTCCGAAAAGCTGGCAGACTGCTGCGGAAGCCATGGCGCAGGCGACTCCGACTTCTCCCTGACATCCGACTTCCGCTCCGGAAATCGAAGCATTCTGTTTTACGACATTGCCGAACAGGCCTCCGGTAGCAAGTGCATGGAGTATCTTCGTTTCAGAAAAGTTGTGTCCTTTCGATATGTGATACAGCACTGCGGGAAGAACTCCGCTTGAACCGCAGGTCGGAGCAGTAACGACGACTCCTCCGGAAGCATTTTCCTCGCTTACGGCCAAAGCATACGAGAATACCATGCCTCTGGTCTGCAGGCTTGTCTTGTATCCGGAAACCTTGATATGGTAAGTCGCGGCCTTCCTCGAAAGGCACAACGGTCCCGGAAGAGCCCCTTCCGTGTCAAGACCTCTTTCCACAGACGCTTTCATGGCCTGCCAGACAGTCTTCATGTAATCCCAGAAATCTTCATCCTCGCACTGCTGGGCATATTCCCAGTAATTCCTTCCGGTGTCCTTGCACCATTGCATGATTTCACCGATTGAATTCAGGTCATAAATATCAGGCCCTTCACCGATTGCCGAACCCGGACCTTCGGAAATCGTACCGCCGCCCGTACTGTACACTGTCCATTCTCCAGTCGGACTGCCATCGGTATCCTTCGCCGTAAATTTCATTCCGTTCGGATGAAAGGGAAGGAAAATCTCGGGTTTCCAGACAATGTCCACCTTTTTCCTGCCTTCATCCGAAAGTGCATCCGTCACTGCAATATCCGTAAGATGTCCTTTCCCCGTAGCCGCAAGGCTTCCGTACAACGTTACCTCGAATGACGCGGCCTCCGGATGCCTGTCTGCGAACATCGTCGCGGCCTTGGCCGGCCCCATGGTATGACTGCTTGAAGGGCCGCGTCCTATCTTGTATAGTTCCCTTAGTGATTTCATTCCGGCGAATTTTCCGGCGAAGATAATAAACTTGGGAAAGATTCCGGATACCCGTCCGGATTTATTCAGAATTTTTCCCGCCGCCGCTCTGAATTACATGGATTTTCCGTTGATGCGTTACCTGCATCCCTATAAACGAAAAATCCTCCAATTCAATCTCGTCAGAAATCAAATTGGAAGATTTATTTTCTATAAATAATTGGCAATTAAAGTGCTGCTGCAATCTTACGAACATTCTGCAACTTTTCCATAAACGATTTATTCCGTTTGGCTGTAAGCATATTGTATCTTGCCTGCATCTGCAACAGTGATTCTGC
>CALUQM010000023.1 GCA_944322925.1 uncultured Bacteroidales bacterium
ATGTCGGCACTTCCAACGGGGACTGGTACTCCGGAAAGATAGACCCTGAAACAGGACTTCCCGACGCTATGATGCGCGACGGCACTCCCCAGGGTTATGCCATAGTGGACATAGACGGAAATGAATATTCATTCCGATACAAGACAGCAGGCAGGGACGAGGACTATCAGATGACTGTCTACGGACCCAGGACAGTGGCGGCCGGAGGGAAAGGCTATCCGTTCTATGTCAATTTCTTCGTAGGGAAAAGCGATGACACCGTAGAATTCAGAATCGACGGAGGGGAATGGAAGAAAATGACACGGGTTACAAACGAGGTGGATCCGGTATTCGCCAACAAAGTGTACGAATGGGACAGGACCGAAGTCAGGTTCGAAGGCAGAAGGCCGAGTTCGCTGCCTGTTTACAGCACTCATCTGTGGAAAGGGAGTCTTGACTGCAGGCTGTCTCCAGGCGAACACAGGGTAGACATCATCGCCACCGACATGTTCGGCAACAAACACGGCTCGCAATACGTATATAAAATAAATGAGTAGACAATGACAGGCAAGACAATTTCCGGAGCAGTGTCAGGAATGGCCCTGCTTCCGTTTTTCATTTCATGCGGACAGACTTCTCCTGACGAAAGGCCGAATGTCATACTGATCTATGTCGATGACATGGGGTACTCGGATACCGGGATGTACGGGGGCAGATTCACTCCGACTCCGAACATAGACAGGATAGGTCGGGAAGGCATAGTCTTCGAGCAGTATTACACGGCATGTCCCATAAGTTCGCCGTCGAGGGTAGGCGTTACCACAGGCATGTACCCTGCGAAATGGGGAATCACGACCTTCCTCAACGACAGGAAATCCAATTACAGAAACGAATCCAACGACTTCCTCCTTGCCGATGCCCCTACCCTTGCCAGGTCTCTCCGTGAAGCAGGGTACCGTACTGCCCATTTCGGGAAATGGCACATGGGTGGCGGCAGAGACGTGACCGGCGAACCGCAGATTACGGAATACGGTTTCGAAGAGTACAGTTCCACATGGGAAAGCCCTGATCCTGATCCACTGCTTACGGCTGCGGACTGGATATGGAGCGACAGGGACAGCATAAAAAGATGGGACCGGACTAGATATTTCGTGGACAAGACTCTCGACTTTCTCTCCAGACACAAGGGAGAACCATGCTATGTGAACCTCTGGCCTGACGACATGCACACTCCTTACGTACCGTCGCAGGAAGCATACGAAAAGGGTGAAGGCAACAGCAGGTTCTGGGACAGGCAAGTCAATTTCACCCCTGTCCTTGCCGAACTCGACCGTCAGATAGGACGTCTGCTGGACGGTCTGGACAGCCTCGGGATTTCTGACAATACGATAATAATTTTCACGAGCGACAACGGACCGAATCCGAGTTACAGGAACAGCCGCACTGCAGGACTGCGCGGACAGAAGGCCACCCTGTATGAAGGAGGCATACGCATGCCGTTCATGGTACGCTGGCCGGCGGAAATACAGGCCGGCCAGCGGAATGCCGGTACAGTCCTCTGCAGCATCGATATCTTTCCGACCATCTGTACCTTGACAGGTAGCACTCCGGTCACGGGAAAATACGAACTCGACGGCCTTGACATGAGCGATGCGATTCTCGGAAAAGATGTCGTGCGGGAAAGCCCGCTGTTCTGGGAATTCGGAAAACAGTTCGTCGGCAAACCGCTCCCCGCAAATCCTTACCACACGAGAAGTCCCAATATCTGCATGAGGGACGGGAACTGGAAACTGATCGTGAACTACGACGGCTCCGGAGCGGAACTGTACAATCTGGAAACCGATATGTTCGAGACTGAAAACGTTGCTGCCGGAAACCCTGACATTACAAGGAAAATGTCAGAAGAAGCAATCAGATGGTTCGAGGAATCCTTCCGCAGGCATGCCGGCGAACTCGGGTGCCCGTCCATGACGGATTCATGCCCGGACCGGATAAGGACTTCCGAAATCAGATTCGGTGATCCGTTCGTACTAAGGGCATCCGACGGGAAATATTACATGTACGGGACAGGAGGAGTGAAAGACGGATTCCGCTGCTATGTTTCCGACAATCTGGAAGAATGGACTGACGGAGGAAGGGTTTACCGCGGCAACACAGGCAGTTCATGGACAAAAGCCAGTTTCTGGGCTCCGGAAGTCTATGAAATATCAGGAAAATATTACATGTTTTTCAGCGCAGACTGGAAATACAATCCGGGAAACGAACAGGAGAACTTCAGGATAGGTGCAGCCGTATCGGATTCTCCCCTGGGCCCTTTCAGGGATCTGTCGGACGGACCGCTTTTCGATCCCGGCTACCCGGTTATCGATGCCAACATCCTTGCTGATGACGACGGCAGATATTACCTGTATTTTTCGAGATGCTGCTACAAGCATCCTGTGGAGAGCGAAATTTCGCAATGGGCAAGGGAAAATGGAATGTTTGATGAAATAGAGGAAAGCTGGGTCTACGGAGTGGAACTCCGACAGGACTTTTCAGGCATCATCGGAGAACCTGTCCTGCTGCTCAGACCTCCTGTAAAGATGAATGACACTCAGGCGGAATGGGAAAGCCGCTCCGTAACCTCTGGCGAGGTGAACAGAAGATGGACGGAAGGGTCTTTCATTGTCAGGAAAGACGGTCTGTACTACATGATGTATTCGGCCAATTTCTTCGGCGGAGCAGACTATGCGGTCGGTTATGCCACTTCAGACTCCCCTCTCGGACCTTTCGTCAAGTCTGATGACAACCCGATTCTGGAAAAGAACACAGACAAAGGAGGGGATATCACAGGAGTCGGACACAGCAGCATAACCGTTTCGGCCGACGGCAAACAACTCTACTGCGTATTTCACGGCAGAACGGAAGCTACCGGAGATGACAGAATAGTTTTCATCAGGAAAATGGCTGTCGGCAACGGCCGCATCTCGGTATCTCTCGACTGATGCAAAAAATCACTTCGCGGCTTCCGCCCCGCCTGTATTGAAAGTAAGTTTCGTAATAGAACGGGCAGGAATATCCAGACGGAAGCGGTCTGACTCTTCCGGAGAAACGACGAATGAGGTACCGGAATCGGGAGTGTCGTCAGTCCACTGCAGGACATTGACTTTTCCGGAAATTCCGGTGCCTGAGATTTCGAAAAGATAATCTTCATACGACTTTGCCCCGGCCTTGCCGGCTTTCGCGCACATGTTGACAAGAAAAACATTGACCTCCCCGTCACTGCGGATATAGGCCCGGGTCTGAAGCAAACCCCGCGTCATGGTGTCTTCCCCGTCATGATCGGTCATCCGGATCGGCTGCGAACCGTAAATGGCAAGGGAATACGCCCTCATCAGCTGACCGCGGAGAGTCGCATCCGCCGGATAAGCCCACCACATGAAGGCATCGAGTCCGAGATCCGTCTGATCGAACATTGCACAGAGAGCCTGTTCCGCGTGATAAAGCATGTCCGCCTTGGCCTCGTCATCATTGTCCCAGTGAGGTTCGGTAGCCCAGAACTCGCGCTCCCTGTCTGACTGGGCGCATTCGAATTCCGCTGTCAGGGCATTGAAATAACCGGTCTTGTGGTGTTTCGGATAATAGTGGGTTCCGTAAATGTCGAGTCTGTCGCCCAGTCCTGAGGAAAACAACGTATTGATCCAGCTTTTGCTGAAATCAAGTTCGGGATTGTACCTTTCGGGTCCTATCATCTGCGGTACCTTGAGACCCTCGGCTGCGGCCGTTTCCCGGACGATGTCCACCACCTCGGCGAATTTCTCCGGAGTGATGCCGCCTTCATTGAAATTCGTCTCGTTGTCGATTCCGAGCACATCCACTTCGACTCCCTGAGCCTTCATATATCTGAGATAATCCATGAGCATCACGGCATATTTTTCAGGATCTATGCCACGGTTGCCGTCCATCACCCATTCAGGGAAAGAAGTCTTGCCGTCGAGTTTCTTGCTGGCCATTACGTAGAATTCCCTCGTTCCTCTGTATTTGCGGGCATTGGCTATGGAAGACAACACCTTGTCATATATACCGTCACCGACAACACCTTCTGCAGTATGCCCGCCGTTCTTCGCATCCCCGTAAATGGGAATCCTGACACCGTTCATGCCGTCAGTGCCGAAAAGCAGGGAGGCCTTCTGCTCATTCGTCAAGGCTCCGGCGCTTCCTTTAAGATCGAAGAAGAAATATCTTGCCACCCGGCCGTAAGGTTCGTCGGGATATATGACGGCATCTGCCTTCTCTTCCGTTTTTACATAATCCGGGAGAACAGCAGAGAAAACTCTCTGCTGATTCCCGCAACGTAAAACAAACTGCTGGACGGCATTCCATTTTCCGGTAAGACTTGCCGGATCAGGATAGACAGTCACTCCTTCCCCGCAATCATAATCGGCTCCGGTTATCGACAACGGATCAGATATGCCTGGAAAAGTCACGGTCGACTTTTCTTCATCCACGATACCTTCTACATTGCCCGAAAGGGTTTTCAGGATAAAACTTTCGAATGTCGGAATCCTGTCGCCGTCCGCGTTTTCCGCCCCCGAGCATGAACAGAATACGGCGACGAGTACAGCAGCTAAAAACAGCACCGACAGCCTTGTATGAATCACGGAATACTTCATGACTGACTATAATTGGGGTTCTTCCTTAATCGCTGCCGACACTTTCTTGAACTGGTTGGCATTCTGATACCTTGCTCCCCAGGCTGTTATATAGGCATCGGAGCATCCGGCAGGGACATAAATGGTATCGAGGAAATTGACATTGAACGTATTGTTGGCATTGCTGGCAAGTTCCGGCGGAGTCGTTCCGAGGAAATGCACGACGAGTTTCACTGTGAACTGCGTATTGAAAATCTTGTCCATGTACTCGAGCGAAGCCGGCATCACCACGTCATGCAGGGCGGCACAGCCGTTAAGGGCTCCCTGTTCGGCACGTCTCAACTTCGAATCGGAAGGGAAATTCACGGTCGTGAGTTTCTTGCAGTTGTTGAAACTCTGTACGCCGAGGACCTCGAGAGAAGCTGGAAAATCCACGACTGTCAAGGCGCAGTTCCTGAACGCGGTCTCACCGATAGAGGTCAGAGTGGAATTCTCTTCGAATTCGAGGGTGGCAAGAGCCGAACAGTTGTCGAAAGCTGCCTGGCCTATTTCCGTGATATTCGCAGGAATCCGGACTCCGGTTATTTCCTTGTTCTGAAGAAGGAGGCTGGCCGGAACCACGGAAGTGGAGAAATAGATCTTTCCTGTCCCGTTTTCATATTCGGAAACATAGCCTGCAACCGTGATTTCAGACGGTGCCGTGTACTCTATGTAATATTCAGGCATGGCGAATTCGAAGACTTCGAGCTGTGTCATTTCTCCGGCCCTGAACGCGACAGGCACCGGAAATTCCACCTCGGCAATGACACCGTCGGACTGGGTGACAGACACTTTGTAGCCGGAAGGAAGAGCCTGCGGCGCAACAAGGAAGTCGACATAGTCTCCCGACTCGTGCACAGTCATCGCGACAGTCTTGGAAACACCTGCTCCTGCCGTCCCGACAGCCCCTATGGACATGGGACCGACTCCAGGAGACACCATGAAACGGGTCGTTCCTGAAAGAGCTTCGCTTCCCATGGGCGTCAGCGAAACCTTCGTAATGTCTATGTCGTCACGGGGATTGCTGAACGGTATGCGTGCCGTGGCACATGCCTGGTTCATGGAGAACTCCGTACCTGCCGATATGAAAATGCCGTCATAGCCGGTCTGGTCGGCGGCTATGTCTGCCGATATGACAAACTGATTCCCGTCAATGGAGGCTGCAGCTCCCTCCTGATATGGATAAAGCATGCAGTAAGAGTCCGATATCACCCCCTCTCCGACAAATGCGCCGGAATTATAGGCAAACATCATGTTGGTGGCGACATCCCGGGATGAAAATACAGTAATATTGTCTGCCGGTCCGAATTCCGATCCGGACGGGGCAGCTATGGAAATTTCTCCCGACTCGGCCCTGAGGTAATCAGGCCAGACACCTTGCGGCTGCTCCAGTTCCTTGTCGGTACAGCCGGCGAGCAGGGCAAGAGCAAGCACCGGCATGAATATATTTTTCGCTGAAAACATAATCCTTGAATTTTATCAGTTATGACTCTACCATTCTTCGTATCTCAGATCATTTAGAGGGTCCTGCCTGCGTGTCAGGGTTTCCTGCACCGAGTACCTGACGCCTTCCTTTTCGAAACTGTATTCGAGATTGATCACGAGGCGTTCTCCCGAATCGTCGAATGTCCCGTGTCCGTCAGTTATGGCTATGCCTCCCTCGGCGGAGGTAACGGCAACGGTCTTGTCCGAAGGATTCATCGCAAGCTGCACCATGTCGGCGGCGTCATCTGTCGGAAGATTGCCGACGCCCTGCCGGCAGACTACATCCCTGGACAACGTACTGACATTGCGGGTGATGTTTTTGGAAAGATCGGTGTCATTGTAAGACACGGATTCCGTGATATTTCCGGATTCATCCAGAGTATTGATGACCCCCTGGACATAGTATGTACCGTGATAGGTGCTGATATACTTTATCGCTATGACGGAAGTGCTCTTGTCGACAAGAATCGAATCCAGAGAAGAATCCACCAGACGTAGAGGCAGGGCGTAACGGGCGGTTACGGCCTCCGGCAGGTTGTAGAAATCTTCGGTAAAGTTCACCGTAACCTCCGCAAGAGCGATGGTACTTCTCGTAACCCTCATCATCCCCGGCTCCGAAAACGAGTAGCAGTTTTCTGGAAGAAGGGTCAGGGAGGTTCCTTCAAGCAGGGACGGATCCACTTCGAATCTCACCCAGTCGTTCAGGTCCACTTCCCTCTTTCCGCCTATGGCCGCACCTGCCTTGATAGTCATGTCCCTGTCGGCTATTACAGTCCTAAGAGGCTTCTGGGATGCAAAATATGTCGCGGAATAGTCATAATCCTTGATATAGTCCTCATAGCAGGAAACAAGGGAAAACAGGCATGCTGCAAACAGTGATATTTTGAGAATATGTTTCATACTTTCAAAGATTAAATCCATTATTCAAAATTGTCATTCCCATCCGAGATTGTTCACAAGATTCGGGCTTTTCACGCACTCGTCGTATGGAAGAGGCGCATAATAATATCTGATACCGTCGAATTTGCGGTCTTCGAGATATGTCCCGGTATCGTATATGAACTGCCCGTCTTCCTCGGTCACTGTCACTCCGTAAACCGGTTCGGTAAGGTCGAGCAGCCATCTTCTCATATCGAAGTAGCGGTGATTCTCGAAAGCGAGTTCAAGACGGCGTTCGTTCTGGATAAGTTTCCTGAACTCATCCTTGCCCAGGGCGGCGACTTCGTCGAGATAGCCCGTATCCGTAATTCCTCCAGACTTCTCCCGGATAATCTTTATGATATCGTATGCAGAATACAGACAGCCCTGCGGATTTCCTGTCGGTCCCCATGCTTCGTTTGCCGCTTCAGCATAGTTCAGGAAAACCTCGGCCTTGCGGAAGATAGGATAATAGTGCTGGACATTGGCTGCTGCAAGAGGGTCGAGCATCGCTTCGTTCTTCGAAAGGAATTTTGCAAGATAATAACCGCTCCGGGATCCGTACTGGTCGAATGCCGGCGAATCCTTGCCACCGTAGATGACATTTAACGGCTCCCCGTTGTTCCCGAATTTTGCCCCGTGATAATAGACATTCAGATAGAAGCGGTTGTCCCTGTTGGCATACGGATTGTCCTTGTCGTAGCCGGATGCAGGATTGTCCACAGGGTATCCGTTCTTCATCGGGAAGGCATCCACGAGATTCTGGGACGGCACCGTATTGGCAGTTCCGAGATAATATGGAGGGAAATGTCTGGTTTCAAGTGCCTTGTTGTTATAATACGACCTCATAAGGAATTCGGACGGAGTGGTATTTGCCACATCAGCCAGATCCGTCGCCTGAAGAGCATAGAATTCGGTGCCGAAGCCTTCCATCCTTATCGTTTCGTCGGCAATAAGGGCGGCTTCTTCCCATTTGGAGGCATAGGCTGCCTCGTCGGCTACCGTAAAGTCTCCCATTCCGTTGATTCTGACGACATTGTCGGGTCTGTATGCAGGACTCGCCGCATAAAGGGCCACACGGCTCTTCAGTGCAGCGGCTACAAGGGCCGTAGCCCTTCCGATATTGACATCTCCGAGTACAGGGTCCGAGCCGGAATACGATGACGGCAGATTTTCGATGGCCACGTCGCAATCGCTCATTATCTGCTGCACGCAATCCTCGTAAGTCGCCCTCTCTATCGCATCAAGGTCAGCGGCCTCGTCCTCAGTGACAAAATAGATGTACTTGGGATAGCCGAGCACCGATCCGCCGGCAACCTTGCCTCCGTACTGCTGCAGGAGCCTGAACCCCCAGTATGCCCTGAGGAAATGTGCCTCGCCGTACAACCTTTTCTTGTATGCCTCGTCCTGTACCGGATCCACCCTGTCGTAAAGAGTATTTTCCGTCAGTCCGTTTTCAAGGAAAAGATTTACATACTGCAGCGACTTGTAGCAGTCAGCCCAGTCTGCTATGGGATTGTTCGTGGTCGAGAGCTTGCCCATTGCAAGATTATAGGCCGTGGAATTGTAATTGTTCGTCAGGGCATTGTCCGTAGCCACGTCGAGGAAGTTCGAACCGTAACTGTCCGGTACGGCCGGCATTGCTTCGTAGGCATTGTACAAGACGCCCTGGGCCATTTCAGCCACACTCCAGATATATTTCTGGTCCCAGTCGTTGGTCGGTTTCTCCTTCCACATGCCTTCGCATGAAACCAGGGACACCGAAACGGCTGCGACTGAAAAGATTTTCGCGATTTTCATGTATTTGTGTTCCATATCCTGAAATTATCTTGAAATTGTTAGAAAGTGACTGACAGGCCTCCTGTTACCGCAGAATATACCGGATAATTGTTGATGCCGGCATTCGGGAGTTCAGGGTCGAGATTCTTCTCCGCTCCGAGGACAAGAAGATTCGTACCTCTTGCGAAAAGACGGAGCTTCTTGCACCAGCTTTCGGCAAAAGTGAATGTATAGCTGAGTTCCACATCCTTGAGTCTGAAGAAAGAGGCGTTCTGAAGCCAGAAAGTGGAATTGACGAAATTGTTGGTCCCCTCGGTAGTGGTCAGTCTCGGATATGAGCCGTCAGGGTTGTTGACAGGATGCCAACGGTCGAGCACGACTTCCGAGTATTTGCCTTCTCCCTTGACCCAGTAATAGGAGTTGTTCATCCAGACATCGGCCCCGAGCTGTGCAGTCCCCTGCAGATAAAGCTGCCAGCCCCTGTACTGAAGAGTGACATCGATTCCGCCTGAAAGCCTCGGATATGTGTTCCCGACCATCCTTTGGTCTCTCTCGTCGACTGCTCCGTCATTGTTCAGGTCCGCGTATGCGATATCGCCTTCCTGATAAGAACCGAGGTACTGGGGTTTGCTGCCTTCCAGAGCCACGTCCTTGCCGAAAAGGCCGAGAGCCTCATAGCCGAACATGGCATCCGTAGGTTTTCCGACATTCCTGCGGTATTCTTCCGGATATGCGATCTCATTCCATTCGAGAAGTCTGTTCCTGGACCATATCGCATTGAGTCCTATCCTGTAGGAAAAATCTCCGGACTTGTCCGCCCACCAGATATTGAAGTCGACTCCATGATTCCTTACGGCACCGAGATTCTGATACGTAAAGAAGTCTCCTACTACGTTCGAGAACAGGACATCGCCGCGGTTTATGATATTGTCTCTGAGTTCGTTGAAATACTCGAGATTGAATCCGAGCCTGTTTCCAAGGAAGACTCCTTCCGCTCCGGCACTGAATTCAGTGGAAGTCTCCCATTCGAGGTCAGGATCTCCGATACGTACCAGGTCGGTAGTATGGTTGTGCGTATTGGTAGTGTTCCTTTCTCCGAGCTTGATGGAAGTGCCGTCTTTCCATTTGGTCTGATAAAGCATGAAATCCGTAGCTCCGTCATAGCCGAGACGGCCGAAAGTCGCTTTCAGCTTTAGGAAGTTGACATCCGGATTACCTTTCAGGAAACTCTCGTTGGAGATTATCCAGCCTATGCCGACAGCATCGGACAGGAAATATCTGTTCGGGGAAGCGAACCTGTTGCTGCCCATGAGAGCAAGCGTGCCTTCGACAACATACCTGCTGTCGTATGAGTATTTAAGCCTCAGCGTCGTGTTGTTGTTCTTTATGTCCTGGTTGTCACCGGAAACTTCATCCTTGTACCAGCTGTATGCCAGATGTGCGGCTACATCGTTTTTTCCAAAACGGTTCTGGTATGAAATGTTGCCCTTATAACCGAGAGTCTGTTTCGTGGAAGTTCCTGTACGCTCCTGGTCGGACTGCAGATCGATGTTCTGCATCTGGGTGAATACGGGACTGTCGTAGTTCGTACTGGTCAAGGCGTATGTAGGATAGACATTCGTCTGGGCCTGATTGAATGAATTGTAATTGTCGAACATGATCATGGCCCCTGCCGTAAGTCCCTTTACATACCTGTTCAGGTCCAGATTAAGTCCGAGATTCGTCTGGCTCGTGATATAGCGCTCCTGGGCGAAGCCGCCGTAAACGACGTCTGCGTACAGATTCGTTTTCTGACGGATACTGGTTCCGAAAAACGGAGTGCCGTCCTCGTTCGGAGCAAGCCCAAGTACGTCAGGAGATATCATCAGAGGATATTCGTTCGGACGGAGCGATGATATGCCCTGCATCACGGCCTGGTTGTTCTGGGTGCCGAGCTTGCGGATTTCGAGTCTTGCGGCTACGTCGGCGACGACGCTCAGATAATCCGTCACCTTGATATCGAGGTTTCCCCTGATGTTCAGCCGGTTCAGATCAGGCATTTCTCCGAGAGCCTCGAAGCCGCTGCCTCCTATATAGCCCGCAACGAGCGAATAGCGGATGCGGTCATTTCCGCCCACCATATCCACGGTGGCCTTCCTGTAAAGGCTCGCCTTGTTGAGGAACAGGTCATACCAGTCAGTATCCGGGAAAAACACGTCATTGGGACCGAGCGAATTCCTGTATCCGTCGAGCTGCTCCCCGGTATATCTCGGAGCAAGTCCGTCATTCGCCCTCGCTTCATTGTACAATGTGGCATAGTCGTACGAATTCAGGTATTTCGGAAGGCGTCCGGTCAGATAGGCCCCGCTTTCGAGTGTCGCCCTTACGACCCTCTTGTTCGGTTCCCCCCTCCTTGTCGTTATCACTATAACTCCGTTCGTTGCACGCGAGCCGTAGAGAATCTTGGCCGTAGCGTCTTTCATAACCTCGATCTTTTCCACCTCTTCTGGAAGAATGTCGTCCATGCCTCTTTCAAGACCGTCGATTATTACGATCGGGGCATTGTCGCTGTTGCGGTGAAGACCTCTTACCGTAAAGGAGGATGAATTGTTGCCGAGACCGTTTACGGATGACTGTACCACAAGGCCCGGGATTCTGCCCTGAAGCATGTTCGACAGCATCAGATCAGGATATGCCTCGATATCCCTGCCGCTGACCGACGCTATGGAACTTACTGTCCCCGTCTTCGTATCCTGACCTCCGTCCGGACGGGTAATTGCGAACCGCCTGTCGGCAAACATGTCCGCTTCTTTCATTCTGACGACCTTGGGAAGGCCTGCAGAAGACATGTATATCACCACGTCCTCATAACCGGGAGCCTCTATCAGAACGACGCCGTTGTTTTTCACTCTGGCCGAAACCCGGCCGTTGTCATCTGCAAAGTAAGATATGGCCCCCTCATCGGAAATCAGCTGTGCATCCTTGACAGGATTTCCGGTTTCACTGCTGACGATCACTGTCTCCGCATTGACATATACAGGCTTTTTGGTTTTTTTCCCGCCCTGTCCGTATGCAGGAGACATCAGCCCTATCAGAAAGAGCGCCACCAGCAATCTCGTATATATAGTCTTGTTTTTCATCTTATGAGATTTTAGAAATTTTACCATCCGGGATTCTGTGCAAGGTTGTTCAGCGAAGCTACATCGTTCATCGAGAACGGATACCAGTAATTCCTCATCTGGAAGCCTCTCTGCTCCGGTATCAGGTCCACAATCTCGTATGTGAACTTCAGAGTGCTCTTGTCTGCCACGTCCTTATGATTCGGGTCCACAGGAGTCGCCCTCATGCCTTTTATCGGATAAGGATCGGCGAATACCTCGTGGGCTATCATCCATCTTCTGAGATCCCACCAGCGGTTGTTTTCGAACATAAGTTCTACTCCTCTTTCACGTCTGTATGCTTCCCTGAATTTCTCAGGGTCGCTGTAAATGGATGCCGGCATTTCACCTATTCCGGCTCTTTCCCTGACCACATTGATGGCATCGAGGGCAGACATGTCGCAGCCTTCGACTCTGGCGGTAGCCGAACCGGTCGCTTCGAACGAAGCCTCTGCGAAGTCGAGATAAACCTGCGCGAACCTGATGAATACCGTTATCACCCTGTACTGGCCGAAATTCTTGGTAAAGGAATCCGCTCCTTCCCACATGAATTTCTTGCAGGCATAGCCTGTAATTGCCCTGTCATCGGTAGAGGTTGCTGAAGCTACCTGGTCGTAATCGAGTCCGTCTACATAGGATTCATAGTACATCGTCTTTCCGCTGCCGTCCACTCCCCATTTTTCTCCGGGAAGAATGATGTTTACATGGAGCCTCGGATCCCTCCCCTCATACGGATTCTGCGGGTCGTAGTTCGCTTCCGGAGCATCTATAGGATAGTAAAGGCCGTCATCGCCTTCCTTTTCGAAAAGGTCCACCATGTTCTGGGTAGGCGCATTGTAGGCCATGGCATCGTTTCCCGTACCGTCGGCCCATCTGCCAGGAATCCAGAGGCAGCGCATCTGTCTTGTGAATGCTTCACTCTTGTTGTAGGTCGCTCCCGGAGTATTCTGGGATCTGTTGTACCAGAGATATTCCTCCTGGGTATAAGGAGGAGCCGACCAATAGAAAATATGCTTGTAGTCCGCCCCGTCGATAAGGCCGTAGCCGAGCTGCGGATTGGTATTGATATAATTTATCAGATCCCAGGCAGACTTGGCGGCCGTGGCAGCCCTGTTCTTGTCGTAATCCATAATCTGGATCGAACTCAGGTCATTCTGCATGAGAGGACTCGCATCATACAGCTGCGCCATTTCCTTCAGGGCCATGGCGGCAATCCTCGTGGCACGGCCTGTATTGGAAGCGTCCCAGACATCGGGAAGCATCGAGATGGCGGCCTCGATATCAGTCATCATCCAGTCATGCGAGCCGTGATATGTCTGGCGCGGACGGTCCTCATCGCCGTCACCCATGAATAGCTTGTCGAAAATCGGCATGCCCCCGTATCTTCTGATAAGATTGAAATAAAACCATGCCCTGAGGAAATGCGCCTGCCCGAGAATCTCGTTGCGCTGGGTTTCCGTCAGATTGGGCACCTTGTCGATATCCTGGATTACCCTGCTGACGATTCTTATCCCGTGATAGGATTTGTTGATGGACGTACCGCTGTAGTTACCGTTGCTCCCTTCGTGATTGCCTATTTCGAAATCGGTTATCGTCTGGGAAAGCCAGTTCCCGGAATTGACAGCCTTGGTAGGAGTGTAATTGTACAGCGATGCCAGCTCATCGGATATGGCTCCGATATGGCTGCGGCCGTTCTTGTATTTGTCGAACGTATGGAAGTTCTCGAGATAGCTGTAGGCTTCGTCCATGAAACCCCTGATGGAATTGTAGTCCTTGTAGACATCGTCTTCGCTCAATCCCTGGTCCGGAGACTTGTCGAGGAAGTCTTCGCAGGATGCAAAGGTCAGGATGGAAAGAAACCCGATTACAAAAAACAGTTTATATATCGATTTCATGTTTTTCAGGATTTAAAATGAAAGTCTCACACCGATGTTGTATCTTTTCACTATCGGATATATCGCGGCTCCGCCGTTCTCAGGGTCACGTCTCGAGTCTACGCCAGAAACAGTGAATAGATTGTTGCCGTTCACATATACCTGACATCCCGACATCCTCATGGCTTTTGTCCATTTTTTCGGCAGCTGGTAGCTCAGTTCGAGATTCTTCAGCCTCAGGTAAGAGTAATCGGTATAATTGTACGTGCTTCCTTTCGAATTGTAAGTATTGTCCAGGTGCACCGCTGGCCTTACCACCTCCGTGGCACCAGCATCTTCGACCGTCCACCTGTCGAGAGTATTTGGCTGCGCCTTTACATTGCCTCTCGGGAAATCGTAGAGGAAATCATTGATATCAGCCTTGTAGACACCGGTAGCCGCATAGAAAAGAGCATTGAGGGCAAGACCCTTCCAGCTGAACCCTATGGTGAGACCGTAAGTTGTCAGCGGATAGTTCAGATTCTTCACCGGCACGACATCCTTGTCATCTATGACACCGTCCGCATTGTAATCCATGTAGACAAGGTCTCCGGGCACAAGCTTGTTCTGATTCGTAGCCGATATGGCCGTCTGCGTATAGTTGAAGATATCGTCTATCGAAGCGAAGTTGCCGGTCGCCAGATACTTGGATGAATACCCGATAGGCTTTCCGGCATCCTTGAGATAATCGTCGAGCTTGTTCGGATCATCCCTGAAGACAATACGGTTTTCGCTCGTCGAGAACGTGAATTTGGCGAAATACCTGAATTCCGGACCAATCTTTCCGTTCCACTCGGCTTCAA
The DNA here is from genome assembly GCA_944322925.1 of uncultured Bacteroidales bacterium. Classification (GTDB taxonomy): domain Bacteria; phylum Bacteroidota; class Bacteroidia; order Bacteroidales; family UBA932; genus Cryptobacteroides. The sequence continues at coordinate 14,685 of CALUQM010000023.1, forward strand.
GGTCGATACCGTGATTCTTCGTCTTTCCGATATTCACCGAAGGCAGATCGGCTCCCATCCACGGCGCAACAGTCTTTCTTGCCATGAGGATACCGTCTCGTTTCTCGTCGAAAAGGTCTACAGTGATCCTGAGATTGTGGAAGAGAGTCATTTCGATACCGAGATTCTGCTTCACGGCCGTCTCCCAGGTAGCATTTGGATACGCAAGCGCCCCTTCCGTATATTTCGGTCCGAAATTCACTGTCTGGTCAAGACCGAACTGGGCATTTCCGCCGGAATCGAAAAGCTGGATATAGTTGAAGCGCGGAGCGCCCTTGTCGCTTCCGACTTCTCCGTAGGAATAACGGATTTTAAGGTTGTTCAGCCATTTCTTCTTTATTTCCTTCATGAAAGGCTCTTCAGTCACTCTCCAGCCCACCGAAAATGAAGGGAAGAAACCGAATCTCTTGCCCGGGGCGAATTTCTCCGAGCCTGTATATGCTGCATTCACCTCCATCAGGTAACGCTCTTTCCAGTTGTAGGTGACGCGGCCGACCCAGTCTTCCTGATATGAAGGAAAGTCGATGGCAGTACCGGACGTCGAATCCGAAACCGTGCGGTTGAACACTGCAAGAGCCGTGACATTGTGTCCGCCGCGGAACTCGCGGGCGTAATTCAGGGCCACTTCGTAATACAGCTTTCTGGAATAGCTCTTGAAAATGTCGAATTCCGATCCTGTAGGCCTGTTTTCTTCCATCTGGTCATCCGGGAATCTGGTCTCGAGTATCATTGGATAGTCGACAGTCCCGTCAGCGTTGATGATCGGGTTGGAATAATCGTATTCCCTGTAGTATCTGATCCCGCTGCTCTTCGAGGCATCAGAAGCGGCTACGTCATAGATCATGGCCTTGAATACGTTGGATTCCCTTCTGGACGAAGTAGTGTATGATACAGTACCTTTGATTGAAAGGCCTTCGGTAATCATGCTCAGGTCCTGTGTGAGGATGATGTCATAGAATCCCTGGAAAGTCTTGTACTGCCTCTGTCCCTGCTTGTTCATCGAGAAATAGATGTTGTCTTCTCCCTGAAATCCTGCGCCCCAGGCTCCGTCCGAATACTGGATCGGGAAAGAATTTGAAGGGGCACGGATAAGAGGCTCGAAAATATACGAGTCGCCTCCGTCGGCGTCACGGAAACCTGGCTGATTCCTGTAGCCCATCTTGCCGGCTATGTTCACCGACAGTTTCGTGGTATTGGTGATATTGAAGTCCAGGTTGGATCTCCAGTTGTACCGCTGGTAGTAGAACCGCGGGTCGAACTCGTCCTGTTTCTCGATATTGTAGACATCGCCGTCGCGGAGATAGCCTATCGATGCGAAATAAGACATCCTTTCGGTGCCTCCCCTGACATTCAGGTTATAGTTCTGCTGGAAGCCGAAATCCTTGATCATCTCGTCCCACCAGTCGACCTGGGGGAAATAGTCGTTGTACGGGCCGTAATTCCCCGTCGCGTAAGCGTTTTCCCATGCAGCTATCGTGGATTCCGGGATAATGCTCGTCCAGTTGTTGTCATTGGCGGCAGCCTCGTTGTACATTTTCATCGCCGTGATATAATCGGCCCATTCATAGTCGACCGTCGGCTGTTTGAAACCGAAGTTGGCCGAGAAGTTCACTTTCGTCTCCCTGCCTTCGCCTCGTTTTGTGGTAAGGAGTATGACTCCGTTTGCGCCTTTTACGCCGTACACTGCCGTAGCCGAAGCGTCCTTCAACACGGATATGCTTTCTATTTCATTTATATCCACGTCATTGAAGTCTCGTTCCACCCCGTCTACAAGGACAAGAGGCGAGGCGTTCCCCCAGGTTGCCTTTCCGCGGATGAATATGTCCGCCGCGTCATCACCGGGCTTCGAAGAGGAATTTATTGCCACTACTCCCGGCATCTGGCCCTGCAGAGCCTCCGATACCATGTTGACGCTTCCTGCCATAAGCAGATCTTCTCCCTTGGCCTGCGTGATGGAACCGACGCTCGATGCCTTCTTCTGCTGGCCGTATCCCACAACAACGATTTCCTCGAGCACTTCGGAATCGACGCGCATCACAATCCTCAGATCGTCCATTGCCCCGTCTATGGTATAGCTTTCATCCCTGTAACCGATGAAAGAGAAAAGCAATGTCGCATTGTCCCTGACATCGATGGAAAACCGTCCGTCGATATCGGTTATGACACCGTTGGTAGTTCCCTGCTCGCTGACATTGACACCTATCATCGGCTCTCCGAGGGCGTCATCCCAGACCTGCCCCTTCACGGTCACGTTCTGTGCGTATGCCAGACCGGGACTTGCCAGGGCAAGTATCAATGAGAGAAATAGCAAATAGAATTTATTTGTTCTCATAAGCGGTTATTAATTAATATAGTTGGTTATAATATTCCAGTCACGGACAGCCTGAAGATTTCGGCAGCGGCGCACAGGAAAGCTCCGGTCCCGTAAATCTGGTTGCTCTTTTTCTCGAGTTTTTTCGGAGACGACCCTACCGGCTGCACCCAGCACAGCTTGCCTTCAGTATCGACAGCCGATACAAGGGCTTTCCAGCCTTTTTCCACTACAGGAAGATATGTATCCCGGTCCAGATATCCTGCATTGATTCCATAGGCAAGAGCATAGACGAAAAGTCCCGTTCCGCTCGTTTCAGGCTGCGGATACGCCTCCGGATCGAGCAGACTTGTCCTCCAGAAACCGTCAGGCTGCTGCAGTCCCGCAATCCTGGCACTCATTGTACGGAAAAGATCTTCATACCACGGTCTGTATTTCCTGTCAGACTCTGGAATATTCTTCAGGATTTCGGCAAGGCCGGCAAGAACCCATCCGTTTCCGCGGCTCCAGAACACCTTTTCGCCGTTGGCCTCGCGCATCGGAATGAACTTGCTGTCGCGCCAGAACAGATTTTCTTCTTCGTCATAAAGTTGTGCCGCGGAAGCCTTGTACTCATTGTCCGCGAATTTCATGAAACTCCTGTCCCCGGTAATATTCCACAGACGGACGAAGACAGCAGGGGCCATATAAAGGGCGTCGCACCACCACCAGCGGTCGCTGCGGCCCAGAGTATTGTCGATATTCGGAGCAGGAGGATTGGAAACGATCCACTCCAGCCTCGCAAGAGTGGGTACAAGCATGTTTTCCCTGCCTTCCGTCATGAACATGTCAAGATATGTCTGGCCGACACAGATATCGTCGGCATTGTACATCCTGTCCTCGAGCTGCCATTTTTCTCCGTCCAGGATTCCGGAAAGAAAATCCAGTTGCTGCCGCGAGCCGGACACCGACGCCCAGTCGAACATCCCTGCATACAGGACACCCGCCCTCCAGTCTCTCCTGTTGTCTCTTGTACGCGGGGTTTCCTTCCAGTCCCTCATCTGCCACGCGAAAACTTTGTCGGCGACAGCCGCCACGGATGCAGTATCCAGAGACGCATCCATCGGATCGGCCACCCTGTTTATTCTTATGGCCGACTCGTATGCCCTGAAACCAGGATATCTGTAATTGTACATCCACAGCAGGTTCGGACTGCCTTCCGGGCTGTCCCTTATGACGAAAGGACGCACGTTGTCTCTGGTCGAGCCTTCCGTAACCCATGAAGTCGTCCACTCTCCTGAATCCGTCAGAGTCCACTTCCCTATCTCGAAAACATTATTGACAGGGACCGACGCATATACGGTCCGGGGATCGCCGTGGTCGATATAGACTCCTGCCGAGTAGTTGTTTTCTTTCTCTATGAGATTCTTGTCATTATAGTCGTTGCGCATGAACCACTGGCCGGCATCCGTGATCTTTATGTTTTCCCACACGGAACCTGTCCATCTTGCATACCAGTATGAGTGCCTGTTGTCCGCATCGCTGAAGCGGGCATATACCAGAACAGGATTTCCGTCACCGCCGACAGCCACGTCCCATATCCATGCCTTGTCGAAAGTCTGCGAGGCGTCGTACACCTTGTCGGCCATGTCGGGATAGACCGTAGAAAGACCTTCGGAAACAATGGTGCCGTCCGCCTTGCGGAAAGCTCCGTCTTCATACATAAGGAAATAAATCGAATTCGTCGGTTCGTTCCTCGGATGACCGTCCGTGAATGCCAGATAGATCCTGTCAGCGCCATTGCCTGCCACCTTCATGTACGGACGGCCGCCGGCATTTCTGCCCGGCCTTTTCCCGACTACGGTCACAGGTTCGCTCCATGTCTTCAGATCGTCAGACGTTACGACGCACGGCTTGAAGTTCTGTCCTCTGAAAAAAAGCCAGTATTTAGCGCACCCCCCACCGTCGAGAAAAACCGGGTTCGTGTAACAGTAACCCCTGTTCCCTTCGATCCGGGGTTCTATCAGCGAAATATCTTCCCATTCCGAAATGTCGCAGGGTCTCCGTGATACCGTATAATATATCGGCGAAGGACCGTGGGCGGAAAAGAATATCGCGATACGCCTGTCCGGCAATGCCATTACCGACGGCGCCGCATGGTCATCGTACTGCAGGCTGTCGAACACTTTTGTCTTTTCAGATTCGGCTGTCCGCGGATCGTATGAAAAGGCCCAGATATTTCCCTGGCTGTCCACATATCCGCCATATACGACTCCGTCTACATAGACGGCCCTCGGGTCCGAGAACCAGCACCATGCCCCGTCACCGGTCACGAAATCATAGTCTTCCGCATAATGACTTCCGTCCGGATCAGCTGCCTGGGAAGCCGCAGCAGAAAACGCCGTCAGACATATCGGGACAAGAAACAGAAAAAACCTGATAATTTTCATACTCTCTGATGTTTGCCATAAACAATCGGCCACACGGCCAATACCGCTATCAAAGATATGGAATACACGCAACGATTGCGGGTGGTTTTTCTTTCAATTATTGGTTAAAATTCATCTAAAGGGGAAAAAATCCGCAGAATTAACATTTATTTATGAAATATTACTGTTTTCCGTAAGCGGATTTCCGGATATCTTCATGCAATGCCCGCCTGTCTGCCCGAGGCAGAAGTCCCGGGCATCGTCTGGCCATAAACCATATTGTCGGGATGGCATGAGGAAAACTGAATTCCTCCCGCCAGACGGCGGGCCCCCCGTTCACGAGCCACGGGCGGCTACGGTTTTCCTCTTGCCATCCCGACAATATGGTTCTATCAAATAAAAACAAGAGAATGTATAGTCTTTCGAAGAAAGACATTTGAGAGGGTGACCAAAAAGGAGGAATTTCAAGGCTTGCGCAGATGAGAAAACCGGAGTGTACTGGTGTACATGAGGATTTTCGAATCAAGCGTAACGAAGAAAGTACCCTTTTTAGTCACCCTCTCTACTCTTCAAACCGGTCAATGTATCTCCACCCTGTAATCGAAATTGAAAAGGTCGGAATCCGTCCTGGACACTCTCATAAGAGAGTCGAAATGTTCTGTCAGGTCCGGATTTTCAGCAGCAAGGTCATGTTCTTCTCCCGGGTCCTCGGCCAGATTGTACAGCTGCATCGGGTCTTTCCTGTCAAGATTGTACCGCACGGCTTTCCAGTCGCCCTGCCTGATGGCCTGACGGCCGCCGGCCTCATGAAACTCCCAGTACAGATAGTCATGCTCCTGCTGGATTCCCTCCCCTGTCAGTTCAGGCAGATAAGATATGCCGTCAACGGCAGCCCCGGCCGGAACTTCGACACCGAGAATATCCGCCATCGTCGGAAGGAAGTCCCAGAATGCTGAAATATGTTCCGAAGTGGTGCCGGCTTCAACCTTGCCGGGCCATCTGACAATAAGCGGGACTCTGATGCCGCCTTCGTACAGATCCCGTTTCAGTCCCCTGTACGGACCGTTGCTGTCGAAAAAGTACGGATCGGCACCGCCTTCGATATGAGGACCGTTGTCCGAGGAAAAGACAATTACCGTGTTGTCGGCAATGCCGAGACTGTCGAGCACGGACCATATTTCGCCTACCTGCCTGTCGAGAAGCGACACCATGGCAGCAAATGCCGCATGGGTACGCTCCTGGGAGCCGTATCCGCCCTGCTTGTAGTCTGGACCGTCATCGCAGCCTTTGTATGACTTCTCCTTCTCGAGTTCAGCCCGTCCGGCAAACCGGCTTATTTCCTCCTCCGGAAGCCTGAGTTCGGCATGAGGGATAGTCGTGGTGTACCACAGGAAGAAAGGCTTTTCCCTGTTCTCCCTTATGAAATCCAGGGCCATGGAATGTATCAGATACGGTGCATACGCCCCTTCCTGATGATCGCGGTTGGCCTCGAGGACCACCTTGTCGGCATTGTGCCACAAATGATACGGATAATAGTTATGGGCAAGACGCTGACAGTTATAGCCGTAAAATTCGTCTACTCCCTGATTCTCCGGAGCGCCTTCAGTTCCCGGAGCTCCGAGTCCCCATTTCCCGAATACTCCGGTACTGTAGCCGCAATCCTTGAAAAGCCTGAATATATTGTATATGCCGCCTGGAATAGGGTGCTGGCCTTCTACGGGATATTCCTTGTTGCCACGTATGGGAGTATGTCCGGTATGCTGGCCGGTGACTATGCACGACCTTGAAGGTGCGCTGACGGAAGATCCGGCGTAATGCTGTGTGAAAAGCTTTCCTTCAGAGGCAAGCCTGTCTATGTTCGGGGTAGGTATCTTCTGCTGTCCGAGGCAGCCTATGTCCCCGTATCCGAGATCGTCCGCAAGGATGAAGACGACATTCGGACGCGGCTGTACCTTTTCGCCGCACGAGGCCAGAGCCGCTGCAGCAAGAACTGCAGGAGGCAGAACCTTGACGATATTTTTCATCTGTACGGATTATTTGAGTTCGCGTTCCTTGGTTCTTGGATTATAATAGTCGCCGACTATCGAAAGGAATCCGGCCTTGAGGCTGTCGAGAATTTCAGGATTTTCAGCAGCGATATCCGTCTGTTCCCCCCTGTCCGCCGTCAGGTCGAAAAGTCCCCAGGTTTTCATGTTTCCGAGCTCGTTTCCGGTAATATTCGTTTTCGGGCCCGAGTATGCCGGTATCATGGCATATTTGCCGCTTCTGTATGAAAGTTTGCCCTGAGCCTCATGGACAAGGTCGTCCCTTGCGGCTTCCGACCTGCCGAGGAAAGCATCCAGATACTCTTCGCTGTCAAGGCCTTCCGGCACTTCACCGCCGACAAGTCTGCCGAGACTCGCAAAGAAATCCAGCTGGGATACAAGAGCGTCGGAAACCTTCGGGGTTATCTGCCCTTTCCAGTAAACGATGAGCGGAATATGTGTCCCTCCGTCGTAAAGGCTGTACTTTCCGCCTCTTGTACCGGCCCTCGGATCATGATCCCCGAGAAGTTCTACGGCATTGTCGCAGTAGCCGTCATTGATTACCGGGCCGTTGTCACTCGTGAAAATCACGAGAGTATTGTCCAGAAGGCCCTTTTCATCAAGATATGCTATGACTTCGCCTACACACCAGTCGGCTTCGACGACGGCATCACCTCTCGGACCGAGATCCGTACTGCCGACGAACCTCTGATGCGGAGCTCTCGGCACGTGCGGCTGATGAAGGCCGTAGTAAAGGAAGAACGGCTTGTCCGCACTCTGCAGGTCGATGTATCCCTTAACTTCATTCACGAAATAGTCCGCCATTTCCTCGTCGACCCATCTTGCCTTCTGGCCGCCCTTCATGAAACCGATTCTCGGTATTCCGTTGACAATGGAATTGTTGTGTCCGTGGTCCCACTTCATCTTCAGCATTTCAGGATTGGTCAGAGCCGTGGGTTCGCCCTCGAAATTCTTGTTGTAGTCCACATAGATCGGATCATCCGGATCGAGTCCTTCCACAAGGCCGTTCTTGACATAAACGGTAGGGACTCTGTCATTGGTCGCGGCGATAAGGCAGGTATAATCGAAACCTACGGTATTCGCACTCGGACTGATCTGCGTGTTCCAGTCCACGTTCCCGTCTCCCATCCCGAGGTGCCACTTTCCTATCGCGGCCGTATTGTATCCTGCCGCCTGCAGCATTTTCGGCATGGTAGGTATGTCAGTCGGTATAATCAGCGGGGCATCTCCCGGCAATATCCTGGCATCCGCATTTCTCCACGGATACAGTCCGGTGAACATCGCATAGCGGCTCGGCGTAGACGTGGACGATGTAGCATAGCCGTTCTCGAACAGGATGCCTCCCGTTGCCAGTGAATCTATATTCGGGGTATGAATGGCTGTTCCGCCATAGGCCCCGAGATCGCCCATACCCAGGTCGTCGGCGACAATGAGCAGAATGTTCGGCCGCTGGGCCTGCTTTCCGGAATTGCACGACACTGCCACAAGTCCGATGGCAGGAAGCGCAAACATGAATTTTCTCTTCATAGCTTGTCCATTAATTTCAGTGGTAACAAAATTAAATGAAAAATAATGTAAAAACTAACACCAATCATTCATTTTATACCTATTTTTATTCAAATTTTGACAATATGGTAACGGAGCTTCTGAAGAAATACATCTGGCTCGTACAGAAATTCATCACGGCCGGGGAAAGGGGGCTGAGTCTTCCGGAAATACAGGGAGACTGGAAGCGGAAATTCGGCACGGAATATCCGCGGCGCACTTTCAACAATCACCGCGAAGCGGTATATGAAGTTTTCGGCATAGAGATAGAATGCGACAGAAGTTCCAACAGGTATCTCATACGGCACGGCGATGACATTTCTGACAAGGATGCGAACACAGGCTGGCTGATAGACACTTTCACTGTAAACAGTATGGTCCCGCTCGCAAGGGAAAGGCTTTCGGGACGGGTTTCCGTAGAAAACATCCCTTCCGGACGCAAATATCTCGCACCGCTTATGAACGCCATGCAGGAAAACAATATTGTGGAAATCTCCTACAGGAAATACGGGGCGGCCGCCCCGGATCTCCGCCATGTCCGTCCATACGGAATAAAGGAATTCTCCCTGAGGTGGTATCTCGTAGGATGGGCTGAAGAAAGGGCCTCATGCCGGGTATATGCCCTGGACAGGATAGAACGGATGAAAATTCTTCCCGAAAGATTCGACATGCCTGCCGGATTCGACATCGATACCATGTTCGCGACATCTTTCGGCAGCTACCTTTCATCGGAGCCCGGGCAGAAAATCGTTTTCAGGGCATACGGCAAGGAAGCCTCCTATATCAGGGATCTTCCACTGCACCACACCCAAACAGTAGAGAAAGAAGATGGAAATTCGACAACTTTTTCGATATTTGTATCCCCGAACACAAGCCTTTTCCTGGAATTTCTCCGGCACGGGGCGGGAATCGAGGTCCTGTCCCCGCCGCATATAAGAGAAAAAATGAAGGATGTGACCGGTGAAATGAACGGATTATACAATAAAAGCATTCTATAAGCTATAAGGAATATTTATGATACAGAAAAGGAAATCTGCCTCCGACAGGAAAACATCAAGGAATATCCTGCAGGCCCTGAGCTGGATAGCGGGGATTGCATGCCTCGTCTATGCCGTGTCTTTCCTCGTGAAAAGAAGTTATGATGTCATGAAACGGAATACTGAAAAAGGATATGTGTCCAGGCCGGAACCGGTCATCGAAGACGGACGGCTGACTCCGGAAGTCCTGCTGTCCTTCGGCAAGGTCTCGGACCCGCAGGTCTCCCCGGACGGAGCATACATATTATATAATGTATCCTACACTTCGATTGAAGAAAACAAGTCATGCGGCAACCTGTATGTCTGCAACACGGACGGCAGCGGAAGATTCCAACTGACTGCAAGCGCTGAAAGCATCAGCAATGCACGCTGGTGCGACAACGGCAGAAAAATCATATACCTCAAGGGAGGGCAGATCTGGACCGCAGGCATCAGGAAGACAGATAAGGGATGGAGACTGAGAAACGAAGAACAGATGTCCGACATTCCTGCCGGCGTCAGCGAATTCAGTCTTTCTCCTGACGAAACCATGATAATGTACACGAGCCGCGTCAAGGGCATGGTCAGGACACCTTCCGACATATACGCCGATCTCGCCAAGGCGGACGCCTACTGCACCGATGACCTGATGTACAGGCACTGGGATCACTGGGTCACTGAAATTCCGCATACGTTCATCGCCAGGATCAATATAAGGTCAGGCAAATCCAGAAACATCCTGCCGGAAAATTCCACCGACATTCTGGCGGGCGAAAACGGCCTGTACGAACTTCCTGCCGAACCGTTCAGCGGCATGGAACAGCTGGATTGGAGTCCCGACGGGAAAACCATTGCATATTCATGCAAGAAGATGGCCGGGAAAAGGTATGCCTTCTCCACCGACTCGGACATATACCTGTATGACGTTGCATCCGGAAAATGCACGCAAATACTTGTCGGCGGAGGATACGACACGACTCCTGTCTGGTCGCCGGACGGCAGCATGCTCTGTTGGACAAGCATGGAAAGAGACGGATATGAAGCGGACAAACAGAGACTGATGGTCGCGGATATCGGATGGAAGGACCCTGACGGAAACGGATACAGGATGCCGGTAGCCGGCAACATACGTGACCTGACGTCGGATTTCAGATACAATGCCTCGGCTCCGGTATGGTCTCCGGATTCGAAAACGATATATTTCTCTGCCCTGGCAGAAGGGCTCCAGGGCATCTTTGCAGTAGAAACGGCTGCCGGAAGCGGCATACGCAGGATAACAGGGGAAGATCTGTGGTATGACTTCAGTTCTCCTTTCAGGATAGACTGCACTGACGGCCGGACCGAACTGCTTGCGTCATGGTGCAGCATGGACTTTCCTTCGGAACTGGTATCGGTAGATATCTGCGGTGACAGCACTTCCATAAAACCTGTGACCTCCGAGAACTCATATATCCTCGACAGGCTTGCCGGAACCAGGACGGAGGCAAGACAGATCAGGACAGTGGACGGCAAGGATATGCTGACCTGGGTCATATACCCGCCGGAATTCGATGAGAACAAGGTCTATCCTTCGATACTCATCTGCCTCGGCGGACCTCAGGGGACTTTGAGCCAGGGCTGGTCATACAGATGGAACTACAGGATGATGGCATCGCAGGGGTATGTCGTCGTATTGCCGAACAGGCGCGGTACTACAGCTTTCGGACAGGAATGGACCGAACAGATTTCCGGCGATTACTGCGGGCTGAACATCCAGGATTACCTGTCCGCGGCCAAAGCTCTCAAATCCGAGAAATATATAGGCAAAATGGCAGCCTGCGGAGCCAGCTACGGAGGATATTCGGTATATTACCTTTGCGGCGTACACGGCGATGTATTCGATGCGTTCATAGCTCATGCCGGCATTTTCAATGAAGAGCAGATGTACATGACGACAGAAGAAATGTGGTTCCCCAACTGGGACAACGGAGGTCTGCACGAAGCGGAAATAGCTCCGGAAGTCGGTACCGGGAGCTGTCCTGTCGGTCCTGCGGGTGACGGCGAGACTTTCGGAGGGATAAGGCAGGGAGGTTCTCCGTGGAGTACCGTGCCGGCATCGGTCAGACATTACGCCAACTCTCCGCACAAATTCGTCACCGACTGGCACACGCCTCTGCTCGTCACCCACGGAGCCATGGATTTCAGGGTGCCGGCAGACCAGGGCATGGCTGCCTACAACGCGGCCCAGATGATGGGAGTGCCGTCAAGGCTCATCATATTTCCTGATGAAAACCACTGGATACAGAAGCCTCAGAACGCACTGTTCTGGCACCGGGAGTATTTCAAATGGCTTGACAGATACCTGCGCTGATCCCATTGCCTGCCGTAGCGGGAAAGCCGCGGCGAAAAATTTTTTCCGAATTTTTAAGGTTATTCCGCTTATTAATCATAATTTTGTAAAATTTTTCTGCTATGACACGGGAATTTGACTATGTGATTGTCGGCAGCGGACTGGCCGGTCTCTATTCCGCCTTGTGCGCCTCCAGATACGGGAAAGTAGGGATAGTAACGAAAATGGACATGACTGACAGCAATTCTTACAATGCCCAGGGAGGCATTGCAGCCGTGTCCGGCAAGGATGATGACCCGAAACTGCACTTCGAAGACACGATAATCGCAGGAAGAGGACTGTGCGACTATCCGGCAGTGGACATTCTCGTGAACGAAGGCCCCGAACTCATACATGATCTCATTGAAAAAGGCATGCACTTCGATGTCACCGACAGCGGGAAACTTGCTCTCGGCCTCGAAGGAGGACATCACAGAAGGAGAATCCTGCATGCAGGAGGCGACGCGACAGGAAGACTCGTGACAAGTTTCGTACTTGAACTTGTGAAAAAGGAGCAGAACATAGAAATCATACCTCACTGCTCGCTGATCGGGTTTCTCGTTTCGGACAACGTGTGCGACGGGGTCAGATGCTGGAATTTCATGGAAAATTCCGAAGAACTCATTTACGGCAAGAACATAATTCTGGCAAGCGGCGGAGTAGCCGCTATTTACCCGAGGACTACGAATCCTAAGACGACAACCGGAGACGGACTTGCCATAGCCTACAAGGCAGGCTGCCCCGTTGAAGACATGGAGTTCATCCAGTTCCACCCGACGGCCATTGCCAAGGAAGGGGCAGACAGTTTTCTCGTAAGTGAAGCCGTACGCGGAGAAGGTGCCCGTCTGCTGAATCTCAAGGGTGAAAGATTCATGGTCGGGGCCCACGAACTCGCGGAACTCGCCCCGCGTGATGTCGTAGCACAGAAAATCGACGAACAGATACGCAAGGAAGGCAAAGGTTACGTATATCTGTCACTGAAGCATCTCGATCCGGACCTTATAAAATCCAGATTCCCTACTATTTATGCAAAGTGTACCGAATACGGGATCGACATGTGCGACCGAATCCCGATCGCCCCTGCCGCACACTATACGGTAGGCGGAGTGTGCTGCGATGAAAACGGAGAAACCGGAATCAGGCATCTGTATGTATGCGGAGAAGTGGCATCCACCGGAATAATGGGAGCCAACAGACTGGCATCCAACTCTCTGATAGAATGTATGGTCTTTGCACAAAGAGCCATCAGGGATTCCCTCTCACGGAAGGACTGCGGCAGGGAAAGACCCGAATACGGGATGCTGCTCCACTGCAATCCCGGCAACAAGGCTTTATACTCTGCGGTCAGGGAGAAAGTTTCCGGAATAATGTCCGGCCATGCCGGCATAGTCCGCAGCGAGGAAGGACTGAAGAAGGGACTTGAAGCGCTCGAAAGCCTGGAAAAGGAACTTGCCGGTTCCGGGACTTTCGACAAGGACGAAATATATTGCTGCCTCGCATCCAATCTGCTGACGACTGCCGGACTGATCATCAGGGGGGCGCTTTTCAGAAAAGAAAGCCGCGGATGCCATTACAGATCCGATTATCCTGAGGAACGGGCTGAATTCAAGGTGCACACAGTCCAGCAATACGGTCACGAGATCAAAGTATCACCTGTAAAAGAATAAAGACAATGAACAAGGAAAGTCTGATCGAGGCCCTTATCGACCTCGCTATTGAAGAAGATATAGAATCCGGCGACATAAGCACGGACGCAATAATCCCTGTCAAATCCAAAGCTACCGCCCTGATGACGGCAAAGGCAGACGGAGTGATTTCCGGGCTGGAAGTAATACGGAAGGTTTACGAAAGGTTCGAAGATGACTTCGGCTGGAAAGAATTTGTCCATGACGGAGACAAGGTAAAGAAAGGAGACAGGATTCTGGAAATCAAGGCCGGGTACAGGACCTTGCTTTACGGTGAAAGGCTTTCGCTGAATATTCTTCAGAGAATGTCCGGTATTGCAACGGCGACTGCAAAATATGTAGCAGAACTGGAAGGCACCGGAACCGTTCTTCTCGATACGAGAAAGACTGCTCCCGGAATGCGTATTCTCGACAAGATGGCTGTCAAGGACGGCGGAGGAAAGAACCACAGGATGGGGCTTTACGACATGATAATGCTCAAGGACAATCACATCAAGATAGCCGGAGGTATTCCTGCAGCCGTAGCTGCAGTAAGGAAAAACCTGCCGCTGAGCATAAAACTCGAGGTCGAGACTACCACTCTCGAGGAAGTCCGTCAGGCAATCGAGGCCGGCGCGGACATCATCATGCTCGACAACATGGACACCGCGACAATGGCCGAGGCGGTAAAACTTATCGGAGGGAAGGCAAAGACCGAAGCTTCCGGCAACATGAGTATCCCGCGTCTGAAAGAGGTTGCCGCCACAGGAGTCGACTACATCAGCGTCGGTGCCCTGACTCATTCTGTCACCGCACTCGACATCAGTATGAACATCACCCAGGATTGATATGGAGAATATACGGGAACGGATATCACGGTTGAAGAAAGAGCGCAATGCGGTTATCCTTGCGCATTACTATGCGGCGCCCGAAGTCCAGGACGTGGCTGACTTTCTCGGGGATTCCCTCGGCCTGTCCCGTCTGGCTGCCACGACTGACGCATCCGCAATCATTTTCGGCGGTGTCCATTTCATGGCAGAGACTGCCGCAATCATATCTCCGGAAAAACGTGTTTTCGCACCTGCACCGGATGCGGGGTGCTCGCTGGCCGACAGCGTGGATGCCGCAGCCCTGAGAAAATGGAAGGAGGCCCATCCCGAGGGAATCATCGTCAGCTACGTCAATACTACGGCGGCCGTAAAGGCGGAAACAGATTACTGCTGCACTTCCGCAAACGCCGTCAAGGTAATTCAGGCTCTTCCGGAAAACAGGGAAATACTCTTCGGTCCCGACAGGAATCTCGGAACTCATATCATGGAAATTACGGGAAGGAAAATGGAACTGTGGAGCGGAGTATGCACCGTTCATGATGAGATTTCATCCGGAATGATACTCGATGCCGCCGCCAGATATCCCGATGCCGATATTCTCATCCATCCGGAAGCCGCATGTTCAGGTGACTCGGAAGTTCTGCAGCTTGGCAGCGTATATTTCTATTCGACTGCGGGAATGCTCTCGCATGTCTCCGGATCGGACAAAAAGAAATTCGTGATAGCTACCGAAATCGACACAATACATCAGCTCAGAAAAGAGAACCCTGAAAAGATTTTCATTCCGCTTGCCCCTTCCCTTCTGTGCAATGAGATGAAGAAAGTCACCCTCGATAAAATCCTTGCCAGCCTTGAACATGGTGAAGGCGAGGTCCTGATCGACAGCCGCACCCGTGAACGTGCACTTCTGCCGATACGAAGGATGCTTGAAATAGGATGAAACAGCGATGCAATGATATTTCATTTTCTCTGAAAATTGTTATCTTTGCATTCCGTTCCGCCTCCGTAGTTTAATGGATAGAATTTCAGATTCCGGTTCTGACGGTTGGGGTTCGATTCCCCACGGGGGTACAAATGATATTAAATTTACGATATGAAGAAAGCATACGTTTTTCCCGGACAGGGCTCACAGTTCCCCGGGATGGCAAAAGACCTTTATGAGTCTGACGCCCGCGCCAAGGAAATGCTCGAAAAGGCGAATGAAATTCTCGGGTTCAGAATAACGGACATCATGTTCAACGGAACGCCCGAGGAGCTCAAGGCAACCAAAGTTACCCAGCCTGCAGTATTCCTGCATTCAGTCGTACTGGCAAAATGCTATGAAGGCTTTGCTCCGGACATGGTTGCCGGACATTCTCTCGGCGAATTTTCAGCATTGGCAGCAGCAGGAGCAATGGATTTCGAAGATGCACTCAAACTCGTATCCATCAGGGCTCAGGCCATGCAGAAAGCCTGCGAAATCAAGCCGTCTACCATGGCCGCAATCATAGCTCTCCCTACCGAGAAAGTCGAAGAAATATGCGCGACATGCTCAGGTGTCGTCGTTCCTGCAAACTACAACTGCGACGGACAAATAGTAATATCGGGTGAAATCGATGCCATCAATGAGGCTTGCGAGAAAATGAAGGCCGCAGGTGCAAAGCGCGCACTCATCCTTCAGGTCGGAGGAGCATTCCACTCCCCTCTCATGGAACCTGCCCGCGAGGAACTTGCCAAAGCTATCGAAACCACTTCGTTCAAGGTACCTGTCTGCCCTGTCTATCAGAATGTTACTTCTATGCCGTCTACCGATCCCGACACCATCAAGAAGAATCTGCTCGCGCAGCTGACTTCTCCTGTCAAGTGGACTCAGAGCGTAAAGAACATGATTGCAGACGGAGCAGGATATTTCATGGAAATCGGTCCGGGAACAGTGCTTCAGGGCCTCATCAAGAAGATTGCAGGCGATACCGTCACCATAGAAGGCATCAGCGCCCTTGGCAAATAATATTACGGGATAAAGTCCTGTCAGGCTTTTCTGCCGGAGGAATGGAACTGTTCCAGAACTGGACGTTTTGCCATAGCTCCGGCTTCCATTCGTTAGGCCTTTTCATCTGCAGGAACCATTCCCTGAAAATATGATGAAGTCAGGAGTCCGGCTCTGGACGGGGAACTGACATTTGCCGTTACATAGGCGTCCGTAAACCTGACGCCCTCGGCACAATATGCCGACAGATTGGGCATCGCCTGCCGGATACCTCCCGAGGTCCGGCGGCAGACAGCAGACAAGTCGAGGCTCCTCCGGCCACAAGTGATGTAAGAATTCCGGTTTTCCGCATTTCCGAAAATCTAATTTTCAAGATATGATTCATAATCGGACGGATTTATCCATCCGGTGGATTTCCACGGCTGGGCAATCTCTCCGCTGACGACTTTCTCGTAGAAATCCCACTTGTCAGGACTGTCGAACGGATATCTGTCGAAGACATCCCCGTCATCGCCCATCCTCGGGTCATTCTGTCCGGCAAGGCGGCTTTTCAGTTCGGAAGACAGTTCCTCCACGACAGTCCTGAAGGCAGTATCTTCAGCAAGATTGTCCATGCAGTACGGGTCGTGCGCCAGATCGTACAGTTCATATTCAGGCCGCAGACCGAAAGACAATTGCCACAGGCCGGTATCCGTCCCCTCCCGGTGCATGTTCAGAATTGCTGTCTTTGTCGGAGATCCGTCCACATCCATATATCCGGTTTCCGGATTTCCCGCAGGCATGAGTGCAGGTTTCAGATTCCATATCAGCATCATGTCGTCCCGGATTATCGAACGTATCGGATATCCCTGGTTGCCCGGCCTTCCATAGTCGTCCCGCTCTCTTCCGAGCAGTATTGTGCGCCTTTTTTCCACCTCGCTCTCCGGAACATTATCTTCCAGAAATCCCCTGAGACTTGTTCCTGACATTTCAAGCATGCCTGCATCCATGCCGTCTGCTCCGGCCATATCCAGAATGGTGGGAGCGATATCTATGAAACTGACGTAAGAGTCGACGGATCTGCCGGGATTGACTATGCCGTCGATCCACATCATCGCGCAAGGCATGTGCGTGGAGTATTCATAATTGTTGGCCTTGCAGCGCGGAAACGGCATCCCGTTGTCTGAAGTCACAATGACAAGGGTATTCGACAACTGTCCCCTTTTTTCAAGTTCGGCA
This sequence comes from uncultured Bacteroidales bacterium, assembly GCA_944322925.1. Lineage (GTDB taxonomy): Bacteria > Bacteroidota > Bacteroidia > Bacteroidales > UBA932 > Cryptobacteroides. The sequence goes on from CALUQM010000023.1 coordinate 32,095, forward strand.
AGCATCTTTCCGATCTGCGAATCGAAATATTCTATTTCATATCCGTAATCGAGCATGTCGGTCCTTGTCTCTTCATTATCGGCCCAGAACGGAGGAACCTCGTCTATTTCATCCAAAGACCTGCCTCCGAGCCCTGTACCGGATCCGTAAGCATATTTTCTGTGAGGCTCATGACTGCCGAACCAGAAAAACCACGGACGGCTGCCGCCGTTGTCATCGAGGAAATTCCTGAAATTTTCGGCATAGTCGCATTTGTTTATCGCCTTTGTAGGAGGAGTACACTTCTCGGACTGGTACGGTCTGCCTGTCAGCTGCCTCGGCTTGCCGTCCGCAATGCCCGGATTGCCCGGTCCCCAGCCTTTCCCCGTACAGGCCACATCGTAGCCGGATTCGGAAAGCACTTCGGTAAAAACCTTTATGTCCGTCGGAAAGTTGCAGATATGGTTTCCAGCTTCCTTCAGCTGCCATGAATACCTGCCGGTCAGCAATATGGCACGGGAAGGCGCAGACTTGGCGTTCGGAGTATAACATCTGCCAAAACATATTCCGTCATTCGCTATCCTGTCGAAATTGGGCGTGGAAACCCATTTGCAACCCGAATTGGAAAAATGATGGAACGAGGCGTCGTCAGCTATGCAGAACAGGATATTCGGCCTGGTCCCGCTGTCGGGAGCCTGACCTTCCGCAGCATTTGCGGTGTTCCCTCCCGAATACATAAGGGCAGCGGGAACTGACAGGAGTGTAAAAATTTGTCTTTTTGTTTTCATCAGCGTATCAGTTATCAGTATTGTTCGACATGTTTTCAGAATCTCTGGTCTGGCTCGGCAGATATCCGAATTCTTCCTTGTATGCTTTGGTAAAACCGCTGTGGGAACGGATACCTATTTCCCAGATCACTTCCTTTATCGAATAATTGCCGGATGCCAGAAGATGACGCGCATGGTTCAGTCTTATACCCTTGATGAAGGCGGAAGGAGACTTCCCGATTATCCTCTGGAATTCCCTGGTAAGGTGTACGCGGCTGATACCCATTTCATTGCTTAGGGCCGCTACCGAGAATTCCTCATCAGACATTTTACTGTATATTATCTCACGCGCCTTGTTGATGAATGCTTCGTCCTTGTTCCTTACCGGGACATTTCCCCTGTCGTGAGCGGCCGTCTCCGATGCCAGGTTTTCTTTGCTCAGATAATACTGCGCCAGTATGTTCCCGATCTTCATGAGAAGGATGTGGGGATTGAAGGGTTTTGTAATATAGTCCACGGCTCCGGTCCTGTATCCGGCCGAATTCAACACGTCGGCGATAGTCGTTTCGGATTTCGGGAGGAACCTTCTGTTCGGAATGTGACCGGGATCCGTTGCCAGCATCTCGTATTCTCCCGTTCCGAACGGGTCTTCATTACGGCTGTTTATATGGCGGGTAATACCTTGTTTTACAGGGTATTTTCCCGTAAGCAGGGCTGCTCTGGAAGGACTTGAAGTCGGAGAAGGAACATAGGCATTCACGAAATTTACAGACTGGGAGGCAAGCCTGTCTATATTCGGAGTATTGAACGAACTGTTCCTGAATCCGAGATCATTGTAGCCGAGGTCATCTACGAAGATTACAATAAAATTGGGACGGACCTTACCATCCGGCCGTCCGGCTTCCTTCGCAAAGGCTGAATCAGCAATACAGCCCAACATGGCGGCGCACTGAATAATTGGAATTATCTTCATCCGACTGTTCTTTTTGTAAAGATACATCCAAACGGCAGCCTGCCTCTTGCAGATTCGTAACATGGATTGTCCATAAAGAAACATGGTGTTTATGAAACGAATAAAGCAATTATTGGAGCATATCTGAAACTGATAGTTGAAGTTCCGGGCTTAATTTACGGAAAATTTTACATGAAATGAGACACCTTGTTTTATCCGGCATGTTTTTTCTGTACGCAGCGATATGCGGGCATGCCGCCGTGACCGTTTATGTCGATGATGTCGCACCGGAAAATTGCCGCGACTATACACCTGTGGTCCAGGATATTCTCGACAGCCATCCGGAAGGAAATGTCAGAATCGTATTCAGCGGACGCGAATATCATTTCCACAGGACTTACGCCAAAGGCAGGTATCATGAAATCACTAATCACGACAACGGGTACAAGTATTTCGCATTCATGCTGGAAAACATGAAGAACGTGGAAATAGACGGGAACGGGGCTGAATTCATATTCCATGGTGTAATGACACCTGTACTCATCGAAAACTCGGAAAATATCACAATACGCAACCTCGCCATCGACTGGGAGGAACCGTTCTTCATCCAGGGCACGGTAATCAGGTCATATCCTGAAGAAAAGGCTGCCGACATAGAATTTACAGGTTTTTCCAGGATACAGCCGGAAGGGAACCGCCTGAATATCGTCAGCAATGACAACGAAATGTATTTTCTTGGAGAAAGCATGGTTTTCGACCCCGCTACCGGAGCCGTTGCATACAATGCGCATGCCAGCACTATCGGCGGCACGAGGGGAAGAACGGCGGAATGCGTCAGGATCAGCGGAAACACGTACCGCGTCAAGGCGGAATTTGCAAAAAAACCTGCCGGGGAAGGCCTCGTATATGTATTCAAGGGCCCCAACGGCTCCAACAGGCTGGCTCCTGCGATACACGCGAAATCCTCCTCGGACATCAGCATGGAAGATGTAACCATACACCATGCCGGCGGAATGGGCTTCATCGCGGAAAAAAGTGAAGACATACACCTGGACAATGTGGACGTACGCCTCAGGGACGGAACGGACAGAATGGTCACTACAACGGCGGATGCGACACATTTCTGCAATTGCCGAGGAAAAGTCATCATAGAGAACTGCCTGTTCGAAAACATGCTGGATGATGCTGCGAACGTTCACGGAACATACCTGAAAGTCGACAGGATTCTGTCCGGGAACAAAGTCCTGGCAAAACTGAACCACCGCCAGCAGTTCGGATATGATTTTGCGGATGCCGGAGACAGAATAAGGATAGTGGATGCCGTCTCCATTCTCCCGAAAGCAGAAGTTTCCGTAACCTCGTACAGACAGATCAACGAAGTATATGCCGAAATATCCTTTTCGGATGACATAAAGGACGACATTGCCGTCGGAGACGGGCTCGAAAATATTTCCTGGTACCCGGAACTGTATTTCAGAAACAATATTGTCAGGAACAACAGAGCCAGGAGCATTCTTGTCAGCACCGGGAACAAGGCTGTCATCGAAGGGAACACTTTTTCATCGATGATGACATCGATCCTGTTCGAAGGGGACCTGAACCACTGGCATGAATCCGGAGCCGTGAACAACGTCATCATCCGCAACAACAGGTTTCTCGACTGCTGCTACGGAGGCAACAACGCCTTTGTAATCTGGATAAACCCGAGAGTATCAGAAATGCCTGAAGACAAATACTTTGAAAAGAACATAACGATAGAGGACAATATCTTCAACAGCTTCGACAGGCCTGTCGTGTATGCGAAATCGGTAGACGGACTCATTTTCCGCAACAACAGCATCACCCCGTCCGGGACTTATCCGCAGCTGCGTCCCGACATGCCGGAATTCGACATCGAACATTGCAGGAATATCATATTTTCAGGCAACAGGTACAATGGCGACAGTCAGGCCGAAATAAAAATCGACAGCGAGTCCGAAAAAAGCGCCGATTTCCGGAAAAACAGCGGTTTCGCAGATATCTGCACGGACTAATTGCTGCCGAAGAAATCATCAGTCAGTTTCAATCTCCGGATGCTTCCCTGCATAACGAATTGTCCATTCCGCTGTCTCAGGATTGATATCCAGTTCTTCGTTTACAAGCTTGCGCATGAATCCGCACGAATTGCCTATCGATTCCGCCCATGCTTCATAGCTTGCCTGATAAGGCTTGCGGGCCTCGCCCCGGAATGTCAGATATTGTGGAAAACTGCAGTCAAAGACTGTCTTGCCGTCCAATGCGGACTTTGCCGTCTGCCCGCAAACTGCATGCAGGCATCCGAACAAAAGTGCCAATGCCAGAAACTTTCTCATATTATCGAAGTCATTAGTGTCCGGTAAAAAATCGCAAAAGTTCTTTGAAAATATTGAAGTATAGGTAATTACAAGGATGGGACGAGC
>CALUQM010000024.1 GCA_944322925.1 uncultured Bacteroidales bacterium
GCGGTGCGGACGGGACTCGAACCCGCGACCCCCGGCGTGACAGGCCGGTATTCTAACCAGCTGAACTACCGCACCATATTTTTTGATGAACTCAATGCTTTCAAGGGTTGTTTTCCCTGATTGCGGATGCAAAGATAGATAAAAAATCTGACCTGCCAAATTTTTTTAAGAAATTATATCACTTATCGCAGGAAAAACAGTTTCATCAGGACATCGAACCGCCGATGATATCCTGAAGTTCATTGGTGATTTCCTGCTGGCGCTGTTTGTTGTACTGGAGATGAATCTCGTCGAGAAGCTGGTTGCCGTTGTCGGTTGCAAGCTGCATGGCAAGCATCCTGGCCGAATGCTCGGCCGCAGACGCATCGAGCAGGACAGCATAAATCTTCAGAAGAAGCACCTGCGGAAGCAAGGTTTCCAATACGGAAGCGGCATCCGGCTCGATTATGAAATCTGCGTTCAGCCTTGTCTCGTTATCGTGATCGTGCTCATGAAGAGATGACTCGAGAGATACCGGCAGATATGTTTCATTGACTGGTATCTGCGAGGATGCCGATTTGCAATGGGTATAAACCAGTTCGATCCTGTCCACTTCCTTGTTTTCGAACATGGACATCAGTTGTCTCGCAAGCGAAGCCGCCTCGTCGTACGAAGGCTTGTCGGCAAGATGGGAAAAATCGCCGCGTGACTCGAAACCCATCTTCCTTGCTGCATCAGCCATCTTTCTCCCTACTGCGAAAACAAGGATATCATCCGTACGGAGTCCGCCGGCCCTGTATTTTTCCACGATACCGGCAAAATGCCTGATGGCATTTGAATTGAAAGCTCCGCACAAGGAAGTGTTCGATGCAAAGGCGACTATCGCCACTTTCTTCAGAGGCCTTTTGCCGGCAAATGCCTCTCCGGCCGATGCCTCATGCTGAAGAAGATCCGCAAGGATATGGTGCATCTGTCTCTGGTAAGGCAGCAGATTTCCGATTGCAGCCTGAGCCTTGCGCAGCTTCGAAGATGCAACCATTTTCATTGCAGAGGTAATCTTCAATGTACCGTTGACCGAATTTATCCGGTCTTTTATTTCTTTCAGTGAAGACATTTCCCTTAACTGTCAGGTAAAATCCGCTATTATTTTCTGAACTGCGATGCAGTCGCAGCAGCTTCTTTTTCTATTATGGATTCGATATTCTTGTCGATAATCCCGGACGCAAGCGGTTTGAGGACATCTGCCTCATGGCTTGCATGCATCCTGTCGAGGAATGACGACTGGAAATCGAGCACCTTATCAAGAGGAACGGACTGCATCAGCCCTCTGGTTCCGCAATACAGAATAGCAATCTGATCACCGACAGGCATCGGAGAATACTGCGGCTGGACAAGAAGACGGTTGTTCTTGCGGCCGCGGTCTATCGCCATGGCTGTAACCGGATCCATATCGCTGCTGAACTTCGAGAATGACTCCAGCTCCCGGTATTGGGCCTGGTCGATCTTGAGCGTTCCGGCAACTTTTTTCATACTCTTCACCTGAGCGCTTCCTCCTACCCTTGATACCGAAATACCGACATTGATGGCAGGCCTGAAGCCCTGGTTGAACAAATCCGTTTCAAGGAATATCTGTCCGTCCGTAATGGATATGACATTGGTCGGTATGTAGGCGGACACGTCTCCGTCCTGCGTTTCGATAATCGGCAGGGCCGTCAGCGAGCCGCCGCATTTTACCTTGCCTGCGAGACTTGCCGGAAGGTCATTCATGCATTCTGCCACTTCCTGCTGGTCAATAATCTTGGCCGCCCTTTCAAGAAGCCTCGAATGCAGATAGAAAATATCGCCAGGATAGGCCTCCCTGCCTGAAGGACGTTTCAATATCAGGGAAACTTCCCTGTAAGCCACGGCCTGCTTCGACAGGTCATCGTAAACTACAAGAGCGTGTCGCCCGGTATCCCTGAAATATTCGCCGATTGCGGCTCCTGCAAAGGCTGAAAAATACTGCAGCGCGGCCGGATCAGCAGCAGTCGCCGCCACTACCACGGTATAATCCATCGCCCCTTTTTCCCTCAACGTATTGACGATTGTCGCAATGGTAGAACCTTTCTGGCCTATTGCCACGTAAATACAATAGACAGGCTTGCCCGCCAGATAATTGTCTCTCTGATTGATTATCGTATCTATGGCGATCGCTGTCTTTCCGGTCTGGCGGTCGCCTATGATCAGTTCGCGCTGGCCGCGGCCGATAGGGATCATGGCGTCGATGGCTTTCAGTCCTGTCTGGAGAGGTTCTGTCACAGGCTGGCGGAAAATCACTCCGGGAGCCTTCCTTTCAAGAGGCATTTCCACCAGTTCTCCGGAAATCCTGCCCCTGCCGTCAAGCGGCACGCCGAGAGGATCCACTACTCTCCCAAGCATACCCTCGCCTACATTGATCGAAGCAATATGACCAGTCCTGCGGACAGTCATGCCTTCCTTGATCTGATCGGTAGGACCGAGAAGGACGGCTCCGACATTATCTTCCTCCAGATTCATCACTACGGCCCTGATACCGTTTTCGAACTCGAGCAGTTCATTTGATTCGGCCTTGTTCAGACCATAGATCCTGACAACCCCGTCACTGACCTGTAGCACTTCCCCGACTTCCTCGAATTTCAATCCGGTATCTATTTCTTTCAGCTGCCTCAGCAGCACATCCGAAACTTCGCTTGGTTTTATATTCTGGGACATAATTCAACACCGGTCCGACGAATCTGTTATGTCCGGCACAGGGGAACCGCCGAACCATTATAACGAAGTTTTCCGAAATACGGAGCACTTCCAATCCCCTGCTGCCGTGGCACAAGCCCCTTGTCCGGGAGTGCCGCTCTAATTCTGTTTCTGAAGGCAATTCTCCGACAACGCTCAGACTATCCTGCGGTTTTTCTCGACAAACTGCCTCCGGACGGATTTCAACTGCGTCGCCGTACTCGCATCGAGCCTGTAGCCGTCTATCTCGATAATAAATCCTCCGATAATGGACGGATCGATCCGGTGCTCGAACAGGACAGAATCTCCCTTGCGTTCCCGGATGATTCCGGACAGTCTTTTTTCCAGTTCAGGCGCAGGAACCGCCGTAATAAGACGGCTTACCTTTATATTGTGCTCATCCCTGTACTGGGATACGAACGAATATAAAATGAGTCTCAGAAGATTGGTCCGCCTCTTCTTCATCACAAGACGTATGAACTTCTGCAACTCTTCGGCCATCTCTTCCCCTCCGAGTGCGGAAACCAGGAGAGAGAATTTGTTGGAGTCGGAGACAGACATGGGATTGTCGATGGCCGCCCTGAACTGCGGTACGGAAGACAATGCCTTGAGCAACGCAAGCACCTGAGAATATACTGCATCGGCAGTGCCGTTCTCATTGGCAAACTTCAGCAAAGCGGAAGCGTATCTTGAAGAAACTAATCCTGTATCCATTTCACGACTCAATTAGCGGCATTGTCCGCATCGATTTTCAGAGACTCGTCCACCATCCTTCTGATAAGGTCCTCCTGAGCCTTGTCATCGGCAAGTTCCCGGCGGATTACCTTTTCCGCGACATTGACAGAAATCAACGCAACCTGGCTGCGTATCTGGCTCAGAGCACTTTCCTTTTCCGCCTCTATCTGAACTTTGGCTTCGGCAATAAGTTTCGCCGCTTCGTCTCTGGCCTGATCCCGAGCCTGACTTATTATGTTGTTTCTGGCCTCCGCCGCTTCTTTCAGAATTCTGTTCTGTTCTTCTCTGGCCTCGCTGATGATTCTGGCCTGTTCTTTCATGATACCGGCCATCTTTTCATCAGCCTGCCTTGCCTTGGAGAGAGAATTGTCGATATAATTCTTCCTTTTCTCGACCATTGACGTAATCACCGGGAAGCCCCACTTCGCAAGAACTGCGAGCACGACCACGAAAATGACGAGCATCCAGAACAGAAGTCCGCTGTCAGGCATCAGCAATGACATCTCGAACCTCCTTTATTATACGACAGCTATGAAGCACACGATCACGGCGAACATGGCCACACCTTCGACCAGGGCGGCTATGATCAGCATGTTAGTACGGATATTGCCGGCCATTTCCGGCTGGCGCGCCATGGACTCCATTGCCGATGCTCCGATTTTACCTATACCTATTCCGGCACCGATAGCTGCAAGGCCTGCACCTATCGCGGCACCCAACTTACCGAAAGCTGCACCTGCAGCAGCCTGAAGCAATAATGTTGAAAGTAACATAATATCTTTGTTTTAAACTGTTAATCATTCTTTCCTGCTTCCGGCTTCTCATGGGCAAGACCGATGAACACTGCCGAAAGCATTGTAAAAACATAAGCCTGTATAAAGGCGACGAGCAACTCGAGAAAATCCATGAAAATGCCGAATATGACCGATATGAATGACATCGAGCCATTCACCACAGGACCCATCTGCACCGTCAGGAAAATTATCGAAACAAAACTGAGAATTACCGCATGTCCGGCCATGATATTGGCAAAAAGCCTTATCATCAGGGCGAAAGGTTTAGTAAATACGCCGAGAAGTTCCGTGAAAGGAATCAGCGGCACGGGGACTTTCAGCCACCACGGGACTGCCGGCCAGAAAATATCCTTCCAGTAATGCCTGTTCGCAAACAGGTTGACAGCCACGAACGTACATAAAGCCAGAACAAAGGTTACCGCAATATTGCCGGTAGTATTGGCTCCTCCCGGAAAGACCGGAACTATACCCATGAGATTGTTCACGAGTATGAAAAAGAAAACCGTCAGCAGATACGGAGCATATCTGGCGCTATGTTCTTCCGGTATGGAATTTTTTACGACATCATCGTTGATGAATGTCACAACCGGTTCGATGACTGCCGCCAGTCCTGTCGGCGCTTCATTCAGCACATCGTGTTTTCTGTACCAGCGGGAGCAGCCGAGAATCAGAAGGACTACTATCAGCCCGTTGATCATCAGCCCGGCGACATTCTTCGTTATCGATATATCGAAGGGCCTGACCTCGTTGCCGTCAGCGTCCCTTTCTACGATCTTTCCGTCATAACGGCCCCCTGAAGCGCAATACAGGCCTTCATAAGGACCGTCTTCCAGTCTTGACGACAGAAAACAGTGCCATCCGGTACTGCTGTGCACTATGACCGGGAGAGGAATGACAATATCCTTGTCACCCACCGTTGTTATGTGCCACTCGTATGAATCCCCTATATGTCCGAAAAGCATGGATTTTATATCCACCTGCGGTGCTTCGGCGGAAGCATCCCCGGCATATACGGGCCATGCAAGAGCCAGTACGGAAAAGACTGCAATGAAATATCTTGTCACTCTGTTCATCCATGCCTCCTATATCTGAACGCAAACCGCCACCGTATCATCCAGAACTTCTGCAAAACCAGACCTGATATGAACGGACTCGGCTACTCCTCCTACAGTATATTCGATATCACCTTCTTCCAGCGACGAAATCAATGGAGCATGGCCCGAAAGCACGGTAAACCGTCCCGCAGTTCCGGGAAGAGTCACGTGACTTACCATCCTGCCCAGTATCTGGGTTTCGGGAGAAGCTATGTCGAGATATATGCCGCCTTTATGTTTCATCATCTGACCCTCCTGCAATATTTACTGTTTTTTCGCAGCCGCAAGCAGGGACTCGCCTTTTTTGACGGCATCTTCGATAGTGCCGACATTCAGGAATGCCTGTTCGGGGAGATCGTCCACTTCCCCGTCGAGAATCATATTGAAGCCCTTGATCGTATCTTCTATCGATACCATTACCCCGGGAACACCCGTAAACTGTTCGGCAACGGCAAACGGCTGGGACAGGAAACGCTGGACGCGGCGCGCCCTGTTGACTGTCAGCTTGTCTTCATCGGACAGCTCGTCCATTCCCAGAATGGAAATTATATCCTGCAGTTCCTTGTTTCTCTGAAGGATCTGCTTGACTCTCTGCGCCGTCTCGTAATGTGCCTTGCCCACGATATTCGGATCAAGGATACGTGATGTGGATGCCAGAGGATCCACTGCCGGATATATGCCGAGTTCGGTAATTTTCCTGCTCAATACGGTCGTGGCATCGAGATGCGTGAAAGTCGTGGCGGGCGCAGGGTCTGTCAGGTCATCCGCAGGGACATAAACGGCCTGTACCGAGGTAATGGATCCGTTTTTCGTAGAAGTTATCCTCTCCTGCATCTGTCCCATTTCCGTAGCGAGAGTAGGCTGGTATCCCACAGCCGACGGCATACGCCCGAGCAATGCCGAAACTTCCGAACCGGCCTGCGTGAAACGGAAAATATTGTCGATGAAGAAAAGTATATCCCGGGGCCCCTCGGTTCCGGCGCTGTCCCTGAATGATTCGGCAAGAGTCAGTCCGGACAATGCGACTGAGGAACGTGCCCCAGGCGGTTCATTCATCTGACCGAACACCATCGCAACCTGGGATTTGGCCAATTCGCCATAATCGACTTTTGAAAGGTCCCAATGTCCTTCCTGCATGCTTTTCAGGAATTCATCCCCATATTTTATCACTCCGGACTCTATCATCTCCCTGAGAAGGTCGTTTCCTTCCCTCGTACGTTCACCGACTCCTGCAAATACAGAGAATCCGTTGTGTTTCTTGGCGATATTGTTTATCAGTTCCTTTATCAGCACCGTCTTTCCTACTCCGGCACCGCCGAAAAGGCCGATTTTCCCGCCTTTCAGATAAGGTTCGAGAAGATCGATGACTTTGATTCCGGTAAAAAGGACTTCCTGAGAAGTCGTGAGGTCCTCGAATTTCGGAGGTTCACGGTGAATCGGCAATGCTCCGTCCCTGTCGAGAGCACCCATACCGTCGATGCTGTCTCCCGTAACGTTCATGACACGCCCCCTGATCTGTGCTCCGACAGGCATTGTTATCGGAGCGAAAGTATTGGTCACCTCCATGCCCCTCTGCAGTCCGTCAGTGCTGTCCATGGCTACTGTCCTCACCGTATCTTCACCTATATGCTGCTGGACTTCCAGAATCAGATTCCTGCCGTCCTTTCTGACAATTACGAGTGCATCATGGATCCTCGGCAACTCCCTGGCCACATCTTCCCCAGAAAGATCGAAATGCACGTCGACCACAGGCCCGATTACCTGTGAAACATATCCTTTTAAACCTGACATTCGTATAGATTTTTAGAACCGTGCGGTGGGCTGAAAATTCCGTGCCACTTTACACGGACAAGGACGATTATGCGAAAAAGGGCCAAAATATTATCCTAAATTGACAAGAATTTGAATAAGCGAGAAAGAGTTTTGCAGACAATCCGACTATTTTTGTCAGAAATGGCAAAAAAAATTTGCAGAACAGGAAATGTTGTCTATCTTTGCAATCCCGAAACAAAACGGGAGAGTTCTTTATCACTCGCACAATAGACTGTACGAAACAAGTAACGGGAGCATAGCTCAGTTGGTTCAGAGCGTCTGCCTTACAAGCAGAGGGTCGGGGGTTCGACTCCCTCTGCTCCCACCACCCGAAAGGGCAAATCAAAGCAAAATCCTGAAGTCCAGCGACTTCGGGATTTTTTGTTTCTGGCCGGAACAGCGATTTCTGAAGAATTCTGGTAATGTGGGTAATGTGGACATTTTCAGTAAAATTGGTATAAACGCAGGGGAAATGTCTACCCCGTTTAGACTCATGCCGCCGTATCTTTGCAATGTATAAAGAATCCATAATTTTATGGAACAATATTCTCTACGCATGAAAAAGATACTGTTTTTATTATTAATGGCAACAATGCATGACATTCAAGGAATTATGGCACAGGACAAAATTACAGGAACAACCGCAACAGCCGGCATGGAGGCATTTCAGAAAGAAATGATATTCCCCATCGGCGAACCGAACACCGCTTACGCCAAGTATTTCATCGGCAACAGTTATCTGGCACCCATATCAAAAGAGCAGATACCGTTCAACAATGTCACTTTCGAACCTGGATGCCGCAATAACTGGCACATTCACCATGCGACCAAAGGAGGCGGACAGATGCTTGTCTGCATAGCCGGCAAGGGTTGGTATCAGGAGGAAGGCAAACCTGCCGTGCAGATGCTTCCAGGCGATGTCATCCATATCCCGGCGAATGTCAAGCACTGGCACGGTGCTGCGGCAGACAGCTGGTTCGCGCATCTTGCCTTTGAGGTTCCGGGAGAAAACACGTCCAATGAATGGCTGGAACCTGTAACTGACGAAGAATATAACCGGTTGTGAGCAACCTCCGGGGACAATCCGTGATATGGAATAATCGCCCTCGTGCTGGCAGGAGGCCTGTCCGCGACTGCACAAACAACAGACGATATGGGAAGATGATTCATAAACGTTTCATCCTCAGTACAGGGAAGGGATTGTCCTGGTCATCCTTGCTGTCGCGGCGGAATGTGCGGAACCCCATCCTCTCGTAGAATCTCACGGCTGAGGGATTCTGTTCATTAACGTCAACATATTGTACTCCCTGCTCTGAAAATGCTTTTCGTATCAATGCGCTCCCCACGCCTTTGCGAAAATAGTCCGGATGGAGGAACAGCATTTCTATCTTGCCGGACTGGATGCCCATGAATCCGATGCGGGCATCGCCGTCACATGCCACCCATAATGTCTCAATCTGCCGGATGGCATCTTCCGCCTGCGGGAGAATATTCCGGATATCGTCTTCAGTCAGAAAACGGTGGCTGGCGCGGACGGATGCTTCCCATATTTCGAGCAGCCCGGCTATGAATTCCGGGGTCCTTGCGTCTTTCTCAATATTTGCGGTCCTGATGTGGATACTGCCGGCAGAAGTGTTCATCCTGTGGTTGTCTTCATTAATGGATGCAAAGATAGGCAATTCTGCCGGAGTAATGTTCCGTCGACAATCAGTTTTTGGCATTAAGGATTGTCATCTCAGGTATTTCCTGAAAAACGCTTCAATTTTGTCGAACGGAATAATGTCCATCCGGTCGTACAGGTCGGTATGGCTCGCACCGGGAATAATCAGCAATTCCTTGTTGTCTCCTTTCAATTTGCCGAAAGCCTCCTGTGAAGCCGGAAGCGAGTAGGCCTTTTCCCCGTGTACAACAAGCACGGCGGAACGGATTTCGTCTGGCAGATTTGCCGGCACGCCACCGCTGCGTTCGTTGATTCGTCCGGCAAGGAGATCGGCGGTGCGCTGCTCGTTGAGATGCCTGCGCATTTCATACCTCTGATCCTTGTCGTAAGGATCGAATGCTCCCATCGTGGATGAAACGGTGGCTTTGATGCGGGTATCCTGCACGGCTGCATTGATGCTGATGCCACCGAAACCGCAGATGCCAAGAATGCCTATGCGCTCTCTGTCAACCTCCGGCTGGAGCATGAAGAAATCCACCGCCGCACTGTAATCCTCGGTATAGATTTCACCCGATGATATGTAACGGGGCTGTCCTCCGCTTTCCCCGCTGAATGACGGGTCGAAGGCAAGAGTAATGAAACCGCGTTCGGCAAGGGTTTGGGCATATAGTCCCGATGCCTGCTCCTTAACCGCCCCGTAAGGACCGCAGACGGCTATTGCAGGCAGTTTTCCTGTCTGACTCTTGTGCATGTACAGATCACCGACCAGACGGATGCCGTAACGGTTGGTGAAGCTGACTTTCTTGTGGTTCACTTTGTCACTGAGGGCAAATGTCTTGTCCCATTCGGGAGTGTCGATATATTTCGTTTCCATGTGATTTAATGTGTTCATTGATTATCATTCATGAATCCTGTGCAATCCGATGCCTTTCACAGTTTCCAGGTCCATATCGTCATAAATCGGGCTTTTCCCGGTGTCCAATCCCGCGATGGCCTGCATTTCCCCGTCCGTAAGGGTGAAATCGAAGATGGCCATGTTCTCAATCATCCGTTCCTTGTGCACAGTCTTGGGAATGACTACCACATTGCGCTGATTCAGCCAGCGGAGGACGACTTGCCCCACCGTGCGCCCGTGTTTTTCCGCAATGGCTTTCAGCACGGAGTTGTTCCAAATGTCATTCTGCCCCTCGGCAAAAGGCGCCCATGCCTCATGCTGGATAGCCTCTTTCTGCAAAAAAACGTTGGCGGCCTGCTGCTGGAAGAACGGATGCGTTTCAAGCTGGTTCACTGCCGGCTTCACTTCATTGTGCAGGAAAAGGTCCTGCAGACGTTCATTGGAGAAACTCGTTACGCCGATGGCGCGGACAAGTCCTTCTTTGTAAAGCCGTTCGCAGGCTCTCCACGCCGCATAATAGTTGCCATAGGGTTTGTGCAGCAGATAGAGGTCGATATAGTCAAGTCCGAGCAGTTTCAATGACTTGTCAAAGGCACGGAGCGCATCTTCATATTCATAATCCTGCACCCACAATTTGGTGGTGATGAAAAAATCCTCGCGCCTGATGCCACTCTGCCTGACGGCATTGCCCACCTGTTCCTCGTTGAAATAAGAAGCTGCCGTGTCGAACATCCTATAGCCCGTTTCGATAGCATCGCTTACGGCACGTTCAGTTTCATTTTCAGGAATCTGATAGACGCCGAATCCGATGGCCGGCATCATCACGCCATTGTTCAATCTTACATCTTTCATATATCTGGAATTTTGATTTCTGATGCAAAATTACAGAGGACCCGGCGTTCAGTCATTACATAATCCGGGGTAATATTTTCACTATTCGTGGTTTTTATATATTTTAGCGGAACAACGGATCCAGATTGTCAGATAAAATGTGCGATACGAAATTCGACGGAATCATTTTTGCCGATACATTACAGGAATTCAACACTTTGCGGTATGCAGGCAGAGTTATCCATATCCTTTGCAGAAAGGGCAATATGGGATTTACCTTTCAGGATACTCATTATAACATTTCCGCAGGCGATTATGTCATTCTTCCCAATGCGGCGTTTGCCTCCGGATTCTCGGCGTCAGATGATTTTCATGGCACCCTGATGAGCCTTTCGGAGACATTTGTCACTTCGATTGCCATCCGCAGCAATTATGGCATCATAGGACATCTGTCGCTCTTGCGGAATCCTGTCATGAAACTTTCCGGACGGGACTTCAGTATCTGCGAGACAGCCTTGCAATACCTCCGCGTGCGTATGGAAGATGAGAAACATTTGTTTCGGGAAGAATTGCTGGGCAGTCTGCTGACCGCGCATATTCTTGACCTGTACGACATTCACGCACGCAGCCGCAAGGAACCGCAAGTGTCGGAGCGCATTACCTCCCTGCTGCGGAATTTCATAGAACTGCTGTATAACGGTGAATATATCCGGAACAGAGACCTTGAATATTATGCTTCACGCCTATGCATCACGCCCCACTACCTGTCGGAAACATGTAAAAGGATAAGCGGGGAGCCTGCCTCATACTGGATCGAACGCTTCACCATGCAGGAAATCACCCGACTGCTCCGGCAGAAAGAACTCCCGCTTACGGAAATCGCGGAGCGTATGAATTTCTCTTCCGTGTCTTATTTCAGCCGGTATATCAGGAAACGGCTGGGTGTTTGTCCCACCGAATACAGAAACAATCTTTTGAGGCCAACGATATTGTCCCGCTCCGGAGCCGGCATTCCTTCCCTGCCGTCTAAAAGGCCGTGACGTCACGGATGCAGCGTATCTGGTCCCCGAGAGCCTTGCGGCTGGAGCTCTGCATACCGAAAGTCCAGTCGTCATTCCTCAGATAGCAGACCCAGTTGGTTGAAGCCCCGACGTAGTCGGTTGTCCTTAAAATGGCATTGATGCCGTCTCCGCAGAGGTACAGGCCTCCGCCGGGATATATGAACCCGCATGCCGGAATCTGCATGGTAGCCGACGGGAGGGACCAGTCAAGTCCCGAATTCAGGAATTTTTCCTCGGTATCCAGTCCCGCGAATGTCATGGTTTCGTCTCCGGAATAATACGAACACTCATAATAATATTTTCCGTCCGAACTGTGCTCCCCGTAATCAGGACTGTTAGTCTCCTTCATGGTTATTTTTATCCTGTAACAGTCTTCCCTTCCGAAATTCTTGATGACATATATTGCGCTTTCGCCTCCGATACTGCCGTAGCACAGGTATTCCGGTTTTCCTGTTATGCTTCCATTGTACGACTGTGGCTTATGAAAAGTCCTGTCCCACGGAGCCGAGAAAGCCTTGTCCGGGACAAATGTCGCGAAATCCTCTCTGGTAGGCAGGCGCCAGCCTTTCGGACACGGATGATTTTCGACACTCTCGGTCCACATCTGGTTTACATTGGCGGCTTCACCGATTCCGTTTTCATTGTACAGCCATGTTCCGCCGCTGCCTATGTCGTAAACGAAATTGTATATCAAAGTCTGCCCGTTCAAGCCGGATTCTCCCGGATTCATCGCCACATTGGGATACATGACAGGTATCCCTGCAGGCGTGGCGGCACATCCTTCAGGAACAGGCGTTGTCGGCAGCCTGGTCGTGCTTTTAGCCTCGAATCCTCCGTAGACACGCTGGCCGTTCTCATTGTAAGTATAGAACGCCATCAGACGAAGGCCGCCCTCCGGTTCGGAAGTCAGGGCCAGATCATATTTATCCATGTCCAGAATGAACGGGAGATTCCGTCCGTACTGGTAATAGTACCCCCTGCAGTTCCACCAGTCATTTTCGCAGTCCGCACTGCTCGCCCCGAGATTTCTGTCCATCCACATCTGGTTCGCAAAAGTCACAGGCTGTCCCATGAATGCGTCTGCACCGTGAGACAGATCGCCCATGTCGATATCGTGATCTATCCACTCATATTTCAGCGGAGCTATCGCTATCGTTCTCACGTCATCTTTCAGGACAGTGACAAGCAATGTATATTCATGATTAGGTTCGAATTCAAATACACCGAGATCCTCCCCGGTATTGTCATTGAGTCTCCGTATTTCGTAAGTTCGCTCTACGTCCTCGAGAAGCTGTCCGTATTCATCCCTGACTCCGGAGACAGTCACGGTCACCGACACCTGGGCGCCGTCGCTGTTCGGGAAAATATAAAATTCACGTTCTTTCCCCGTGGCAGGATCGGTGCCTGGCGAAAGAGGTACGGGAGTCGTAGTCAGAACAAGCCCGGCATCATCGCTGTAGTATGGGCGGTTCACTACGGCATCCGTCGCGTCAGAATACGTCCAGTTCCCGTACATGAAACCGAAAGTACCGCTGCCGTGCGTTCCGGTGATTTCGATCTTTTTTATTTTTGCGTCAGTGAGCTGCTTTATTTCATCCTCGCTTTCATCCTGCTTTACTACCTGGATATTCAGCTTGCTGAAAGCATGGCAGAAATCCATCTCGAGCGTAGTTCCCCCGTCAAACGTTCTGCCTGTAAGGTTCCTCGAAAACATCAGGTCGGGAAGGAAACCGTCATCATCCAACGACTCGCGCACTGCCGGTGTTCCGTCTGGAGAAACGATTTCAGGGGCAGCCGCCGTCCCGTATGTGACTCCATAGAAATCTATCGGACTGTCTCCGAATGTAATCGATGCGCCGTAATCTATCTTGTGGTCCGCCGTCTCTACGGCCGCATCATCGCCATGGGCCTGGACAAGCCATCCGCTGTTGTCCCTTATGAAAAGAGCGTATGCGGTACCGGCATCGAACACGGTAGTCTGATCTCCCGACCGCGTAATGATGTGGGACCGGTATGCACTCAGTTCGACAGCCCTGTGCGGGATGTCCGGTCCGAGAGACTTCTCGGCAGAGCATCCTACGGCTGCCGTTGCGGCCATCGCGGCAAGAATGCAATATTTCACAATGCAATTCATCATTCCGCTTTCAGATTCAGTGTAAACGTATAATAGTTGTTTGCATACAGTGTGTAAATCCGCTCTGCAGTGTCGGGAGAATTCGTACCGAGGGTCACATTCCACTCCCTGTCTCCGGAAGTTATCTTCACAGTCGTCGCAAACTCTTCGCTGCCGCATATATTGGGCGCAATATAATGATGGAAGGTTTCCGACGCACCGGCAGCCAGCCCTTCCGGCAACACGTCGGTAAAGCTGTCTTCCAGATATGCCGTCTCAGGCAGAATTTCATGGTCTACCATAGGATATACGTATGCCATTGTCGGAACATTCCCGAGTTCCACTTCCAGATCGCCGAGGGTCTCCCCCGTGCCATTGTTGACAACCAGATTGATGCGGGCCATCATGCGGCTCAGGAGGACCGTCAGTTCATGCATGTTTCCCGAAACATCGCCCTTCCAGTATCCGCACATCGGAATCCTGGTCCTGTCCAGTTCGTTGTTGGCTTTTACGTCAAACATGGTTTCCTGGAAATCAGGCAGGTTGTCGGGCCAGTGCAGCGACGCGTCTTCCGTATTCACCACAAGGCAGACCGTGCATCCCATCGCCGTGACAAGACCGACTTCAAAATTCTCTATGAACTGGCCGGCGAGGCCTTCCCTCGGGAAATACTCGCTGCCTATACGCTGCCCCCTGTTGTTGAACTGGATCACCCAGATATCATATATAAGGTTCTCGACCTCGTAGGTATGGGAATCCGATGCCCTTGTATCCATGGAGAAAGGACTCGTCCCGAGATTGACCGAAACGCTGACAGGAATGCCCTCTTCGACCACGCCTCCGCCAGAGACCGACGGACTCTCGGGCAAGGTTTCGCAGGCGGCAGACATTATCACGGCCGCAAGTATTGCAGCAAATCCGTTATGATTCATGGTTCCATCCTCCTTGTTGTCAGGGAAGCGGCCGGAACAGGAACAAGGTCTGCAGACCAGGACTGGTTCTGCCATGTCATCACGCTTACCCTGCTGTCATTTTCGTTGACCTCCCACTTTATGTTGTATGAATGTCCGTGCTGGAGAGTCAGGCCGTTCAGCAAGGACATGTACTGGGTAGGTACACCGTTCACCGCCAGATTCAGAAGCATCGAAATCGAATTCTGCACAGCGTATGTAGGCAGCACCCCTATATCGCAGGTCAGCGTGCCCGACTCGTCGGACACTATCTCGTCCCCTGGGATCGTCACCCATGCCCTTTTGTCACCGTACTTCATTTCAAGCGTATCGGCAATATCCTCGGAACACCAGTTGAATACCACGCCGGCATCCGTATTCTGTATCCCGCTGATCTCGATACCTGCAGCCAGAGGATTCACCTCATAGACTCCGTCGCCCTTTTTGATTTCGAAAGTGAATCTCGCCACCTGACTGATTATCGGATTCAGGGTAACGTACTGCACTCCCGTATCGTTTATCGTTATGTCCACTGCCGCTGCGGAGGTTTCACTGTAACGTCCGTCGGTAGAATAGAAATACATGCCGTTGTCCACCATCATCTTCATATCCTTTGTTATGGGATGGGCTGGAGAAATCATCTTGAACTTGTACGTTCCCGTCTCCAGATACAAAGGAGCCCCGAGTTCATCGGAATTCAGATGGAGCATGCCGTTCTCGTCTTCGGTGTAAGTGCATGCATACAGAGAGTTGAAACCTCCGGTATTCGTTCCTACAACATATCCTCTCATCTGCGGCGGTCCGTATGTGCCGTCGTCCTGCAACTGCATGTAATATATCCATAAAGTCGAGCCGACTTCAAGCGGCACCGTATATGCCCCTTCCGGCAGTTCATGCCAGTCGGGACCGAGATTGTCCGCCGCTTTCGTCTGCGGAGAAGGCAAAGTCACGGAAGCGGAAGACGCCTGCTGCGACGACGTAGAAATCCCGCCCCCGTACATTCCTGGCAGGAGCAGTTCCACACGCATCTTACCGTCGCGGTCAGCAGACATGCCGCCGTCCCCTCCGATACGGTTGCACGCAGGCGCAAGCAGCAGAAGCAGCAGTATTATGATGTCAAGTTGTCTCATCTTCGGGCAATATAGGATAAATCGGGATTATAATGTTGCCTCCGGCCTCCCACTCGCATTTTCTGCCTGTCAGTTCAATACCGTCCTCGCCGAAAACAAGGGTAAATGTATATGCTTCATTTTCGTACAGGGTATTGCTGTTCTTCACATTGCCGGACTTGTCCAGGTCCTCGGGATTATTGCCGTCCCTGTCTATGTCGAACCCAAGTATGGCATTGAAAGTCACCTCTTTTGAATCGATAAACTGTACGTTTTCCGACCTCTCGACGGTAATTTCTACCGGCATCTCCACCATCCTCGGTGTCACGTACGCCTGACAGACATCGCTCGTAATCTGGGCTGTCAGCTGGTCCGCATCTTCCGGCTGTCCCAAAACACAGGGATAATCCGCATCCGAATCATTCCACACGGCTTCGGCCCTGTAGAAACTCTCGTCCCTGTCCCATTTCATACGGTTGGCCACCATGCTCTTGTGAGGACTTATCCTGACATGTCTGATAAAACGCGTCATGTCGCCGGCAAGTTTCGCATTGATTATAACTTTGGAACAGGCATGCATGAACTCCAGCGGTTCTCCGCCGTTCCTGTCGAAAGGGAGGGAAGCGGATCCAACTATCGGCTGCACCGAAGTCAGCACATCAGTCTCGCACAGGGAATTCTCCGGTATGGTCAGATTCTCGTAGTCCGTCCTTTCCTCACCGTCCACCGTCACTGTTGCGGGGATCAGGAGAGAAGGAGCATAACCGTTTGCCAGCGCCCTCCTGTTTCCGTCAGGATAAAGACGCCCGGTATTGTACGGATCATTAGGTCTGGCATAATCATCTATGGATTCTTCCGGATAGCAGACGACCAGAGGCACGGGATATGCGGTATTGTTGATTATATCGCCGAAATCCCAGAACAGGAATACGGCAGAACCGGCGGAAGACGATGTTTCGGAATCCACGGCATTGGAATACAGCCTCATGGGGATATTTTCATGTCCGGAGACAGAAATATCCTCCTTTGTACAGGCCGCCGCCATCAGGGCAATGAGCGGAATTATGAAAAGCCGTTTCATCATATCCTGTCAGTTCTACTGTTGAGGGACATCCAGTTCCACGTCCGAACCGCCCTTGTCTATCCAGTCCAGCAGTTCGGAATGGATGCGCATCATCTCGTTTCCGGGATAAGCCGATCCGGGAGCTATGATCTCCGTAATATTCACTATGTAATAATGGTTTCTCTTCACGCCCCAGCGCTCCTGTCCGGCATAATCTATGAGTCCGTCGGAATTCGCGTCACCGTCGATGAATGAGAAATAATAGCACCATCCCCCGTCATATCTCGTAAACGCCGGTTTTTCCTCTTCCGGAAGGTCGGCAGCCATCTCGTTTTTAAGCCGCATGGCATCGAACGAGTAATATTCCATTGTCTTGGTTTCATACCAGAATGTACCCTGATCATATTCCAGAGACACATCGGGCATTTCATAGTTTTTTATTTCGGGCAGAAGCTTCATAGCCTCGCCTTCTGTATTGCAGGTCGCCTGCTTGAGCGTTCCGGAACTTTCATCGACGATCCATATTTTTTTCGGAGTATACCTGGCTCCGATGACTATGTGCGTGGACACAAAGCGGTTGACTGACATGAACTCGGCATCCTCACCGTCATTGAAAGCCATCTTGCGTACCATATTCTCCGGACAGTACAGACCGTCCGTATAATGATTTTCAGGATCATTGCGGTCGAGCTTCGTCTTGTCGTAAGGAAGTACGGTGCTTCTTCTGCAGTCCCCGTCTTCAGGCGCCTCGTCGGATGCCAGCAGACCGGTCATCTGCTGTGTATCGTAATAGACGAAATTGCGCTGGTAGTCCGCAAGGTTCTTCAGTCCGTAGCCGCCCTTGTCTTCCCTGTACTCGATGAAATCGCTCATTTCATAATTCGGGTCGGTGAGATAAGTCCCGCCCCCGTCCGAAACTTCCCGGAATACGGCATATTCCCTGCGATTCATCACGTTGAGCAGATATCTGACATTGCCCATGCTTATCCAGCCCGTATTATCCTTTGAAGCGGCGCCGGCATCGCTGGCATCCGTAACATTGGCATATCCTGCGTCATTCCCGGCAGTCTTGCACGTCACCAGCACCTTGGCTACCGCCTTGTCGAGCCTTACCGCATCCACTTCGCTGCCGGTAAGGTCGAGCACCAGTTCTCCGTCTTCGCCCTCGACGATCAGAGGCCTGCCTTCACTGTCCGTTGCAGTTTCATCGAGGAGGATATCCCGGCTTCCGTCGAGAGTCAGCACTCCGGTCATCAGGATATTGCTTCCGGCACCCGATTCATGATCGATGTCAAGGAGTTGGGTCGCGATATTATGCCCGTCTTCATCTGCATCGAGACCTATCACCTTGTCATCAAGGGTAAAGGCTCCGATATGCCGAGAGGTCATGTTGGCCCCTATGTAAAAGTGTTTCAGACCCTTGTGCCCGGTAAGATCGAATTCCGCCTCGACATAACCGTCATTGCCGGGACCTGTCTGACCGCTAACATCGACAGTTCTGGACACTTCGAAGACTTCGCGACCGTCGGCAACGCGCATCATTATCAGTGTGAGGGTATTGATTCTGTGCTCTTCTTCCGTAAAGCCGAGGGTCCATTCGTCATCTTCAGGATCAAGGGATGTCCGTGTAGCCACGGCAGACTGTCCTCCTATCCTGAGACGGACGACAATGTCTGACAAAGGCAGGGATTCCCGAGAAGAATCATCAGATTCAGGAACATACCTGTCCCGGATGCAGCCCGGCACAACGGACGATACTGCAAGGAGGAAAGCCAGAAGCTTCAATATGTTCCATGAGCGATTCATAATGTCAAAGTTCGACGTTTTCGAACGATATTACCCAGCCGTTTACAATGATGCGTGTCTGGAACCAGCTGTCGTTGTCGATGAAGAAAGTTATGGCGTATTCGTCCTGCCTGTCAAGGTACTCCTGGTCGCTCCACTCCGAGCGGTGTTCCTCAATCTCCTGAAGAGAGAGGAACCAGGTAAGATCTATGTCCAGCAGTTCCGAACCGGTAAGATTGTTCCTTATCACGAGCCGCGGCGCGAAGTCGCGCATCAGTCTCGAAGTGCTGAACTCCGCTACAACCGCACTGGACGAGGCCACTGCGCCATCCCCGGATGCCGGCGCCGTCTCCGCTCCGGCGTACGTATTCCGTGAGGAATTACTGCCGCTTGTTCCTGCGAGGAAACAAGGCTTGTAGATCACTTCGTCCTCGCCGAGCGGAGAAGCATCGCAGGCAAGGGTTCCGCATCTGTCCTCCAGAGCGAAATCGTAATCTTCAGGGGCAAGTTCCTTATCGCCCTGCATCGGCATGAGTATGACCCTGACAGTATGGGTACATTTCATCATATCCACGGTTACTGTCCGGAGAGTACCGTCTATATCGGTGTCGAGGGTACCGATGAGCAGGCTGTTGAGCCTTTCAGAACTCAGGCCGCCGGCGTCCCTTGCGACACTGGCCGTCAGTTTCTCCTCAGGATCGCCCTCGTTCATCTCCGGTATGATGAAATCCTGCGCTCCGGAGCTGCCGGCGAAGGCAACGAGAGAGTATTCCCCTGCGGTTGTCAGGGGAATACGTATCCTGAAGTCTTCATCACCTCTCACACCTTCCGCCCTTTCCTGCATGACGAGGCTTCCGCTGCCGTCAAAGACATAAAGGTGGACCCAGTCGGCTTCCTGGCTGAAAGCATCCGCCCCTACAATATTATAAGTGTAACGGAATACCACATCCAGACCGCATCTGCTCAGATCATCCTTGATGCAGGAAGAAAACAGCAGAGCCGCCGGCAGGACGAGCGATCTGACAAGAAATCGTGCGATATGATGTATTGTTCCCATTTTTTACCCGCAAGGGCCGGTTATTTAAGAATGATATCCTGCGAACTGATAACCCAAGGATTGGCCTTGACCTCCACGATCATGTAGAGAGGATACTGGTCGATCTCCTCATCGGTGATAACATCAGGATTCCAGCCGCCAGGGATATCGGTACCCATGCCGCCGAGACCGGTGATGTTCAGTTTGTAGACAGTGTTGCGCATTACCGAGTAATAATGCTCCTTGGCATCAGCCTTATCGACTGTCGGCGCCACGTAATTCTGATCCTTTATAAAATAGAGGTAATACATGATACCGTCGGTATAAACCTTGATGTTGTAGGTTGCACGCCAGGTCGAAATCTTGCTCTGGTCAGGAGTTCCGCCATTATATGCTGTCTGCAGGTCAGCAGTAGCTTTTGCCAAATCTGCCGCTTCCTGAGTCTGCTCTTCTGCCGGAACAGCCTTGGCCGGACTGAAGGCGCCTGGATATTTTGTCTGGATATCCGAAAGTTTCGTGAAATACTCGTCATTGTAGCAGTAGAAGCAGTTTGAACCTGCAATATTGTCGCTCAACCCTTCGCCGAGAGTTGCCTTCCACTGGAACACGAGACCGGTAGTGTTGCCGTTCAAGGCCTCTTTCACGGCTGAATTCAGATAGGTGGAGTTATTCTCCATGCAGTAGATTGTAGCAAGTTGATTGCTTTCGTCATAATATGGCAGTTCTGCATACTTGTCCTCTACTGCAGTGTAGTTGTAGGCAGGGACGTAGTCATCGCCATTCGGATTGCTGAAAGTAAGGGTCCTGAATTCAGATAGCGTATTGTAATAGTCCGTATCCGTAGAGCCGGATGCTGCGCTTTCGCTAATCCACTTTGCACCTGGAGTAATCAGGGTATTGTACCAGTTTTCCACTGTCGTGGCTCCGCTTGTCTGTTCACTTTCTGTCCTCAGCCAGTGCTGCTGCAGATAGGCTTTTTTGGGTCCGTTCAGAAGTTTGAAACCCTGAAGGGTCACTTTGGTGACCGGCTCTACGGCAGTTTCCGCATGAGATGACGGGAAGCGCGTATTGATTGCGTCGAGAGCATCGCCGCTGCCGTCAGTGCTTTCAATGGCAAGGTCAGTGAGTGCGCCGTTGACAGTCGGGGAGATTTTCACTGCAAGACGGTCGAGACGGATGACATCAGAGCATCTGGCAGGATTGTCGTAAGTATTCTCCTCACTGATGGTAATAGGTTCGCCTGTGATATCGTCACTGCCGTTGCTTTCGTTGAACATCATGAATTTTGAAGCGGAAGCAGTCGCATTGACACTGGCATAGTCGCTCTGCATCGTGGCCTGTGTAACGTCTGTCATGACGACACTTGCCGGAGCATCAGCAATAGTACCCCAGACTGAAGCCGACTTGTCGTTTGCTATTACGAATACCTCATAAGTACCGGCAGCGGCGACCTTGATACGCGGAGTGGCATAACCGGTATATGTTTCACCTGCATCGACGCTTATCTGGGAAAGGTCGCTGCCCTTGACAAGAAAACTCTGGGCGGAGGCAGTATTGTCTCCAGTAGGTTTCAGAATAATCCTGATGTTGGAAAAAGCATTTTCCGCTTCGGTTCCTTCCTCGGTATCATGCTCTCCGGGAGCAGTCTTCGTAGCCAGGACAGAAGTCGGACCGACTACCTGGATCTGCATGTACGCGCCTTCGACGGGCTCCTGGTTCTGAGTGTCGTCCGAAGAAAGCTTCTCTTCCTTGTTGCAGGCCATAAGCCCCAAGGTCAGAAGGCCGGCAAATAATAAAAATTTTGTCTTCATGTTTTAGAATTTGATTTATAATTATTGTTCAATATGTTTTTCCTGTCGTGTTTCGGGCTCCAGCTGGTCGATTACGCCGGCGACCTGCAGAAGGTTGTGCGCGGCATCTGCGTTTCCGGCTTCCGAAGCCATGCCGAGAATGCGTCCGGCCATTTCATAATCGGATGAACGCGCGTAAGCTACTCCGAGGATATTGAGCAGCGCGGCATCTTCGGCAGAAACCGTTTTCCCCGATGCCGGATCAGCCTGCCCGTCCAGGCTTCTGTATTCGACACCTCTCAGCACAGCTATCGCTTTCCCGGCATTTCCTTCTTCAAGAGCGTCAAGAGCCAGATCTCCGAGAACTGCCGGAGAATCAGGGAAATATCCGGCAGCGACCGCCATGGCGTCTTCATATTCCTTCGAACCGGCAGGATAGGAACCTGCAACCTTATAGATTTCATCGAGGTTAAGATCCTGAGGCCTTTCATACACCATTCTACGCGCTTCTTCGATATCGAAATTCCGCACCTCGTATTCAATCCTGTACGTACAGTGCCTGAGACCCGGATAAATATTGTCGACAAGCCAACGGTATTCTTCTTCCGTAAGAATAGCCCGCATCTGTCTCTCGCATTCATTTCGGTCTTCCGTATAAGTGTCTATAATGCCGGTCACTATGGCTTTTTTCCTGAAATCCGATCCGGCAAGAGCGGCCTTGAGTCCTTCCCAGTCTTCTCCGCTCCACTCAACAGTAAGCAGAGACCTGTCCACATCGGTATTTCCGGAGATATAGTCGGCGAATGTTCTGGCGCGCCGGTTGGAGAGCTTCATATTGTACTCGTATGTTCCTTCCGGAGAGGTAAAACCTGCTACGTATATACCTGTAATGGTGATATAGTCGCGGTCCTTGACTATCGCTACCGACTTTGTGACAGTGTCGAGCACAGCCTTGTTGTCTGCCCATGACGGAAGGATATCGTATCTGTCCCACCTGTACTGTATCCTGGCTATCCTGTGTTCCTGTCTTCTCTTTACCGGCTCCGGTTCAGGCGCTATCCTGGACGTTTTCCACACAGGGATGAATTCCTGCAGCACAGGATCCTCCATGACATGCTCCGAAGTGCCTTCTCCGCATTCCGCACAGCCTGATACACTCTCCCTGAGCTCTACCCTGCCGCCA
The DNA here is from genome assembly GCA_944322925.1 of uncultured Bacteroidales bacterium. GTDB lineage: Bacteria > Bacteroidota > Bacteroidia > Bacteroidales > UBA932 > Cryptobacteroides. The sequence continues at coordinate 22,639 of CALUQM010000024.1, forward strand.
AGCATCCACCTGTGATATGGAACGGATGACATGTAAGTGTATTCCTGGGCTGAACCGTTTTTTCTCATGATGACGGCAATGGCGGAATTCCGCACGGAGTCGGCTTCCTTTTCAAGGGCTTCCTTCCTAAGGAATACCCTGTGTCTGGCCCTCCCGTCGATGATAACGGCTCCGAAATCGCACTCCTCGGTGCTGTCGGCAGAAATCAGTACCGGAGTAAGCGTTATCGTATGCTGGGTCCTTATTCTGGTGCTGTCGAGGATGATTTTCATGCTGAGAGTCACATCATCGCCGTTTTTCGACAACTCGCGGTCTTCGAATTTCATGGCATCGGCATAGGTTGTCCGGTCCTCCCTGCCGGACTGAAGTCCAGCCATGTCGGAAACAGGCTGTCCTGCCGCAGAAATCCCTGCAAAGAACAGCAGAATCATATATATGTTATACAGGAGTGAAGCCATAGTCAGTCTATTATGTAGATAATGGTAATGGCGGCCTTGGTAGGACCGAAATAATTGTGATGTCCCGTCCCGGTCTTCATGCCGCAGACAGGGGTCGTGAATGCAGAATAATCGGACCTCACGTAACCGATGCCGGCCGCAAGTTCCAGATTCCATCTTTTGCCGAGCAGCCACTGATAGCCGTAGCTGACTCCTGCACCGTAATACCAGCCCTCATGTCTGGAATTTCGGCAGTCTCCGAACAGTCCGAAAGGAGTCGACACATTGCCTGTATTGAACTGGCCTCCGTGGAGATGCAGCCCGAAAAAGTGACCGTTGAATTTTTCGCAAAGCCAGTAACGGGCCTCAGGCTGGACGAGAAAGTGCTTCCACTTCCTGTTTTCGCTGAAATCCCAGGCATTATAGTTGCCTGATATGTCCAGAGTCCATTTCGGAGCAAGGGCAACTTCAACTCCGAGATTGACAGTAGCGGCAGCATCATACAGAAGATTCGTCTTGACGGCAAAACTCTGTGCTCCGGATTCCTGCCCGGTTGCAATCATCAGCAAAAAAAATCCGCACAGCGCCGCTGTCACGCTGCACAGGGTACGGTTGATCTTAGTCACCACAAAAAACTTAGTTTATTCCGTAAAATACTGATATTCACTACATCGTGTTCTAATATTCTATCCCGGGATCACAAAAATCCGACGTTTTAAGCGTACGTTAAAAAAACAAACGTATGTTAAAACATGAAGGTCCTTTCAGAATGCGGTTAAAATCCAGGATTTTATGTTTTTCCACAGGTTTTAATGCCTCGGTTTTACGGACTTATGAAAAATATTCATAATAAGATTTAATTTTAAAAAATTATAATTAACTTTGCTTCCCCATTAGCGTTTTAAACGTACGTTAAAACATGAAGCAAAGTTTAAAGCAAGGATTGATTGTGAGTGTCTGCTGCCTGTTGTTCTGGAATCTGTCCGGAATGACGGGAATTCATGCGCAGAACCTTGCTGTCAAAACAAATATTCTCTACGATGCCACGGCCTCGGTAAATGTCGGGGCCGAAGTGGCTCTCGCGCCGGAATGGACCCTCGACGTTTCTGGCAACTACAACGCCTGGGACTATCGCGACAACCGCAAATGGAGACATTTCCTGGTACAGCCTGAGGCGAGATACTGGTTCTGCGAGAAATTCAACGGCCATTTCGTAGGCATTCACCTTCACGGAGGCCAGTTCAACGTCGGAAACGTGCGCACTCCTTTCGGACTGTTCGGAGACTGCCGCAACACGCGGCACGAAGGCTGGTACTACGGAGCGGGCATAAGCTACGGCTATCAGTGGCTGCTCGGCAAAAGATGGAACTTCGAGCTGAGCATCGGAGCCGGTTACACGGGTTCCGACTACGGCGTTTACGAGAATCCGGTATGCGGGGCATATCTCGGACCGGAACACCACGATTATTTCGGCATCACGAAGGCTTCCGTCTCCATAATATTCATAATCTTCTGACAATGAAAACCAAACTTCATATATTATGTATCGTCCTGCTTGCCTCGGGCCTTTCTGCCGCTGCGGGAACAGACGGAAAAGACAGCGGAACAAGCTATCTCAACGCGATACGGTTCGACAACAGGACACTGGAGAAAGGCGGACGCGAAGTCACCCTGGACATGGACATCGTTCTGGACAGTGCGAAAATAAGGACACAGCACACTGTCATGCTGACTCCGGTACTCGTATCGTCCGACGGCTCGAGGGAATTTCCTTTCGGGACGGTGATAGTGGACGGCAGGGCACGGCACAAGGTTTTCATGAGAAAAAATGCCCTGAAGGACCTGAATCCGCAGCGAGACTCGGCACTATCCATAATATTGAGGAAAAACAATTCGGAACAGGAGTACGCATACCTGTCTTCCATTCCCTACGACAGAGCAATGCTCGACGGAAGACTGGAAATACGGGAATGTGTCAGAGGGTGCATCGATTGCGGCGAGGGAGATTCCACTGCCGTACTGGAATCTCCGGTACTCGAGAAATTCATTCCGCAATGGAAAACTTCGAGGATAGAACCGGATCCGGAACCTGTCAAGCACAGGGAAGAAAGCAGGGTGGCCAGGCTGCAGTTCCAGTGGGACAAATACGATATTCTCGAAAACTGGCAGGACAATGCTGCAGTGCTTGACACTGTGACAAGCTCCATCGCCCTGGTCAAGGACAAGGACTATATCGTCATCACGGGTATCTACGTGGCAGGTTACGCCTCTCCCGAGGGTACATGGGAATACAATATAAGACTGTCGCGCAACAGGGCGCAGTCCTTTGCGGAATATATTGCCGGACACAACGACGTGGACACCTCGCTGATAAGTGTGGAATGGAGCGGAGAGGACTGGGACGGTTTCAGGCATGCGCTCCAGAGGTCGTCCTTCCCTAAGAAAGACGACGTCATCGGAATAATCGACACTTTCACCGAAGACAGGAACGAATGCGAAAGACGCATGATGGATATCCTGAGCAGGGAAGAATACGTATGGCTGCTCAGAAACATATATCCTTATCTGAGGCACTGTATCTACAGGGTGGAATACGATGTGGAAGGCTTCGACCTCGACAGGGCACGGACCGTAATACGGGAAAATCCGTCAGACCTGAGCCTGCAGGAGATGTATATGGTGGCCGGTTCTTACGAACCCGATTCCGTTGAATACGCTTACGCGATGGAGACGGCTGCCAGACATTATCCGGACTCGCCGGCAGTAATGGGAGACAGGGCGCTGGCCGCCCTTGAAGAAGGAGATGCAGGGAAAGCCGTTTCAATACTCGAAGGCAGGGTTCCGGAAGACCGGTATGAACTTATGAATATCCTCGGAGTGGCATACGCCGGAGCAGGCGAATACGAAAAGGCCAGGGAGGCGTTCGAAAAGGCCGCCGGCGGAGAATGCGCGAATGCCAGATACAATCTGGGGCAGGTACTCGGAGTCATCGACCAGCTTTAAGAATCGCATCAGACAATATCGGAGAAATATAGACAAACATTATTAATTCATCAAACGATCATGAAAATCCATTCATTTTTCGCGCTTTGCGCACTTGCAGCCCTCACTCTCGCCGGCTGCAACAAGAAAGAAGCCGAGCCGCAGGTTGCGGCAGACCCGGATGCCGGCGTAAAAGCCATTACCCTGAGCATCAACGGCATAAAAATGACCAAGGCCCAGGTAACTCCTGACGATTCATGGAGTGAAAAGTCGGCAATAGACCAGCTTGACATCTATTTCACGACAAACAGCGACGCAATCAAATACTCTTACCGTCTGAGCGCCACTGAAAACTCGGAAGCATGGGAAGTCATCACAAAGACTACCGGTGCCAATAAAGTCCGCTTCATCGGCCTTACCGGTGTCAGCCGTGTATACGTAGTTGCCAATTCTTCTGAAAGCCTCCTTGAAAACGGCAATATTTCGCAGGTTGCAGCAGATCTGGTGAACATGTACGGAAACAAGGAAAATACGGATGTCCTCTACGTGGGAGGAGATGAGGATCTTTCCCCTATCGGTACGGAACCTGCGACTGAAGTAGGTACGGATATAACAGAAGGCGATGCAGAAAGTGCAGACCAGTACTACTCGGCCAACGTTTCGATAAGGCCTGTCATCTCAAGGCTCGAAATCGGCAAGATTTCAGCAGTCACTTCAGGTTCCGCAAAAATCCAGGGTGACGGAGACCAGACATGGACTGTAAACTGGAGCGGATTCGAGCCTCAGCTCACAGGTATCTACATGTCGAACTTCTACGGCAAACTCAATCCCGTAGCTCCGACTCTCGGCGACTTTTTCGCAACTCCTGCAGGTAACCTTATCACCAACGGTCTGTGGAACAGCAATGCCGGCATTCCTGGAAGATTCAATGAAAGCGACCTCGGCATCGCATTATACAGCAATTACGGCAGCGGAGCATATCAGGACATATTCGCAAACGAGCCGGGCGATTCGGAAGCGAACAAATATGTATATTTCAACGGGAACAGCATGACCTGCGTGCCTTTCAACTTCCTCGTTCCATTCGACGTGACAGCTACAGGACCTTCAGTCGAAGTACCGGGCGACATGGATTTCGAAGCTCCGAAATTCCATTTCCAGTTCGTGTTCGATACTGAAGCCCTCCAGTCATTCAAGATCGACTCCATCATAGACGACAAGACTTCAGAGGAGGTAGATCCAGTTGAAGATCAGGACCTTTACGACCAGCTTTCCGCAAAACTCGTCTTCACTACCGCAAGCACTGAAGGCAATATCTATTATGCCAACGTAACCGGTTTCGTAGCTGACAATGACGGCACTCCGGGAGAAGCGGTAACAGTGAAACCGAACTCAATCTACAGAATGAGCGAGGTCGAAATCACTCCGTTCAACATGGGCGGCGGTACAGTGACTTCAGACGAATACAACATTATCGTCAAGGTGACTGTCCTCGACTACAACCCTGTCAATGTATTGCCTTCATTCGAATAGAACACTCAAAACAAGGAAGAGGTGAGCCAGAAGGCAAACCTTGAAATTCCTCCTTTTGGATCACCCCTCCCTTTCATTATAAAAATTACTTCAATCCGATGAAATCCAGATTTCTCATATTGCTTTTATCAGCATTCTGCCTGTCGACAGGATGTATAAGAGAAGACCGCTCAGACTGTACGTGCGACGTCTTTCTGGATTTCGTATATAAAGGCGACGGCAATACGGACATTTTCCAGGACAAGATCGGCAATGTGAACCTTTACGTCTACTCTGCACAGGACAATTCACTTGTCGCCGAATATGCCCTCGACAAAGCCTCGCTTACTGAACTTCAGGGTATCAGGATGCACCTCAGACCAGGCAGCTACAGGATAGTATGCTGGGGCAATGCTGCAGAAAGGACGCACATACATACCGTCTACGATGAAGCCAGGGTGGCTGAACCGGTATGGTTCGGCTCGAAAGACGGATTTTCCGGCACGGACGAACTGTATTTCAGCGACATCGAGGTGTCCGTACCTGAAACATTGCAGGATGTCGAAGGCACCTGCCATTTTGAAAGTTCGCACATTGACATGTATATCCACCTCAAGGGATTCAAAGGTGCGCTCGGGGAAGACGGAGAAGCCGTGGACGGACTCGCCGTCGCACATACCGGAGTATCGGCATGGACGGACTTCTTCAACAATCCGTCCGTGGATGAAAGATGCGAGGTGATACCCGAAATACATGACGACCCCGATGACAGCCAGTCCTACATACTGGAATACCATGTCCTGAGATTCTCGGAGCAGGATGAAACATCGATAGAGATAAGGGATCCGGAAAGCGGAGATGTGCTGTACTCCGTTTCCGTCACGGAATTCATACGCGACTTCGGAATCGGCGTGGACGGCGTGCAGGAAGTTACGGTGCCGATACGCATAATCCTCGGCCCGGTGGGAGTGGAAGTCGTGGAATGGAACATAGAAGATGTAATGCCGGATTTCGACATATAACAGACAGAAAATGACTTTGACAACCATCATAAGATCAGCCGCAAGACGACTTCGCACCGGAACTGCAAAGGTTTCAGGCGCGGCGGCAGCCGTCGTGCTGCTCGCTCTTGTGACCGGGTGTCAGAAAGACAGGATCTCACGGCCTGAACCGACAGTATTCGGAGGACCGGCCGATATCACCCTCATACTTTCCGGCAAGGCCTCCGGCACCGCATCGGAAAGCAAAGCCATCCCGTCTACGCGGGCATTGAGCGTAGATGAGACCGACATCGTCCATACGGTAAAGATATTCGCATTCAAGCACGATCCCAACTATCCGGAACAGCACAATCAGATGGTCGGATACGGTGACTTCACCGGCATTACCGGTCCCGGGCCGCACCGTTTCAGCATGAATCTTTCCGCAAGCGGACCGATAGACTTCTACGTCATAACCAACGACATATACGCTGAAACAGCCACCCGGCTCGGTCGTGAATCCACCAGGGCAGAAATAGAAGGAGCAAGGTTCTCCGGTTTCAGGACCGATGCCTCCTATGCAGCGGTACCGATGAGCAACATCCCTGTCGACGGGAAAGGCACCGGCGAAAACAACTTTACTTTCGAAGTCATCCCCGGGAGCACTCTCCCGCAGATAATCCCGATAGACGTCACGCGGGCGATGGCAAGGCTGTCGTTTTATTTTGCGAAAAAACTCGAAAACTCGATTGTGAGAGTGACCGGAATCGGGATTTCGGCCAAAATACCTGTCAATGCTCCATTAGGATTGTACGACAACAGTCTTAGCCCCGAATATGCTGATTCACGACTCACGTCAAGCGTATCGACCTCACCCGAACAGGTTACGAAGACAAATACGAACGGCAGCATGGAAGATGAAAATCTGCAGATGCTCTCTTCCACGTCATATCTGCTGCCGAACGAATACGGCATCACAAACAATTTCGGAGTAATGCCGGACAATGCAGACCAGCTGACCAAAGAACACACATACGCTGTGGAAATAAAGTATGAAGTGAACGGATATTCTTATGCCAAAACCGTTTATCTACCTGACGTAAAAAGGAATGACTGGATCAAAATAAAAGGTATCATCGACGAGAAAAAAGAAGTGGCACTCCAAGTAATTGTAAATCCATGGACAGAGCATACAATAATTGTCCCGCCATTCGAATAGTCCAGATAATTTTTTGCAATCATGATTGAAATGTTCGATATAATCAGATACACGGCAAAATTTCCAGTGTTGCTTGCTGCAATTTTCCTGACAACAGGATGCGTTGAAGAAACACTTGCAGGACAGGAAGATGGCAGACCTGTAACCGCAACCCTGACATTCAGTTTGCCTGATATTGCAGAAACTGTCGTAACAAAAACCAATTCATACTCCAGGCTCGGTTCTCTGCTTCTGTTCATATTCAACGAGGACGGATCACGGTGCGAACAGATAGTGGAAACCCAGGACGGATCACTGACACTTGCCGGCGGATCTGCAGTAAACATCTACACTGCGACTTTCAGCACTACTACAGGTACAAAAAGAATCTGTGCTCTGGGCAATTACGTGACTGACAACAACTGGCAGTATTTCGACATGAGCGGAGCGGGAAGCGGTGACATCAGCCAGGATGACAGCAGATGGGGCGATTTTTCAAAATACGTGGAGTCACTCAGAACAGGAGCCGAGACCGGCATGTCGTCATCACAACTTGGCAGCAGCCTGTTTTTTCTCAGCAAGACATTCAGCGACAACGGAAATACGCCGACATTCGATGAACAGCAGATGATAATGACGGGCGCAGACAAAATTTCCATAGACGGGAACGGCAATCCGTCCGGAACTCTGTATCTTGAAAGATGCGTCGCAGACATACAATTCGTCATAACATCTGAAAACGACATTACGACAGGAGACTCGATTTCATTTATACCTACCAATTATTATATTTACAACATTCCGGCCGGGACTCGCCTTGCCCCGAACAGAGGAATTGAAGAAAATCCGAACGAATCATACAGGGAATTCTACTTCGACGGCTCAAGGAAGACAATTCTTCCGGCTGAAGGAGGAGAATACTCTTTCCAGTTTTTCATACCTGAGAACATACAGGAAAATGTAGATACATGTTCATCATACGTTTCGAGGGAAAATTGGGACAGCCAAAAGACGGATGAGGCAAAACCTGACCACAAATGGTGGAAACATGAAAGACTGAATGCTACTTACGTAGTGATAAACGGACAATATACTGAACTCGACAAAGACAACAACCTCAAATATTCAGGTGAAACTTCATATACCGTACATCTCGGGGACTTCAGCGGAGGAGATACGCCAAAAACCGGAAAAGACTATAACGGATGGGGGAATTTCACTATCGAACGCAACCACAGATATATTTACAGAGTTACCGTAAAAGGTATCGAAAACATCAGAGTGGAAGCCGAAGACAAGACGGAATTGCAGCCTGGTGCAGAAGGGAGTATTGTAAGTACAACGGAAACAACCAGAAATTACTCTCTTGACGCACACTTCGAACAGGTGCTTCTGGAATATAACCTGTCATCAATAGCTACAGCCGCAGCCAATACAAAGAAAGGTACGAGCATGACTGATGCGGAAGCCATCAGTGAACACCTGATCGTAACTATTGAGACTCCTTTCCAGGCGATTGCGGAATTGAGGCCGTATCTTTCCGCATCGCTGGGAAACGACAAAACTGATGTTCTGGCTGGAATAGACTACAAATGGGTAGAATTCTGGCCTCAGAGCACACGCACATTGGCAGCCTACCCCGGTCTGCCTTCATGGAAAAGTACGGACGGACAAGATTCCAGATACGAATCGAGATACCTTCTCGATGTTTACGATGCGTGTGTAAAGATGGGTGAAGTAGTCAGAAAAATAATGAACAATGAAACGGTAAACACGGGCGACTATAGAGAAGACGGCATAACAGTCGTTACGGACTCGAACGGAGACTACTGGGCGCGTTTCACCGGGTTTGTCGACGAATATTATTATACATCCAATCCAGTCGATGCAGGCATGGCACTTTCATGGGGAGATTTTACGAACCAATCGCAGCGAAGGATGCTCATAAGCATGGATGTGGAAACTTCTCCCGACAATAACAGTTCGTTCAGCACGGTACATACCAACATATCCCAGAGATCCATGCAGACTTTCTATAATGTGGACAATACGGAACTCAATGCTTTCGGGATGGAGACATTCAATGAAACTCCTCTGTCGCGCTATGGAAATCCTCCGATATACGGATACAGCGATACCGACGGAAGAAGCAACCAGTCCGCCATGTTGAAAGATAATTACGGCCGTTTCAGGGAATGGGACTATTTCATAAAGACAGAAAGCAACGGATATACAAACAACATAACTGGCAAAAGAAAACTTGAAAATGCTTATTGCGAAGGGAATAACAATGTAGTATATGCCTATTATTCCTGTATGACGCGTAACAGAGATCTCGACGGAAACGGTTATATCAGCGATGATGAGGTACACTGGTACCTGCCGGCATTGAACGAATATCTCAGAATAGGTATGGGAACTATCGCAATGTCTAACGAATCGAACCTCTACATCGGCGACAAGAGTGCAATGAGACGCGGACAGGACAACAACTACGACGGCTGGCCGGACGATGATGACTGGTATCCGGAAAATTACTACAAGGAAGGCGCACTTTACCATACGAGCACATACGGAAAAGAAACTTTCTGGGCAGTCGAAAAGGGAGCATACGGAGGACGGACCAGCGGAGATATTCCGATACGTTGCATCAGACATCTTCCTGCAGAACTTGAAGATTATGCCACACCGGCCGATCCGATGTATGACCTGTACAGACTGTCCAACGACAGCTACATGCTTGATTTCAGAGACAAGTTCGACAACAACATGTACCGTCCTACAAGAACCGGAGAACAATTGAACGAACATGATGAGGACGATCTTCAGAACAGGTTTTACGACGGACTCGTAATCTCCCGCAGGCCACAAAGCGCTGCAGCGAAGCTTGACGCGATTCTGAACATAGGAAACAACAAGACGAACCCTTGTGCCTCCTATTATGAAGGAGACTACAATGATCCTGTCAGCGGAGCAGGACACTGGAGAGTACCTAATCTTGCAGAACTTACCATTATGTCGACCAACGCCGGAATATTGCTGAGCGGCTCTACCGGACATCTTTACAGCAGCACAAAGTTCTCGAATGACAAAGTCAGGGTCGCATTCCGTTATGACGGTACCCAGATATCATGCCTTGGTGGCAATGGCGAAAAAACAAGCGACAATATTTGGGTAAACTACCGCTGTGTCCGTGACGCCTCCCAACGGGACTTCGATGAAATAAACGGGCAACAGCCTATTAACTGACCGTCTTTCAATCCGACCTGCGGCCGGCCCTTACGGCATTTTCGACATCCGGGCAGGCTTTCCTGAATTTCAGGAAAGTGTCGCGCGAGACGTTGTAGGAGCGGCAGACGGAAGCGATGCTGCGGCCGTCGTTCAGCATTCTGATTATCACGGACTTGTTGTCATTCAGGATTCTGGTCTTGGTGATGCTTCCCTTGCGCCTGCCGAGGACCATTCCTTCGGCTTTTCTCAGGG
>CALUQM010000025.1 GCA_944322925.1 uncultured Bacteroidales bacterium
CGAGGGAAGACTTCTCAGACAGCGATATCAAGGCCCTCAGGAAATACATCGAAGAAGGCGGCGTCCTTTTCATCGCGGCAAAGCCTTCAGGAAGGGAGAAACTCGCACCTGTGCTTGAGATGCTTGGTGTGGACTTCATGGATGGCATCCTTGTGCAGGAGAGCAGCTCCTATGCATGGAATCTCATAAGGTGCGATCTTACACCGGAATCGGTGGAAGCCTCCAAAGGTTTCGGCCCTTATATCGCCCAGAAGAAAGAAGTGACAGGAACAGGCACCATGGCCGTCGATGTTTCGGATGCCGGGAGCAAAGGTTTCGACATATGCGTACTGGCTACTACCGACACTCTCGTGACGGATACTACCCGTGTCTGGAACGAGATGGATACGATAGATTTTGAAAACCGGCAGCCTGAATACAATCCTGAGCGCGGCGAGACTCTGCTCGACGCTGCTCCGGTAGCGGTGGCCATGACGAGAAAAGTGGCAGACAAGGAGCAGAAAGTAGTGGTCCTCGGCAATGCCGACATGATCGCGAACGGTGAACTGCTTATGGCCCGTTCCGGAATCAATGCCGCGAACTACTGCATGGTGATGGAGACTTTCCGCTTTTTGAGCGACGGCGAGTTCCCGATCTTTGCCGAAAGGAAGGCCGGGCCTGACAATGAGTTGAAATACATCGACAGAGGAGCACGCAAACCGGTGAAATGGATTTTCAACTTCATATTGCCGTTTGCCATCGTCATAGCCGGTGCAGTGGTATTGATCAGAAGGAAAAGCCGTTGACAATGAGTTTCATCAGTGACAAACAGACATTGGATGACCTGAATCTGCTCGGCCGGTTCAGAAAGGATTCCGTCATAAACATCTTCGACAGGACCAGAACCCGTCAGGGCAGAATGATTCTGGAGGATATGTTCCGGAATCCTCTGACGGACGTGGACAGTATCCGTGCGCGGAGCAATGAGTTCCGCTATTTCTCGGGCAAAGGCATTGTACTGCCTTTCGATGAAGAAAAGGCCGAGACTGTGGAATTCTATCTGGAAGCCCATTCATCCCATAATCCCGTAGTTTCAGCTGTCAGGCTCACAACGTTGAAAGTCAGACAGATGTTTGCATTGGGCCGCGACTGGGAAAAGCTGCAGGCGGGAATGGCATTGCTTGCAGGTCTTGTGGTAGACACACACGGGTTATGGGTCAGGCTTGCAGCGAAGGACAGTCCCGTATGCAGAGAGGCGGAAGAACTCGCAGCCGCTTTCGACGGCAAGGTTCTCGGTTATCTGGAAAAATGCAGGGAAGGGGGACTGTCGCTGATGAAGGCGATGGCTCTTGACCGCCTGCTCAGGATCCGTCTGTACAGCCATATCCGTATGATGCTGGATCTTCTATACCGTCTTGACGTGCTCATTTCGGTATCGGATGTGGCAGAATCAAACGGATTCGGTTATGCTGATGCCCGCGAGTCGGAAGAGAGCTTCCTTGACATCAAGTCGGTATGGCATCCGGCCCTGAAGAATGCTGTGCCGAATGATATAAGGATAGACAGCTCCTCAAACGTGTTTTTCCTGACAGGGGTGAACATGGCGGGGAAGTCCACTTTCATGAAAACCGTGTCCATAGCCCTGTATCTGGCGCAGATGGGATTCCCGGTTCCTGCAGAAAAGATGGATTTCACACCTGTGGACGGTCTTTTCACCTCTATCAATGTTTCCGACGACATAGCTCTCGGCTACAGCCATTTCTATGCAGAAGTCCTGAGAGTCAAGAGTCTGGCCAGGAAAGTCCAGTCAGGGAAACGTCTTTTCCTGGTGTTCGACGAACTGTTCAAGGGCACGAACGTGAAGGATGCGCACGATGCCACATTATGCGTCACCGAGGCATTTGCACGGCACAGGCAGTGTCTGTACATAATATCTACACATATAGTCGAAGCCGGAAGCGAACTCTCGGAACGGTGCGGGAATCTGTCATTCTTCTATTTCCCAGCGGAACTTGACGGTGACCGCCCAGTATATGCCTACAGACTGAAGGAGGGAATCTCCGACGACAGGTTCGGGATGACCATCATCAGGCATGAGGGAATCCTCGATATTATAAAAGGTAGACGGAAATGAGTTTCATAATAGACAAACAGACCCTGAACGATCTCGGCATCTTCTCCAGGAACAAGGAAGTGTCGGTCTTCGGCATATATAACACCGTCCATACCAGAGGCGGGGCAAGGATTCTCGAGGAAATGTTCACGAATCCCCTTGACGATGTCGCGAAGATACGCAAGCGAAGCGGGCTTATCGGGTTCTTCCAGAAAGAGAATCCGGATTTCCCGTTCCGTGCATCCTGGTTCGATGCCGCGGAATTCTATTTGTCCGACAGGGATACCAGGACAAGGATTTCGGAGGAGCAGAATCTGCTGTACCAGAAATTCAGGCATTTCATCAAGACAGATACCGAGTACAGGCAGATACGCAGCGGCATAATCTCGCTCATCTGCATAATCAGCGCATTGCGTGATTTCGTGGAAGCCATGTCAGGGAAAGGCTGCCGGGAATTCATGGAATTCTCCGCAGGGATCATGCCGGTGCTTGACTCTCCTGACTTCAAGTCCGTAATGGGCGGTGACCCCGAAATCATGACAGCGGAAACCTCCGGCACAGCAGCACTCGACAGCCTGTTCAGGTACAGCCGGTATGAGGACGTGAACAGACTTCTTGACTACGTATACCGTCTGGACGTGTGCATATCTGCCGCCAAGGTGGCTTCCGAAAGGGGATTTACCCAGGCCGAAGTCTTTCCTGCCACGGAAAACATCATGGAGATCGAGGGGCTGCGCCATCCGGCCCTTGCAGATCCTGTCACGAACGATATCGCCATAGACGGGAAGAACAACGTGATCTTCCTGACCGGGGCCAACATGGCCGGCAAGTCTACATTCATGAAGTCTTTCGGCATCGCCGTATTCCTTGCACATGTAGGCTTCCCTGTGCCGGCATCCTCCATGCGATTCTCCGTAAGGGACGGCCTGTATACCACCATAAATCTTCCGGACAATCTGAACAGGGGCTACAGCCATTTCTACGCTGAAGTCAAACGCCTGAAGAAAGTGGCCCAGAGCCTTTGCACCTGGAGGAACATGGTGGTCATATTCGATGAGCTGTTCAGAGGTACAAACGTGAAGGATGCATACGATGCGACCGTGGCAGTGACCCAGGCCTTTGCAGAGATCACAGAAAGCATATTCATAATCTCGACACATATCATCGAGGCTGGAGAGACACTGTCGCACCTGTGCGGCAACATCCGCTTCCTCTATCTTCCTACCGTGATGGAAGGTGAACGTCCGCGGTATACATACAGGCTCGAGGAAGGAATCACGGAAGACCGCCACGGCATGCTCATAATCAGAAATGAAGGCATTTTAGACATATTGAATTGAAATGACAGAAAAACGAACTTGTAAACCTCCCCGCATTGCAGCCTCAGGCAGACTGGCAGCCTTGATTGCCGCCATTTTCCTGAGCTGCATGGCTGTACCGGTGCATGTCTCCGGACAGAATGTCTCATCTGCCGATTTTGTGGCCGGAATTGTCACTGACAGGGTCACGAAAGAACCTATTTGCGGAGTAAGCGTCTACTTCGAGGGCCAGGACTATGGGGAAATCACTGACGCAAACGGTTATTATTCGATCAGAAGGCCGGAAGGAGGAGGCACCATGGTGTTTTCATTCCTCGGATACGAGACCAGGAAGATCGACGTCATCCAGCACGTGAAAATGGATGTGACCATGGTCGAGTCAAAGGAAAGCCTTGATGACGTGATAGTCACGGGCTTTGCACCAATCCGCAAGGAAGGCTTCTCCGGAAACACCACGAAGATCAAGAAAGACGAGATCATAAAGGCAAATCCGAACAATCTCATCTCGGCTATCCAGACCTTCGACCCTTCATTCAGGATAATGGAGAATATCGGGGCCGGGTCCAACCCGAACGCCATGCCGCAAGTGACGCTGAGGGGAATGACGAGCATCACGACCGATGCGCTTGACGCCGCCGACATTTCCCGTGAAGCCCTTACGGGAAACGCGAACATGCCGATATTCATCCTCGACGGTTTTGAAGTCGATGTAGAGAAGATCTATGACCTCGATCCGACCAGGATACACAGTGTAAACATACTGAAGGACGCGGCTGCTACCGCGCTGTACGGTTCCCGGGCGGCAAACGGTGTGATCGTGGTGGAACTCCGCGCCCCGGAAGCCGGCAAGCTGCGTCTTCAATATAACACCAACCTTTCGGTGGAAGTCCCGGACCTTACATCATACAACCTTATGAACGCTTCGGAGAAACTTGAGACCGAAAGGCTTGCAGGACTTTACGACAGCAGCACCCCATGGGTGGATCCGTATACCGACAGCTATTACGCCAGACTGAACAATATCCTTAACGGTGTGGATACCTACTGGCTTGCCCTCGGACTGAGGACGGCATTCAACCACAGGCATTCCATCTATATCGACGGCGGTGAGAACGATGTCCGCTGGGGTGTGGAACTGAACTATTCGAGGACAAACGGAGTCATGAAGGAATCCATGCGTTCCGTCACCGGAGCCGGTTTCTATGTGGATTACCGTGTAGGCCGCTTCCAGATAAAGAACAAGGTCACATTCACTTTCGGAAGCAATTCCGATGTGCCGTTCAACTCCTTCAGCGACTACTCCCACCTCCAGCCATATCTGCGCGTCTACGATGAAAACGGCGAGTACCTCCGCAGACTTGAAAGTTTCGGTGGGTATTCCGGCTCGCTCGTCAACCCTCTTTATGAAATCACGCACTACCGCAGCTATGACGTCTCGAAGTATAACGAGATAGTGGACAACCTGCTGTTCAACTGGGACATCACAAACCATCTCCGCATGAGACTCCAGATGTCCGCAACGATACGCAGGGAGACTTCCGACCTGTTCAAGGATCCGTCATCGGCCTCCTACGGGAACGGCAACCTTGCCATGAACGGTGACAAGAGCACCTCCTCCGGGGATTCCGACATCATAGACGGAACCCTGCAGATCATGTACAACAGGACAATAAAGAACCACAATGTCAACCTGAATCTCTCCACCAATGTCAGGATGACCGACTACAGCACCGAATATGCGAATTACCAGGGATTCCCCGGCGGAGACCTCACGTCGACAAACTATGCCGCCCAGATAGTGGACAAACCGACTGTCAATGACAGCAAGACACACCTCGTCGGCTTCCTGCTGACCGGCAACTATATGTGGCGGAACATAATATTCGGAGACCTGACAGGACGTCTTGACGGATCTTCGGAATTCGGTTCTGACAGGCGCTGGTCCATGTTCTGGGCTGCCGGGGCAGGAGTCAACCTGCATAACTGCAGCTTCCTCAAACGGCAGGACGTCATTTCGACTCTGAAGATCAGAGGTTCGTACGGGCTTACCGGAAAGACGAATTTCTCGCAATATGCAGCCAGGAATCTGTATCAGCTGCAGACCGATTCCTGGTTCCCGACAGGCTACGGTGTCTTCCTGTCCCAGATGGGCAACCCTGACCTGAACTGGGAAAAGACATACCAGCTCGACTACGGTGCCGAGATCGGTCTCTGGGAAGACCGCCTGTATATCAAGGCATCCATGTACAATCAGAGGACGGTGGATCTGATTACGGATTTCGCCCTTCCTACATCAACCGGATTCTCATCCTACAAGGAAAACATGGGAGTGGTACGGAATGTGGGCGCAGAGGTGGACGTCAGAGTCAGACTGTATCAGGACAAGGACTGGTATATCAATGTATTCGGGAATTTCGCCAGGAACAGGAACACTGTAGAGGAAATCTCCGAAGCCATGGAAGCATACAACAAAAGGGTGGAAGAGCTCTTCGAAGACTTCGATCCTTCGTCATCTACGGACAAGACCTATTCGAAACCCTATCTGAAATATTACGAGGGCGCATCCATGACTGCCATAGCAGGAATGAAGTCCCTGGGCATCAGCCCGTCGAACGGCAAGGAAATCTACCTGAAGCCGAACGGGGAGGTCACAGATGAATGGTCGGCCGAAAACTGGACAGTGATAGGGGATACCGCTCCAAAAGGACAAGGCTCCTTCGGTTTCACGGCATCCTACAGGCAATGGTCCCTTTTCACCTCCTTCATGTACCGTTTCGGAGGCGATGCCTATAACAATACCCTTGTCGACTATGTGGAGAATGTCGACCTGTCGGCGGAGAATGTGGACAGGCGCGTATTGCTCGACAGATGGCAGAAACCGGGAGATGTCACTACCATGAAGGACATCAGGGACAGGAATATCACCACAGGCGCCACATCACGTTTTGTGCAGAAGGACAATACTCTGCAGTTCAGTTCGGTGACACTGAGCTATGACTTCAGGACCGAACTTCTCCGCAAGGCCCACATATCCATGTGCAGGCTGTCCCTTGTGGCAAACGACATATTCTATCTTTCTTCCATAAAGAGGGAAAGGGGACTCGATTACCCTTTTGCACGCACATTCAGTTTTTCATTGAGCTTATCTTTCTAAGTCCTGCAGAGTATGAAACACATTATATCAGCCATAGTCCCGGTTTTCATGCTGGCCTCCTGCGGCTGGCTTGACATCACACCGGAGAATACCATAGACGAAGAAGACCTTTTCTCTACGGGGTACGGCTTCCGCAATGCCCTGAACGGTATTTACCTCGAACTCGGCAATACGGCCGTCTACGGAGAGAACATGTCATGGGGATTCCTCAGTGCCGTAGCACAGGAATATCTCACCGACAATTCATCGCAGGGAGAGAATACGCTTGCCCTCTGCCGCGATGCCGCTGATTTCGTATACAATTCGACGAATACTCAGCCGGTGATAGCGGAAATATGGGAGACTCAGTATTCCATTATTGCAAACGTCAACAAGATCCTCGAACATATCGACGGCCTTCCCGAGAGCGGATTCGCGTACGGGAACGATGAGCGGAACATGATCAGGGGAGAGGCTCTGGCTCTGAGGGCCATGCTTCATTTCGACCTGCTCCGGCTTTTCGCACCGGCTCCGTCCGCATCTCCGGCGGGCACATATATCCCGTACAGAGAGGAATTCTCGCACGATGTGGGAGAGAAGCTCTCAGTGCAGCAGTTCCTTGAGAAAGTCATCAAGGATATCAATGCGGCTGAACCGTATCTCAAGGCGATTGACACGGAATTCCATCCTGCGGCCATGTATGCCAGCATGATGGCTACCCCAACCACCGCCATGAGCGCACGCTACAGATTCGACAGCAGCACATTCATAGACGAAATGGGACAGTTCTTCTGGTTCAGGGGATGGCGTCTGAACTATATGGCGCTGCTCGGCCTGAAGGCAAGGGTCTGCATGTATGCAGGAAGCGGCTACCATTCCATCGCAAGAGCTGCGGCAATGGAGCTTTATACCTCATTCTACAATGACCGGCAGTGGGTAGGCTTCACACCGTCCGATGACATCACCTGCCAGATAGAAAGCCGGCATACCAAAATGTCCGACGACGTCCTGTTCGGGGTCTATTACAGGAATCTCGCCACTGATTTCGAATCCATGATCTACGGTGCGGACAACAGTGTCAAGCTACCTCTCGCCAATATCGAAGACCTTTTCGCAAGCGACAACACCGGTGTCTACGAAGACTGGCGTCTGAAATACACCGTCGCCCAGACGA
Source organism: uncultured Bacteroidales bacterium (assembly GCA_944322925.1). GTDB lineage: Bacteria > Bacteroidota > Bacteroidia > Bacteroidales > UBA932 > Cryptobacteroides. The sequence continues at coordinate 7,719 of CALUQM010000025.1, forward strand.
ATACATCGGAAAAGTCATGGTACACACTTAAATACAACACTTCTTCAGAAGCCGTGGTGACGGCGGTCGAGAATCCCATGATACCTGTCATAAGGCTCAGCGAAGTGATGTATATCCTTGCCGAGCTCTCGGCGGAGCAGGGAGATGTGGAACACGGGATACAATACCTGGAGACCGTGCGCAGAGCCCGCGGTGCACAGCGTTCCCTTTCCACGACGGTATCCACTCCAGAACAGCTCATGGACGAGATCATACTCGATGCACGGAAGGATTTCCTCTGCGAAGGCAACATGTTCTACATGTACAAACGTCTCAACATCACAGAAGTGCCGTCAGCCTCGGAAAGCGGCGCCATGAAGGATATGACGGCAGGATACGTGCTGCCTGTACCGACCAGCGAAAGTCCGTTTTAATCTTTTGAAATATGAAGCATACAATAAATATACTGGCCGTTCTGGCTCTCCTTGCCTGCATGTCATGCAAGGAGGATACGCTTGAGGTGTATCATGGCGACAACTATGTCCATTTCACGCCCGGAGCCGACGGCAACATAAGAGCAGAGTATAACTTCGCGACCTCCGGGACGACTGCCGAGACGGAAGTCCGGGTCCCGATTGAGATCCGGCTGTGGGGATATCTTCCGGAATCGGATTTCAAGTGCATGACAGCCGTGTCGGAATCGGGGACTACGGCATCTCCGGACGATTATGCGGTTCCGGAAGAGACTGTATTCAGAAAGGGGTATCACGTGGATACGCTTTGGGTGACAGTACGTCGCCGTCAGGAACTTCTCGCCACCGACTATACGCTGACCGTGACCATGACAGGCGCGGAAGACCATGTGGTCGCACCTTCCGAATATACAAATGCCACAGTCATAGTCAGGGACCGCATCACGGCAGCGCCCGTATGGTGGAACACCACCCAGGCTTTAGGCAACTATTCGGATATGAAATTCAGGGTGTTCAACATCTACCTCGGAAAATACCTCACTTCCCTTGCAGACTATACATCGATAACTTTCGAGGAAGAGGTGGCCAGGTTCAAGCAATGGTGGATAGAACAGTGGGCGGAAGGCAACTATCAGTATTATGCCGAAGACGGAAGCACTCCGCTTTATGAAACCATCCCGGACTGATTTTGAAATATTTTGAAGATGAAAAGAACAGCAGAAATCATATTGGCGGTGCTGGTGTCGGTGGCCGCAGTCTCATGCATAGAAGACAAGAGCCGCTATGACTACAGACAGACGAATAAAGTCACATTCCTATCAGTACTCGAAGGATTCTCATCCACATTCGGAGAGGAGACGGAATATACCGCCCCGATAGAATTCTCCGAGCCATTCGAGAACGAGGATGAGATAGACGAAGTGTTTGACATCCAATGGTATATCGGCGAGGAACTGGTCGCATCCGGATACAGGATACGCTACACATTTTCGGCTGTAGGCGGATTCTCACTGGTGCTGAAAGTGGTGAACAGGGAGACAGGGGAGACGTACATTAGCGACGGGTATTCCATGGAGTCCAAAAGTTCGATAGGCTGCGGATGGATGATACTTACGGAAAAGGACGGCGGCGAGTCGAGCCTTTCCTTCATTTCCCCGTCGACTTTCGTACCTACCTACAGGCTGGAGGAGATCATGCTGCCTGAGGGAGAGACAATAGGAACAGGTCCTCAAAGGCTTTTCTACTATTATGTCCTCGGTTCCATCCCGAACAACTATGTCTCCGGACTTCCGAAGATCATCGTGAACCAGACCAGCGGTACAGTCACGCTCGACGGCACGAACATCATGAAAGACAGATGGATGAGGGATGAATTCCAGTCGGGGTCGGAACCGGAGGCGGAATTCCGGATGACGGGCTTTGCATGGAAGGATTCATATTATCTGATCTGCACTGAATCAGGAAACGTCTATATGCGCTGCATGGACAGGGAATTCTCGTCCATTCCATATTACGGGACCTACTCCTCCATGCCGTTCGATTTTACCGGAGGCGCCCATATCAGCTGTTTCCAGGGCTTCCAGAATGTGTCTTACTGGGCTGCAAACGAGTACTCGGCCCTGATGTATGACGATGCCAACGGCCGCTTCATCGGCTTCACCGAGGGCGGTTATGGAGACACTTACGAGGAATACTCGCCCAAGGCTGTCTATTTCAGCAATTACGACCAGGATTTCGTACTCGGGGCAGGTATCCCGCGTGCGGACAATATGGGGACCGGCACCAGATGCATTGCGGCAGGGGCTTACGAGAAGGTCTATGTCGACCCTGAATACGGCGGTCTGGAATTCTATCCGGAATATCTGGCTCTTGTAGACCTCGGAGGCAGCGGGAACTATCAGCTTTACAGTTTCACCGTGCGTCCGATGACAGCAGACAACCATGTGATCACAGCCACCACGATGACCCCGTTCTCGGGCGGAGACCTGCTCTCGGAGGAGAGTATCGTGAAGATGTCTTCGAATTTCGAGAAGAATCCGTTCTTCTATTTTACGGACGGAGGCGCCAACCTGTACATTTACAGCATGGCGGCAGGTACCCACAGGCTTGCCTATACTGCATCATCACGAATCGTCTCCATATGCAACAGCCCTATAGTCAGTGAATTCAGCAATTACGGAGGAAACAGCGAGAGTTTCAACTACAAGATGGCTCTCGGTCTGGAAGACGGCGGTGTCAGCATACTGGACGTCTCGAATTCCAGGATGGTGCAGCTGTTCGAAGGCCTGTCACCGACCCTTGAGATACAGACACTCAGCGGATTCGGGAATATAAAGGACATGGTATGGGCGACGAATTTCCAGGGAGAATATTGATGACCTATATAACCTTTTTGTTTAACTTAATAAATCAAGGACATGAAAAAAACAGTCAATTTCCTGTGTGCAGCCTTGGCGCTTGCAGCAGTTGTCGGGTGCGACGAGAAAGAACCCGAGGTAGTGGATTTCCCTGTAGTGGGCGATCTGAGTATTTCCGGAAGATATGTCAACTATCTTCATGGCTCCCAGGGATGGGTGGAAGAAGACAAGATAGGCGTATTCGTGACATCGGACGGAGTGGAGCAGGCGAATCTGCTTTATGAGCCGTCGGAGGTTTGCCCTATAGTCCCAGGCTATGTCGATGGAATGTTCATTTATGATTCCGAGAATCCGGTTGACGGAGATATCCTTCTGAATCCTGCCGGGACAGCAGCCGGTTTCAAGCAGGGAGAACACAACATCTATGCTTATACTCCTTACAGTGAGGGTAATACCACGTATTCATCCGTAAAACTGCCCAAGACAGATGTACAGGAGTATATAGAATATGATGGACTTCATTATCTGAAGGGCGAATATATGTTCGCATATGCCAAACTTGCCGAGCCTGTTACGGAAAGCACCTCAGCTACATTGTCATTGGGGGACTTCTTCTCTCCGTTTGTCATGATGACGATTCCGCCCGCAACTTTGCCTGAAGCTTGTGTAAACAAGAAAGTCACAAAGATTGTAGTGTCTGCAGCAAAGGATATAGCAGTCTCCGATGCTTCTGTCAATCTCGAGACAGGGGAGATGACAGGAACTTTCAGCAAGTCAATAGAACTTGATTGCGGTGACGGAATTCTTGTGGAAGGAATTGACTATGGTTTTGGTATGATGGTAAGCATGTCAACAATCTATCTTTCGCTTTTCATGGATTTCGATGAAGCCCAGCAGACAGAATTCACGTTTACATATACTATCGACGGTCAGGATTATACTACAACCGGCTCACCTTCTACCTCATATGTGATGGAAGGTAATGTCAATATGTCCGGTGCTCTGGATTTTACTGAGTAATCCGCCGCTCATCTGATATTCGAGGAAGAGGCTGTGTCGAAATGAGAATTTTGACACAGCCTCTTTTAGGTGTGTAAGAATTGATAAAATGCAAGGCATTGAGGGTGAGGGCGACAGGAGTTTACTTCCGTAAATGACTTAGCCCGAATCCCGATAATAACGCAGCAGTTTGCAATTATGACACACCGCCTTCTTCATTGTTCTCTTTTTCCCCCCCCCCACAAAAAAAGCAGGGTCTTGTGTGGGACTCGTATTGATATGCTCACTCTGTAACACCGACCACGGCCTTGTTCGATTTGCGGTCGATGAAGGCTGCGAGGGAAGACGGAGCCCTGTAAAGTCTGACGAATCTGCCTTCTTCTTCACAAGAGAGACCGGACAGGAAACCGGCATCCATGGATTTTTCATCGGCAACAGTATCCACGGTAAGATAACCGACGCCAAGGGAAGTGATATTCTGGAAGAAATGCGTTCCCTGGCTCGGTTCGATACGGAATCCTGGGATGGCACATTCCACGATGAGCCTCGCCTCGGAGATATTGCTCCACAGCACAGGTATCCCGAGCCATGGATCGGACGAGCCCCACCGGCCCGGACCTATCAGAAGATAAGACTTCCCCTCTGCCTTCAGCCGTTTGTTTATCCTGTCAATCTCTTCGGCGATCTCCTTTGTCCTGGCACTGTCGAAGAGCTCGGGATCGACATACATTATATAGTCAAGACCCGAAATCTCACCGGAACCGAGTGCGTTCCTGGAGACGATGAAGACTTTTTCCATGTTCTTCATCTCGTCTTCTATCGAAATGTCGTACTCGTCCGCATAATCTACCACCGGCCTGACCTGAAGGAGCTTTATCACGCAGTCCTGGGTCTGGCTCTCCGGAATGACATCCATCGCGAATTCCATCTCCACATCGCACATCATTTCATCCCTGCACATTTTCAGCAGGTCGGACAGGACCTGTGCAAGAGGATACCGGCTGTATTTCAGGATATAATCGAAAGTTATGATCCTCGGACCGTCGGCATTAATGCCTGGCAGCATCCGGTTGTCGGAAGTGCTGAAGGTGGATGCCACGAGTTCGGGATGATCATATCCTTTCAAGGCTTCCGAAACAGGCAGCTTCACAAGATTCACTGCATCATCGCGGGAAATCATGAAGGCACCGGGACGCATATCCAGAGCATACATGGTCTTCTGGGTGTCATTCAGGGCGATTTTCATGTCTGAAAGCTGGAGAATCCGTTTCGGGTATCTCGGGATGAATCTCAACGTGTTGCCGCCGTCGACGACAGTCTTCCCCAGACCGAAGGCAAGGTTCACGACACCGTCTTCAGGCTTTTCCTTGCCGATCGGATAGAAATTCACGGAACGGGCCACACCGGAGAGCATCGGATAATACAGGTCCCCATGCCTGCTCCCGCATATGCTCTGGATGATCACGGCCATCTTCTCCTCGCTCAGCAGATTCCCGGTGGTATGGATGTATGTACGGCTGCCATTGAAGAAGGCTGAGGCATATACGCTCTTTATGGCCTTCCTGAGCATCCTGAGCATCTGGTCCTTGTTCTCTGTCAGAGGAATCATGTATGTGGAATAGACTCCTGCAAACGGCTGGTAATTGCTGTCCTCGAGTTTGGAACTGGATCTCACGGCCAGCGGGGTGTCCACTGTCTTGAGGAAAGTCTTGAGTTCTTCCACAAGCACCTCCGGAAGCCTCGAGGAAACGAATTCGGAAAGAATCTCTTCATCGCTGATGTCTGCGTCTATCACATACTGGAGGTCGTTTTCCATTATGAACTGGTCGAAATAATCAGTGGCGACGACAAGTGTCCTCGGTGTGGATATCTTCACGCCCCCGTACCTGTTTGTCAGCCCGTATTTCGCTATGAGGGTGTTCAGGAAGGCCAGACCTCTTGCCTTGCCTCCGAGCGAGCCTTCCCCGGCGCGGGAAAACCAGATGTACTTCCCGTATGTGTCCTTGTCGAAATGGGCTATTATCCCTCTTCCGTTCAATGCATGATAGTCGTGTATCTGCTGCGATACATAATCCCGGAGCTGGTCCGTGGATGTGAAATGGTTTTCATGCACTTTCCTGAACTGGTTGGCAAGGGTGAAAAGCCCTCTTGCGAAGAACCATTTGGACAGCATGTTCTTCGAGGTATTGTAGATAAGCACATCGTCAGGAATACTCTGGATGCACTCCTGCAGTTCACTCAGGTTAGCGGCCCTGCCGAATTCCTGCCTGTCCTTGTCGCGGAATACGAAATCCCCGAATTCAAATTCCTCCCTGATGTAGTCCGAAAGCTGGATAATGAGGGTCTTGGAGTATTTCCTGAGAAACCCGACCCCGAGTTTTTCAGCCACTTTGGCCATATCACCCTGCGAAGACTGGAGGATGATCGGCATATACGGGTCCTCGTTCCTTACCAGTTTCACGAGGTCAATGCCGGCGTCTGCCTTTTCCGACTCCTGCGGGTCGTTCTTGTGAAGGACAAAGCCGACATCCGAGATGATTCCGAGCATGTTGTTCCGGTATTTCCTGTAGGTGTTCACCGCATCCTCGTAATTGGTCGCGAGCAGGATCTTCGGTCTTGAACGCTTGCGCAGCTTCCTCTGTTTCTCGTTCAATGTCTCCTTCAGGAACTCGGCGCTCTGCTTCAGCACGAGTTTGTACAGTTCAGGCAGATATGTCGAATAATATCTCACCGAGTCTTCCACCAGCAGGATGGCCTGCACTCCCACTTTCAGGATATCGTTGTCAGCATTGATAAGGTCCTCGAACAGCTTCACTATGGCTACGATCAGTTCGGCGTTGCCGTTCCAGCTGAAGATATAGTCGACATAGGAGCGGTCCTGCTTTTCAAGACGCCTGTGTATTTCCCTTGAGAAATGTGTCAGGAGAATGAAAGGGATGCTGCGTCCAGAAGATGTGTCCCTGGACTTCAGGTTCTTGGCGAAAGTGAAGATGTTCCTGTCCTTGTCGTTGTACATGCAGATGACCATGTCGATATGCTTGTCGGAATCCATGATCTTCTGTGCTTCATCGGAAGATGTGACCCAGACAAACTGCGGTGGATTGCTCAGGTTAAGTTCGATGTACTCCTTGTATATCTGCGATTCTATCTGCCCGTCTTCTTCAAGGATGAATGCGTCATAATTGCTGCAAATCATCAGTATCTTCCTGACACGGAAGCTCATAAGGGCGCGGAAATCGGTGATTATCAATTCTTTCAGGCTGACGGGCTCGATTGTGTTCATGGTTTTATGTGTGTTTTCGTACAAATCCGAAATATACGGATTTTTTGGATACAATCAGCCTTGTACATGATTATTCCGTCTTCCTGTAGCTTGCGACAGCTGCTCCGACCATGACGGAGCCGAGTGCGGCGAGACCCGCGACATCGTACCACAGCTCTGCAGGGGTGCTTCCCTTCAGATATACTGCCCTCATCGCGTCTGCGAAGTATCGCATCGGATTAAGATATGTTATGTATTGCGCCCATTGCGGCATTGATGCTATCGGAGTGAAAATACCGCTCATGAGCATGAATATTACCGCGAAGAACCATATCACGAACATGGCCTGCTGGGCATTGCTGCTGTAGTTCGATATGAGAAGGCCGAGACCGGCCATCACTATGATGTCAAGGATCGTGAAAAGGTACAGCCACAGTACGCTGCCTCTGGAAGTATAGCCGAAAACCGCCCATGCTATGATCAGACATGCCGTGAGGATGAAGAATGCGATGGCCCAGTAGGGAATCATCTTGCATGCTATGAAGGCGGTCTTGCTGACAGGGGTCACGTTGATCTGTTCTATGGTGCCGGCTTCCTTCTCGGAGACGATGTTGAGTGCGGGAAGAAAGGCCGTTATCATTGTTATGGCTATGACGATAAGCGCCGGTATCATGAACAGTTTGTAATCCATTCCCGGGTTGAAATAATATTTTTCCGAAATATCCGCTGCGGGCGGCACGGTCGTTCCCGAAGCGGCATTTTTTTCTCCGACATAACTTCTTACGCACTGTAGTATGTACTGGGAGCCGAGGCTTCCCTTTGTCCCGTTGACGGTATTCACCTTGATTCCAACAGGAAAGCCGCTGCCCGACACTGTTTCCCTGTCGAAACCCGGCATTATGGTGATAATGGCGTCCGCCTTGTTGTTGTCCATGAGCCGCATGGCTTCATCCGCGCTCTGACCGTGATATACGAGTCTGAAATACCCTGACGATGTACATTTCTCGATAAGCCGCGAGGATTCCTCGCTCATGCAGTTGTCCACTGCCGCAAGGTTGATGTTGCGTATGTCCATGCTGACTGCAAACGGGAATACGAGCATCATCAGCACCGGGAAAGCCAGGGCCATCCTCGGAAGTCCGGGGTCCCTGAAAAACTGTTTGAATTCCTTTTCGAGCAGATATTTCCACATGACAGGTATCCTCCTTTACTGTAGTCTTGTTCTGAAACTTTTTATGCTTGCGGCAAGAAGCAGGGCAGCCATGCCTGCAAGTATCCCCATTTCCTTCATTACCGGACCGAAGCCGTCGCCCTGGATCATTATCTTCTTCACGAGTATTATGAACCATTTGGCCGGAATTATGTCGGAGAACCACTGCAGGACCAGAGGCATGCTCTCGCACGGGAAGATGATACCGGAGAAAATCATCGTAGGCATGGTCAGTCCCATGCCGCATATAAGCATGGCTGTCCTCTGGCTCGAAGAAATGACCGATACGAGAAGTCCTATCGCGAGCGAAGCTATGACGAAAAGCGCTGCGGCCAAAGACAGCAGGGCGAGACTTCCGTTGACCGGAACCTCCATGACATAGTGCGCCAGCAGCAGTATCGTGGTGAAATTGAAGGCCGAGAGCAGGAGATATGGAATGAGTTTGCTCAGGATGACCCAGAGCGGCCTTACAGGCGATACAAGCAGGAGTTCGAGAGTCCCCGTTTCCTTTTCCCTTACTATGGACACCGCAGTCATCATCGAGCATATCAGCATAAGTATCAGTCCCATGACTCCGGGAACGAAATTGTACGAAGACTTCATTGCAGGATTGTACATCAGCTGTACTACTGGTGTCATGGATGCCTGCCTTTCTCCGGAGATGGATATTTCCATGTCGGCCGCGGCATCCTGAAGCACTCCGGAAATGTAGCTCGTTATCATCCTTGCCGTATTCGGATCGGAACCGTCTCCTATTATTCTGACACTTGCCCTTCCGTCCGGAATGCGGCTGCCGAAATCCCTGCTGAAACAAACAGCGGCATCGGCTTCGTTTCGGCGGAACAGACCGTCGATTTCTCCCGGCACGGAAATCATTTCCGTGATTTCGATATACCTGTTCTCGTCCATCCTTTCCACGGCACGTCTGATCTGAGGGTCGGACATGTCGCCGCAGACTGCCACTCTGGCATTGTTGACCTCCGTGCTGACTGCGAATCCGAAGAGTATGATCTGGATGACAGGCATTATCATCACTATCAGTATCGTCCTCCTGTCTCTGAAAATATGGAGGAACTCCTTTTTTACCGATGCCCAAAATTCCTTCATGGCTATTCCTCCCTGACCGCTCTGCCGGCTACTGTTCTGAATACTTCATCCATGTTTCCGGCCGAAAATTTCTTTTTCAGTCCGGCAGGAGAGTCCATCGCATCTATCCTGCCGTCGACCATGATGGATACGCGGTCGCAATACTCGGCTTCATCCATGTAGTGTGTGGTTACGAATACCGTTGTGCCGTTCCCGGCAGTGTCGTATATCGATTCCCAGAATCTCCTTCTCGTTTCCGGGTCGACGCCTCCGGTAGGTTCGTCGAGGAAAATTATCTGGGGGGAGTGTATGAGGGCTATGCAGAACGACAGTTTCTGTTTCCATCCGAGCGGAAGTTCGGCAGCGAACCGGTCTCCGGCATCCCGGATTCCGAGCATTTCGAGCATTTTTTCGGTCTTTTCCCTGATTGTCCTGTCCTTCAGGCCGTATATTCCTCCGAAAAGCCTGATATTTTCCCTGACGGTAAGATCCGGATACAGAGAGAATTTCTGACTCATGTACCCGATGTTTTTCTTGATTTTCTCCTGCTCCCTGCAGATATCGAAACCTGCGACCGTACCGCTGCCGGAAGTCGGTCTGCTGAGTCCGCAGAGAATCCTCATTGCCGTGGTCTTGCCGGCACCGTTGGCTCCGAGAAAACCGAATATCTCTCCTCTGCGGACATCGAACGAAATGTTGTCCACAGCCGTGAAATCTCCGAATTTCTTGACGAGATTTCTGATCCGTATAGCGTATTCCGTATTCATTTTCTTGCCAGTTGCATGAAACAGTCTTCTATGCCGGGAGAGATCTCCCTTACCTTGCAGTCCCCGAGTCCGCTTTCCCGGATTGCGGCGAGGATTCCGGAGGCCTCTGTCTTTTCAGGGTCGTATGCCAGATGGAGTGAAGCCCCGAAAGAAAAGCAACTGATCACTCCTTCGGTCTCTCTGAGTCTTTTCAGCAGCGGATATATTCTGTCGCCTTCGACCGAAAGCAGCCTGTACGGATAAGCCGAAATGATCTGTTCCGGAGTTCCCGTGCCTATTATCTCGCCGCCCCGGATCATTGCAAGCCTGTCGCACAACGATGCTTCATCCATGTATGGCGTCGACACGAATACCGTCACTCCCGATTTCCTGATCCTCTCCAGCATTTTCCAGAATTCGCTCCTGCTTACGGCATCGACTCCTGTAGTGGGTTCATCGAGGAAAAGTACGGACGGCTTGTGTACGAGAGCGCAGCACAGCGCCAGTTTCTGCTTCATCCCTCCGGAAAGTTTTCCGGCCTTGCGGTCTCTGAACGGTTCGATCTGGGAGTATATTTCCCTTATTGTCCCGTAGTTCTTTTCGACGGTAGTCCCGAACAGGGTTGCGAAATATTCCAGATTTTCCCTGACGCTCAGGTCCTGATACAGTGAAAACCGGCCGGGCATGTACCCGATGATTTTCCGTATGCGGGAATAATCCGAGACTATGTCCATGCCGCAGATCTTTCCGGAACCGGCGTCGGCGAGCATCAGCGTAGTCATTATCCGGAAAAGTGTGGTCTTGCCAGCCCCGTCCGGACCTATCAGGCCGAAAATTTCTCCGGAATCCACATCCAGCGAAATTTCCCTGAGTGCCGCTACTTGTCCGTAGTTTTTGGATATGCCGCTGATTTCTATCGCTTTCATTGCCTTGTCAGTCTGTCAGGACGTAGGCGTACATGCCCAGTCTGAGGTTCTGCCCGTTTTCGATTGCCACCTTGACTGCATATACGAGATCCGCCCTTTCGTCCCTGGTCTGTATGTTTTTCGGGGTGAATTCGGCTTCCGAAGAAATCCAGGTTACAGTGCCCTGATATTCTTCCGGGACCCGGGTCCCGTCATCCGGTATGACCCTTACCTTGTCTCCGACATGCAGTCCTGCAAGCTGTGCGGACGAGAAATAAGCCTTGACGTACGGATGATCCATGTCTGCTACCGTAAAAAGCGGTTTCCCGGATGTGACCATTTCCCCTTCTTCTACATATTTCGTCAGAACGGTACCGTCGGCAGGGGAGCATATCCGGCATTTGAGCAGCTTGTCCTCGGTCTGGGCTATCTGGACGTCGATAGTGTTGATTTCGCAGGCGATACTTTCATTGTTCTGCCTGTAGTTCTGCTCGGCGGCAGATATCTGGCTCTTGAGTATCTCGATTTCCGAATTCAGGTCATCGACCTGTTTCTGTGTGCCTGCATTCTTTCCGAGCAGGTCGGCGGCGCGGCGGAGTTCGATGCCGAGATTCTCGAGTTTTGCATATTGCGCCCTTGTCTGGCAGTCGATGTCTACAGTTTTGACCTTCGCGCTTTCTTTCCTGCGTATGAGTTCATCTCGCTGGAGGCTGATCTGGACAGTGTCTATGTATCCCCGGCAGTCTCCTTCCGATATCCTGTCGCCTTCCTCGACGTCAAGGCTGAGTATGCGTCCGCTGCTTTCCGCCGACACTGTCACTTCCGTGGCGTCTATCTGTCCGCATGCGTCGAAATCCGGCGTACGCCGTCCGCAGCCGGCAATGCACGTTACTGCTGCGGCGGCGGCCATTATTCTGAAAATGTCAGTTCCCATATTGTATGAATATTATGCCCCGTTTTTCAATAGTTCGTTCCGTCGGTTTGTCCGTTTCCGTAGCCGAGGCAGTTTTTCAGGTCGTAGATTGCCATAAGCAGCTGTATCCTGTGTATGGATTCGGTCACTCTGGCTTCGTATTCGTCATCTATTCTCGACATAAGGTCGGTCATTGATATCGTGCCGCTGCGGTACTGTTCTTCTCCGGCTTCACGTATGGATTCCTGAAGGGCTATGATTTCCTTGTCTTTTTCGAGCAGTCCGCGAGCCTTGTCTATCGCACTGCGCATCTGCATGGCATTCAGTCCGGTATTGAACAGGAATGTCTCCCTGTCGGATTCTATGGTCCTCATCTGGGCGTCGAGCTTGTGTTTCTCGTCTTTTCTCGTGTACAGCGCACCGATGTCCCATGACATTTTGATTCCCGCGGTATAATACGGCTGGAATGAATTTTCAAGGATGTTGAGTCCCGGCCTTCCTATTCCTCCCTGAATGGAAATGTTGAATTTAGGTGAGATTTTCGAGTCGAGCTGATGCAGCTGCGCCTCGTTCTGCAGAAGCTGTGCATCGTACAGTGCTATTTCAGGCCTGTATATTCCTCCGCTTTGGGGAAGCGCCTCGTTTTCATCAGGAATTATCAGTTCCTTTCCCTCAAGGCTTGTCCCCGTGAGTTTTTCAAGCATGCCGAAATATGCCTTTCTGTCCGAGAGGAATTCTTCCTTCTGCTGGTCGCAATTCAGAATGTTTACCTTGATCATGTCGAGGTCGGATCTGTAGGCGATGCCGTTGTCGATACATGCCCGGGTCTGTCTTGCATTCCTTTCAAGACTTTCCCTGAGAATCGCGTTCTGCCGGAGCTGTTCGTCTATGAGCAGTATTCCGAGATATATCGTTTCTACTCTCTCATTTATGGAATACAACGATACTTCCACCTGTTTCTTCTGGACTTCGGCGTTTGCGGCATAGACGTTTTTCTGGCTTTTCGACGTACCTCCGTCCCAGATTGTCTGGCTGATTTCACCTATGACGGAATACTGGTCGTGCGGAAGGTCGAAACTGAATCCCGGGATGTCGAACGGCATTTCCACGACGTCCGACTGATATGCGGCCTTGCCGGAAATATTCAGGCGCGGCAGCCATGATTTGGATACTCCGGCCATGTCGTAGCGCGCCGCCTCTTCGATGAGATCCAGCTGACGGATCTGCGGGTAGTTTTTCCTTGCGAGTTCCATACATTCTTCGATGGTAATCTGCGCCTGGGCCGGAATGACGAGAACCGCTGCCGCCGCGATTGCCGCGATTGTTCCGAGTTTTCTTCTTATGTTTTTCATAATTTTCCGTATAATCTTGATCTAATGAGCGCTATGATTTCCTTTTTCCTGTTTTCGAGAATCTGCCGGCTCCGTGTGTCGCTGATCTCGGTAAAGACTTTCCGTGCTGGCGGAAGCATTATGAAGGCTGACAGGTTGAGTGTGATTATGTCCAGGAGCAGTTGTTCTGGGTCGACGTCTCTGATTTTCCCTGCCGCGATTTCATCTTTTATTATCGAGAAATGGAAACCGGTTATTCTCAGCAGGGTCTCCCTGATCCGCGGCTTATAGCTTTCGAGCAGCTCGGGATTGAATCTCATGGTGTCGAGGATGAAGGTCGGAAGCTCCGGGTGCTTCATCAGAAAGTCGAAATGTGTGGATATTCCAGATTCGAGAGTCTCCCAGAAAGGGGTGTCCTTTTTCATGACCGGATGGAAAGAGGCGAGGAGTTCGTCGAGATTCCTGTCGAGAACCTTGATGAATATCTGTTCCTTGGTCCTGTAGTAGTAATGCAGCATCGCATGCGTTACTCCGGCTTTTCTTGCGATCATCGTGGTTGTGGTCAGGTTGTAGCCATTCCTGAGAAACATCTCTTCGGCTGCTTCCATGATTTTCCGTTCCGTATCGTTCTGCCCGGCTGTTTTCTGCCCGTTTGTCTTAACCATAATGTTTAACAGATTTGTTAATACACCGGCAAATATATGAAACTTCGCGATAGGTTGTCCGGAAAAACCGGAATATTTTCAAGGATTGACGAGACGTCTGCGGAATTCGGCTACCGTAATGGCAGTGGCAACGGCTGCGTTCAGGGATTCTGAACCGGGTTCGCCGGCAGGATACGGAGGGATGGAAAGACGTCCGGACACGAGACCTGCAATTTCGGCGGAAATACCGTTCGCTTCATTGCCTATGACTATCATGACGGGGGAGTCCGCTCCTGTCGAGACTTCTGTCCGGTATATGTTCTTTCCGTTCATGAATGTCCCGTAGACCCTGCCTCCGCAGCCGGTAAGGGATTTGACCGTCTCCGCAAGGCAGGTATAGCGGAAATTCACCCTGAAAACGGCACCCATCGTAGCCTGGACAGTTTTTGGATTGAACACATCCACAGTGTCTTCAGTGGCGATTATTCCGTCGAGCCCGAACCAGTCGGCTATTCTTATCACGGTGCCGAGATTGCCAGGATCGCGGAGAGAATCCAGACCGAGAAAAAGACCTTTTGAGGTTTTCTCAGGTCCGATGCCGGAGTCGGCCTTGAAGACGTCCGGTTTCCTGACTACGGCAAGTACCGGAGAGGGGGATGAAAGCATCGATATCCTCGACATGGCTTCCTCTCCGATTTCATCGCGCCTGTACACTTCCAGTACATCGAAAGATGAAGCGAGCGCTTCGCTGACGAGTTTTTCTCCTTCGACCGTGAACATGCCGAGCCTGTCCCTGTATTTTTTCTGGGACAGGGACCGGATGCGCTTTATTTCATTGGCGGAGATTGTCATGTCAATATCCGAGTATCTTCAACATCGACTTGTATGTCTGCTCCTTGCTGAAGAGCTTTGTAAAATATTCTCCGTTTTCGTCTCTGTCTATAATGATATATTTGGGTGCAGGCTGGAGACAGTGCTGAAGGCCGCCGAAGCCCGAAATCGACTCCTGATAGGCCCCCGTATGGAAGAAACCGATATAAAGAGGGTCGTTCCGGTCTTCCATTATCGGAAGGAAGATTGCGTTCGCATGCGAATCGGCATTGTAATAGTCCTGACTGTCGCATGTAAGCCCTCCGAGGAAAACGCGCTGGTATTTTTCATTCCATTTGTTTATCGGAAGGAGGATGAACCTCTGCTTTATTCCCCAGGTATCCGGAAGGGTGGTCATGAAGGAATTGTCTATCATGTACCATCTTTCCCTGTCGTTCTGCTGCTTCATGTCGAGGACCTGGAAGATAGTGGCCCCGGATTCCCCTACGGTAAAACTTCCGAATTCGGTAAATATGTTCGGCTCCGGAATGCCCCTGGCGTTGCACATCGTCTTTATCTGCAGGATGATTTCTTCGGCCATGTATTCATAGTCGAAATCCATTGCAAGGGAATTCTTGATAGGGAATCCGCCTCCGATATTGAGCGAGTCGAGTTCCGGGCAGATCATTTTCAGGTCGCAGTAGACATTCACGCATTTCGCGAGTTCGTTCCAGTAGTATGCCGTGTCCTTGATGCCGGTGTTGATGAAGAAATGCAGCATTTTCAGATGGAACTTGCTGCTCTTGCTTATTATGTTTTCATAGAAAGGCAGGATGTCGCTGTAGCGGATGCCCAGCCGCGAAGTGTAGAACTCGAATTTCGGCTCCTCCTCGGAAGCTATCCTGATTCCGATGTTGATCGGGACGTTCACGAGGGCGTCGAGATCCTGCAGTTCGTGCATGTTGTCGAGAACCGGAATGAGGTTGTGCCACCCGGAATTGGCGAAATTGGCGATGTTTTCTATATAGGCGGGTTTCTTGAATCCGTTGCACACTATGTACAGGTCTCTGTCGACTGCGCCTTCCGCCTCGAGGGCTTCTATCAGATTCAGGTCGAAAGCCGATGATGTCTCGATGTGGATGTCGTTCTTCAGGGCTTCCCTCAGTACGAATTCGAAATGCGAGCTTTTGGTACAGTAGCAGTAATGGTATTCGCCCTTGTAATCGGCCTTGGCCATGGCTACGTTGAACATCCGCTTCGCCTTCTGTATCTGGGAGGAGATTTTAGGCAGATATGTGATTTTCAACGGAGTCCCGTACTGGTTGATTATGTCCATCATGTTGATTCCGTGAAAATAGAGTTCGCCGTCCTCCACCTCGAATTCGTCCTGCGGAAATTCAAAAGTCTGGTCAATCAGATCGATGTACTTGTTCTTCATTTCGAAAATGTAATTAAGTTACTTCAGCTGTTTTGTCGCAATCCGTCTTAAACGGATTTTCGTTTCCGGGTGCAAATATATCATATAAATCCGTCTTTCCTACCGGAAATATGCTTTTTTGCGATTTAATTTTGAGAATACGGCAGTTTCAGATAAATTTGTGAGATGTTATGAAGAGGCTCCTGAAGGTCATATTGGCAGTTTTTCCGGTTTTTATCTGTTCCTGCAGCACTACGAGAGTGCTTCAGGACGGTGAATTCAGACTTGCCAGGAACCATGTAAGCGTGACCAACGGAAACGACTTCAATACCAGTCAGATAGAGCCCTACATCAAGCAGAAGCCGAATTCCTATTTCATTTTCGGATGGAATCCGTTTCTGAATGTCTACAACTGGTCCAACGGAAAAGGCGGAGGCTGGGACAAGTTCGTCAGCCGCATAGGGGTCGCTCCGGTGGTATATGACCCCGGGCTCGTCGAAAGTTCGGTCGAGAATATAGTCCGCCATCTCGAATATCTCGGATATTTCAATTCAAAGGTGGACACGAAGATCGAAGTCCGCAAAAGGAAGGTTTATGTCGATTATGCCGTTACCCTCGGCAAGCAGTATCCGGTCAAGGCAGTGAATATTTCCGTACCGGAAGGGGAGTTCGCCGATGAATTCTATGCAAATCCGGACCCGCTCAGGATCACAAGGGGAATGCCGCTGTCTGAAAGCAGCCTCGAAATAGAGACCGACAGGCTGAGCAGCTATATGAGGGACAGGGGTTTCTTTACCTTCAACAAGAACTATTTTTTCTTCGAAGCCGACACGCTGACGGCTCCGGATTCCGCGATTCTCGAAATGAGGGTAAACAATTATACGCGCACGGAGTCGGGAGAAGGGGCGCGTCCGCTCCGCAAATTCACCATAGGCGATGTCTCCATTTCGTATCCGGCGGCCCTGAAATTCAATGACAACGTACTCAGGGAACTCAACATGATAAGGCCGGGAGACCTTTACAATGAATCTCTCGTCAATACTACATACAACAGGCTTTCGTCATTGAGACTCTTCAGCAGCGTCAATGTCGAGATGACTCCGCGGGATACGAACATGGTGGACTGTTCGATAAACCTGTCGCAGTCGCGGCTTCAGGGCGTGAAGCTGAATCTCGAAGCGTCATCCAACTCTTCCGGCCTTCTCGGCGTTTCTCCGCAGCTTTCGTATTATCACAAAAACATATTCCGCGGAGGCGAATGGCTGAATCTGAGTTTCATGGGCAATTTCCAGTTCAAGATAAACGATGATATCCGCTCCAACGAGTTCGGAGTTTCGGCAGGTCTGAGTTTTCCGAAATTCTTTCCTCTCCCGTACAGACTTTTCCCCGGCGCCGTTCCGAGAACGGACATCAATCTGTCCTACAATTACCAGAGCCGGCCGGAATACACGAGAAACATCCTTTCAGTCTCCTACGGCTACAACGGCAGTGCCGGGGGAAAACTGTTTTATCAGCTGTATCCCTTGCAGTTCAATGTCGTAAGGCTTTTCGACCTGGACCAGTCCTTTTTCAACACTCTTGCCAGGGATCCGTTCATGAGGAATGCCTATCAGGACCACTTCGATCTCGGCACCGGAGTCACGCTGTATTATACGACGAATACCGATGTGGTGCCGCGCACCCCGTTTTTCTACATGCGGTTCCAGGGCGATATTGCCGGGAATGTCCTGAGCGCCTTCAAGCCTCTGATGAGGAAAGACGCAAACGGAGCCGGCATGATCTGGAATACCCCGTTCTCCCAGTATGTCAGGGGCGAATTTTCAGTAGGGAGGACATGGAGGTTCGGCCGGAATGACGGACAGGCCCTCGCGACGCGCTTTCTTGCGGGAGCCGGCTATGCCTACGGAAATTCCAATGCCCTTCCTTTCGAAAAGCATTTCTATTCCGGAGGGGCCAACAGCCTTCGCGGCTGGCAGGCAAGATCTGTAGGACCCGGTCTTGCTCCCATGGACACGACTTTCATAATAGCCAATCAGACGGGAGACATGAAACTCGAGGCGAATGTCGAGTACCGTTTCAGGATGTTCTGGAAAATCGACGGAGCCGTATTCCTGGATGCGGGAAACGTGTGGACCCTGCGCGATAACGGAGGGGAAAACAGCAAGGCTTCCATGTTCATGATGAGGACTTTTGCCAGCAGCATAGCGGCGAACTGGGGTGTCGGAGTCAGGCTCGATCTCAATTTCCTCGTCCTTCGCGTGGATATGGGCATGAGGCTTCATGATCCGGCCAGGGCTGCCGGCGAAAGATGGCTGCGTCCAGGACAGTGGCTCAGACGCGACGGTTTTGCCATACATTTCGGTGTCGGCTATCCGTTCTGATCATTTCCTGTATTTTGGCCACATCCTGTCCATTCTCGCCCTGATGTCCTCTTCCCGCTTGTTGTCGGCAGGTTCGTACAGTCTGGTGCCGGAAAGTGACGCCGGCATGAATTCCAGATCCGTCCAGTGTCCCGGGTAGTCGTGTGCGTATTTGTAGCCGTCGCTGTAGCCGAGCTCTTCCATGAGTTGTGTCGGAGCATTGCGCAGGTACAGGGGTACGTGCGCATCCTGGGTATCTTTCGCAAGCGACATGGCCTTGTCTACGGCAAGGTAGGCGGAATTGCTTTTCGGGGATGTGGCGAGATAGATTGCAGTTTCGGAAAGCGGTATCCGCGCTTCTGGCATGCCTATGTTGTGGACCGTCTGGAAACAGGCGTTGGCCAGCAGCAGCGCATTCGGATTGGCCAGGCCGATGTCTTCCGATGCCAGTATGCACAGCCTTCTGGCGATGAAAAGGGGATCTTCCCCTCCGTTGAGCATTCGTGCGAGCCAGTAGACTGCGGCGTTGGGATCGGATCCGCGGATGCTTTTGATGAAGGCGGAGATGATGTCATAGTGCATTTCACCGCCCTTGTCATAGACCGACAGATGTTCGTTGAGTCTGGACACGACATTGGCATTGTCCACGACGACCGTTTCCCCGCTTCCGAATGTAGAGACCAGAAGGTCGATGATATTCAGCAGCTTGCGTGCATCGCCCCCGCTGTATCTGAACAGGGCCTCAGTTTCCCTGATGTCGAACTTCCTTGTCCTGAGAATGACGTCTTCGGTTATAGCGCGCTGCAGCAGGGTGCCGAGATCGGCTTTTCCGAGAGGTTTCAGAACGAAAACCTGACATCTGGAAAGCAGAGGGGTGATGACTTCGAATGACGGGTTTTCCGTCGTGGCTCCGATCAGGGTGACGATTCCCTCTTCGACGGCACCCAGAAGGGCATCCTGCTGGGACTTGTTGAACCGGTGGATTTCATCTATGAAAAGTACGGGGGAGCCTCCGGCCGCAAAAATGGATTCGCTTCTGGCCTTGTCTATCACCTCCCGCACTTCCTTTACCCCTGCGCTTACCGCCGAAAGGGTGTAGAACTCTCGTTCGAGAGTGCTTGCGATGATTTTCGCCAGCGTCGTCTTGCCGACTCCCGGAGGACCCCACAGTATAAACGATTTCAGGGCATTTCCCGCGATCATCCTGTTTATGACCGCTCCTTCTCCTACAAGATGACTCTGTCCCACGTATTCCGAAAGGTTTTTCGGTCTCATCCTCTCAGGCAGCGGGGGCAGCATCCTGCTTTTTCCTATATTGTCGTCGAATTCCATTTCCATGTATGTAGAACTTGACAAAAATAGCAAATAATTTCTTAAATTCGCATCCGGTTAAACAGGTGTAAAAATTTAGCGATGTTCGAGAAAAAGACCAAGATAATATGCACGATATCGGATTACAGGTGTGACGTGAAATTCCTGACCAAACTGTACGAAAGCGGGATGAACGTAGTCAGGATCAATTCGGCTCATGCCACGGTGGAAGGTGCGCAGAAGATAGTGGACAACGTGCGTGCGGTTTCCGACAAGATAGGGATTCTTGTTGATACCAAGGGGCCGGAGGTCAGACTGACGGCAATGGCGGACGATGCCGCCGATTTCAACGTAAGGCAGGGCGACTGGATAGAAATCCATAACGGTCCGGACAAGCTGTGCAGATATCCCGTACTTTATACGAGTTATGCTGATTTCGTTTCCGATGTCCCAGTAGGCTCTCATGTCCTGATAGATGACGGCGCCGTGGACCTTTTCATTACCGGCAAGGACAATGACAAGCTGCTTTGCGAGGTCCAGAACGACGGAGTGATAAAAGGCAAGAAGAGCGTCAATGTCCCCAATGTCCACATAGCCCTTCCGGCGCTAACCGAAAAGGACAGGAAATTCGTGAAATGGGCCGTCGACGCCGATCTCGACTTTATCGCCCATTCCTTTGTCCGCGGGAAGGAAGATCTGATCGAGGTGCAGCAGCTGCTGGACTCGTATGGCAGCCACATCAAGATCATATCCAAGATCGAAAACCAGCAGGGAATCGACAATCTCGATGAAATCCTGTCGCACACATACGCGGTTATGGTGGCTCGCGGTGACCTCGGCGTTGAAATTCCGGCAGAACGGATACCTTTGATACAGAAACAGATAATACACAGATGCAGGGCAAGGAAAAAGCCTGTTATCATAGCCACCCAGATGCTCCATACGATGATAGAGAACCCGCGTCCGACCAGGGCGGAGGTCACGGATGTGGCAAATGCGATTTTCCAGAGCACCGATGCGATAATGCTCAGCGGAGAGACGGCAAGCGGCAAATATCCTGTCGAGGCAGTCGCCACCATGACTAAAATCGCCAAGGAGGCAGAAAAATCCATAAGCATATCCCTGGACCTGAATCTCGAAAAGGTCTCAAAGCCGATTGCCGCGGTGCTCGCGAAAGAACTTGTGGCGGCAACCCGTGACCTGCCGGTAAAAGCCATAATTTTCGATACCTGGACAGGGCGGACCGGACGCTATCTGTCGGAATTCCGTCCCAAGGTTCCGATATATGCGATGTGCTACAACGACTTTACGATGCGGGAACTGGCCCTTACATACGACATATACTGCTATCCGTTTCCTATCCAGAAAAGCAAGGAGGATTTCGTGAAGAATGCCATAAGCCTGCTCATGGAAAACGGCAGGATAGACAGGGGGGATCTGGTCGGCTTTATCGGAGGCAGTTTCAACGACGAACTCGGAGCGACATATCTTGAATTCAAATACGTGTAGGAAATGGAAAACGATATCATTGTAAGAGATGCAAGAAAAGAAGATGCGGCTGCCATTGCGCAAATGATCGTGCTTGCCTGGCCCGTACAGGAATTCCTCGACATGAAGGAGGGACTTACCCTTGAAGCCTTCACGGATTTCATAAGGACATTCGTCGAGGCGGACAATACTTTGTACAGCTATCTCAATACGGTGGTTGCCGTGCAGGTATCGCCTGACGGCGGTGAAAGGATTGTCGGAGCAATGAACGGTTATGACGGGGCGTCGTACACCGCGTTGAAGCAGCCGATTCTTGATGCTATGGCGGAGGATTTCGGTTCTGGACGCGATTTCGGAGCCGTTACGGAGACTGAAGCCGGTGAATTCTACCTCGATTCAGCTGCTGTAGATTCTTCGATGCGTTCGAAAGGCATAGGTTCCATGCTTTTCAAGGCAATGATGAAAAGGGCTGCGGACCGTGGTTTTTCCGTTGTCGGGCTGATTGTGGACGAGGACAAGCCCAAGGCTGAAGCCCTGTATCTCAGACTCGGTTTCCATACCGTAGGATACAAGGATTTTCTCGGACACAGGATGAAGCACATGCAGAAAACTCTCTGAAGATGAGGCCGGCACTCCTTCGTACTTCTGCTCTCCTTCTGGCAGTCTTCCTGTCGGGAAGCATTTTATGCGCCGGAGACAGGACTGTCGGGATGAAATTCGCCTTCAACGAATTTTCGGCATCGTATCAGCAGAAGGTAAGGGCAGGGGAGTCGTTCGCAGTGTCGGTGAATCTGGATATGACGGGGGTGATTTCCGGAGAGGCATTATATCCCGGTTATTCCGCTGATATCCTGTATGTCTTCGAATTTGCCGGGAAGACCCGTGCTTCAGGGGAGAGGATAGCCTTTTATGCCGGACCTGGATTCGGCTTCGGATATGTCAGGAATTCAAGAGACGACTATGGAGCCATGATAGCGATGAACGGCTGCATCGGTCTGGAATACATGTTCAATGTTCCTGTCTCACTCTCGCTGTCGCTGGAGCCATGTCTCGGCGTACATTTCAGGGAGGACAGGTTCGGTGAGATCAACATGGATTTCCACAAGGCCGGTCTGATAAGTTCGATTTTTCCCCATCTCGGGATAAAATACAGGTTCTGAATGATATGGGAATGAAAACCGACAGAATAATCTGCTGCGTGCTGCTTTTTGCCTTTGCCTGTCCTTCCTTTGCGAAGACCGGAGGATGCGTGAAAAGGGACTGTCCTTTGGTAACATACGGGATAGAATCCTCTTATGCCCTGACTTTTCTCAGTTTTTCCCATTTCAACTATATTTCGGCGGACGGCGACAGACGCGACCAGAGGACTATGTCGTCAAATATCTTCAGCAACGGCCAGTTCCTGATACACGCGGGGCTGAATGTCTCCCCGGCAGTCAATATTTCATTGTACACCGGCTATAGCGGTATATACCGCGGCGAGAGGATGGTCCCTCTGTCATTGAGGGCGACGTGGTTTCCGTCGGCAAAACGTCCTGACGAGCACAGATGGTTCCTTTTCTGCAGCGGGGGCACGGGATTCAGCGATTTCGACGATGTAGATTATTCCCTTGAAGGAAAAGTCGGCGCCGGATACAGGATTTCCCTGAACCGCTCCGTAAAACTCGACTTCCTTTTC
>CALUQM010000026.1 GCA_944322925.1 uncultured Bacteroidales bacterium
TGGTTCTACCGAACCTACTTTGTTTTAATTGTTAAACTTTTTAATAACTAGTCCGGATTTTTACCGGACAAGAGTGTATCGAAGTTTAAAATACATCATCCCACCCGTCCGTACGGAAAATGCGCGGAGTCTGACCGTAGCTGTTATATAGCGAAACTTTGCAATAGTTGCGGAAAGCATACCTCAACGCCACGGGTTCCTTCACCTGGGGACAGCTTACGATAACCTTATCCTTCCCTTCGATTCTTGCTTCAGCATGGTAGAATTTCCTGTCTTCCCCCGACAACTCGAATGCAAGGATCCTGTCCCCGCTGTACACAAGCCCGTCTCCGACATTGCTGAATTTCACCTCGGCTTCTCCATTCCGAAATGATCCGGCCGTCGCCGGCCATGTCTACTACAGTTATTCGGTAGGGACCGCCTGCCGGAGGAGTCTCAATAACGGCAGACCATTTCCCGCTGGCGTCCGCCGTTGTTTCTTATGTTCTGTTGTCCCATGAGCAGGTGACGGAAATTCCTGCACGGCTGTCGGAAGTACCCAAATTTTTACTTCAGTATTCTGTTGCAGCACCATATTGTCACCGAATATGGCAGGAAGTGATATTTCAGCCTGCACGGCCAGCCGGAAAGCCATCAACAGGCAAAGAGACAGTATAAAATATTTCATGACTAACGGATTTTTTTTATAAATTTATTGCTGCCCGGCCACGAGAGGATTCATTTATGTATCAAAGGATAGCTGTACGGTAACATCCGCCTGTGGTATCGGATATGATACGGTAAGACACGCTGGCATCATTCCGTACCGCCGCAGAATGTATATTTGCAACCGGACGGACAATCCGGCAATATCCGGAATGATAATCTGGCGACTTACGGGACGAGTCTTAAAAAATCACAAGAAATGAATGCCTGGCTAAAAAAAACTTTATCGGCGGCGCTTGCCGCAGCATGCTGTCTCAATGTTTCCGGAAAGGAAACAGTCATTGACCTTAACGGAAAGATCCGACCGGAAACGGACATAACCGAATTCATCTCCGGACTTCTGGAGAATATTCCTAAAAATGGCGTTACGGTCATTTTCCCTCAGGGAAGATTTTTCCTCTCCCCGGATTTTGCCGGAGGGAAGTATCTCGCAATAACGAACCATGACAACGGCTACAAGAACATAGCCTTCGATCTCGACGGATTTACAGGTCTGGAAATAAAGGGAAACGGCACCGAATTCATATTTGAAGGGTTCATATTGCCTTTTCACGTCAGCCGTTCGGCAGATGTTTGTTTCAGCGGATTCTCCATAGACTGGAAATATCCTCTCTACATTCAGGGCGAAATCGTCGGGAGTTCGGAAAAGAACGGATATTACGACGTCCGATTCGAAAAAGAAGGATATGACTGGAAGCTCGACAGAAACGGAAAAATCTGTTTTCCGTCGGATCGTCCATATTCGTCTGTCGGGGAGAGCCTCATCTTCGACAAGGCTCTCAATGCTCCTGTTTTCGGAGCGCAGAAATTCGATGTACACAGAAAAGGTGTCGATGTAAGGACTGAAAAAAGAGAAAACGGAATAATTAGAATACATGAATCACTGAAAGCCTGCCCTCCGAAAGGCTCGATAATAAACTTCAAGGGGCCGAACGGTGAAAACCGGTATTCTCCGGCGTTCCATGTGACAGGGTCCAGGGATATTCACTTCGACGGAATCGTTATCCGTCATGCTCCCGGCATGGGTATCCTTTGTGAAAAAACAGAAAATGTAAGTCTCGACAATGTAAAGGTAACGGTACCGGAAGGCTCAGGCCGGACAGTTTCGACGACTGCGGATGCCACGCACTTCTGCAACTGCAAAGGTAGTGTGACTATGAACAACTGCCTTTTCGAAAACATGCTCGATGACGGGACGAATGTCCACGGGACTTACGTGGAAGTGACGGAAATCCGTAACGGGAACACTGTCAGGGTAAAACTGCGGCATCCCCAGCAGGCCGGGTTCGAATTTGCAGAGAAAGGCGACGAAATATATTTCCTGTCCGCCCCGGTAGCTGAACGCAATCTTACCGGCAAGGCTGCATCCGTCAGGGAAATCAATGAAATCTATTCCGACATAACTTTCGAGCACCCCGTACCCTCCGGATTGAAACCGGGAGATGTGCTTGAAAACAAGACCTGGAACACAAGCCTTTTCTGTATAAGAAACAGCGTGATTCAGAACAACAGGGCACGGAATATAGTCATCAAGGCCCCGGGGAAAGTCATTCTGTCCGGGAACCGGCTGAGTTCCATGATGTCATCCATACTGATCCGCAACGAAATGTCATTCTGGTATGAATCCGGTGCCGTAGAAGACGTGCTGATAGAGAACAATACGTTCAGAGACTGCGTCACAGGATGCAGCAAGGCAGGAGTGATAATGATTGTACCGCGCACCGGAGCCCCCTTTACCGAAGCAGTACATGACAGGAATATCAGGATTGTCGGCAATGTATTCAACACGTTCGACAATATCATAGTCCAGGCTGAAAATGTCGACGGTCTGGTAATAAAGGGGAACAGATATACGCGGTCAAATACTTATCCGGCTTTCAACAAGGATGAAAAGGCCATACAGACGACAGGATGTACGGATGTAGAAATCCGCGACAATAACTTTTAGCCTTTTCTCCTTATTTTGCCTTTCACTTGCTGTCCGGACTTGCCGGATTCGAGATTCGGATCGGGATTGTATTTGTTCAGATACGGCATGTCCGGCAGCTCTTCCTCGGAAACATTCCACATCTGCTCCATGAATCTGTCGCCCGTACTCTCAAGGTGTGAAACGAGGACCCTGTGATATTCGTCTATTATACTGTCATATCCCATTCCCCTGACTATCGGATTCATCTGATAAGGATCCTTTTTCCTGTCGAACAGGACATATCCTTCAGTAAAATATTCCGTTCTCATCCTGCACGGGCCGGCAAGGATATAGACATAATCTTCAGAAAAAACAGCCCTCCACGGACGGGACTTCTCCCCTATTCCGCCATAATTGAATTCCGTAAAGGCATATTCAGTAGTACGGAAATCCTTGCCGGCAAGCAACGGCGAGTAGTCGGTGCCGTCCGCTCCCGGAGCATCGAGTCCCGCAAGCGAAGCCAGTGTAGGCATGATGTCTATGCTGCTGAATACACAGCCGTACCTTGCCGGTACGACATGATTCTTCCATGCGAACAGCATCGGGACTCCCTCCGACTCTTCGAAAGGGACACCTTTTGTCATCAGGCCCTGCGAGCCCATCATCTCTCCGTGATCGGATGTAAAGACAATTATCGTATTGTCAAGTTTTCCCGTCGCATCAAGATGGCATTGAACAATTTATTGCCGTATGAAAACAGGCATTGCACATATAATGACAGCCGTTTGTACGTAAACGTATTGCTCAGGCCTCCGAAGAAAAGCGGCTCGGCCGAGCCTAGATAAATTCTGTCTTCATCGGGATTTACAGGGGTATCAGTATTACCTATTTTCTTAGGCTTGAAGCCTCCTGGCACAGGCGTAGTAAAACCATTGTTCACCACTCCGTCCTTCAGCGTAAAGACATTATTGTCATATATTTCCTTCTGTCTGACAGGATCTGTTATGAAAACACCGTTCTCATAGAATTCATTGAAATCCGAGAGCTGGTACAGGCCGTCGCTCACATATCCGAAAATGGCTCCGAGAGGATACCCTTCGCGGACATAAAACACATCGCTGTAAGATCCCATTACCAAAGCATCGGGCGAAACGGCAATCCTGTCGCCTGTACCTATTTCTTCCACACGGTTCCTGTTCAGAGACAAGTTGAAATCCGTATTCCAGCTGAAATTCCCATACTTGACGTTCAGTGAGGAGATGTTGAATTCCAGGCCTTTGTTTGTAACGCGCCCTATATTCCTGACAGCGGATTCGAACCCGCTTATCCCTGGAAGCTGCTCCGTAATAAGAAGATCCCTGGTATCCTTGTAATATACGTCGGCAGTCAGGCTCAGCCGTCCTTTGAACAGGGACAGATCGAGACCGGCATTATACTGGGTAGTAGTCTCCCATTTCAGCAGATCGTTCCCTATTGAAGCCGGGTACATTCCCTGGACAAGGACAGGAGATTCGGCACCGGAGGCAGTATTGAACGAATAATATCCGTTGCTCATGAACGCCAGAGAGCTCAAGGCACCAACCCTTTGGTTGCCCGTCTGTCCGTAACTCAGTCTCAGTTTGAACAAGTCTATCCATCTGATGTCTTTCATGAAATTCTCTTCAGACATTTTCCATGCGAAGGCTCCGGACGGGAAACAGGAGAATTTGTTTCCCTGAGGGAAAATCGATGAGCCGTCGGCCCTTATGCTGGCAGTAAACAGGTATCTGTCTTTCAAGGAATAATTCACCCTCCCGAGAAAAGACATCAGAGATGTCGATATCAGGGAATTGGATGGCACTCCCACCTGCTGTCCGAAAGCCAGGCTTTCCTGAGCGAGATTCTCGTTGGACAAATCCTGTACTGATATTTTAAGTTTGTCGGTAGTGGTATTCTCGAATGTGGCGCCGGCCATGAAGTTCAGATGGTGATCCTTTCGTATCTGCAGGTCATAATTCAGAATATTCTCATTCAGGATATTCAGAACAGAGGCTTGGGCATGATCGATCTTGCCGTTGAATTTCTGGCCGGGGCCTATGTCGGAAGGATAATAATTCTTTGATTTCGCAGCATTGAAATATCCTCCGAGAGAGGTCCTGAATGTAAGGCCTTCTGCTATCCTGAACTCTGCAAAGCCAAGCCCCTGCACCCTGTTGGAGATATTGTTCTGCACAGTCTCAGTGGCGTTTGCCAGCGGATTTCTCGCAGGATCATTACCATCGGTAAGGTCGGATCCGTCATTTTCCATTCCGATTGTAGGATTGTACGTAAGCATCTGACCGAATATATTGCTTTGCAATTGATTGGTTGCCGATATGACGCCATCATTGACAAGTCTGCTGCCTTTGATATCCACGCCTATTTTCAACCACTTTTTCACATCGGAATTGATCTTGGATGAAAAAGTGAATCTGTCCATCGAGGAACCGACAGCCACGCCTTCCTTGGTCAGATATCCTGCCGATACTGCATAATTCGTGTTCTTTCCCCCGCCCTTGACAGAAAGATTGAAATTGTGTGAAACGGCAACCCTCAGTATCTCGTCCTGCCAGTTATGGTCTATGCCCTTGTGCTTTACCGTACCGTCTTCATTCCAGTACGGACGGCATGCGTCCGTCAGAGTACCGTCCTCTTCATTGTACTCAAGCGGATTCCGTTCGGCCATATAACATTCATAGTCGTATCCCGACAGCGTCTCTATCTGCTCCGGCTCGGAATCTACGGATATGTCGTACGAGAAGGTCACTTCCGGAGCCTGTTCGTTGCGGCCGGACTTGGTTGTGACGATTATCACTCCGTTGGCCCCTCTCGACCCGTATATCGCCGTCGCCGAGGCATCTTTCAGGACTTCTATGGACAGTATATCGTCAGGATTGATCATGGAAAGCGGGTCGAGTTCGGTATCTCCAAACCAGCCTGCGGCTGAAACTTCATCGCTCTCTCCTCCCATCATGACTCCGTCCACTACATACAGGGGAGATGTCCCGCCGCTGACTGAACTGGCGCCTCTGATCACGATATTCGTCTTTGATCCCGGTGCACCGCCGGTAGATACCGCAAGGACTCCCGGGATACGTCCCGCCAGCATTCCGGTAAATGAACTTGAAGGATCTTCTTCCAGAGTCCGGGAGCGGAGAGATGATACGGAACCTGTCAGATCGCTCTTTTTCGATGTACCGTAGCCGATGACAACCACCCCGTCGAGTTCGCTTATGTCAGGTTCCATGATGACTGCATCTTTGCACTTGCCTTCAACGTTACCGGTACATACCCGATATAGCTGAACACAAGCGATGCATTCGAATCCTTTACTTCGATTTCGAAATTGCCGGATACGTCGGTTACGGCAGCATTGTTCGCCGTACCCTCTTCGATCACGACAACTCCGATCAGGGGCCGGTTGTCCGTATCCGACACATTTCCCCTGACCGGCACTCCTGCATGAAGCAGCTGCCCGATGCACAGGAAAGATGCGGCAAGGCCAGATAAAAACAGTCCTCTTTTCATAAATATGGTATTAGTTAGTGTTGTTCCCTTGTGCAAAACAATAAGATTTGCACCTTTATCCTTTGTATTTTTCATCTGAATTTTAGCAAAAGCGAAACAGCACGCAGGCGTATAACTCCGGCATCTGTCAATCGGGAGAAAATTTGCCGGAAAAAGGCCGGTATTCCAAAAATTTATCTAAATTTGTATCTGATACAGTCCCGTTAACGGGCACGAGCCATGTAAATTATAGACAGTAAAAATCTAACATAAACATTAAACGATTATGGCAAACGAAAAAAAATTCATCACTTGTGACGGTAACTATGCTGCTGCCCACATCGCCTATCTTTTCAGCGAGAATGCGGCAATCTACCCGATCACCCCATCATCGACAATGGCTGAATATGTTGACGAATGGGCTTCCCAGGGGAAGAAAAATCTTTTCGGGGAGACAGTAAAAGTTACCGAAATGCAGAGTGAAGGAGGAGCTGCAGGAGCCGTACACGGATCCCTTCAGGCCGGGGTGCTCACCTCTACCTTTACGGCATCGCAAGGTCTTCTTCTCATGATTCCCAACATGTACAAGATTGCCGGTGAGCTGCTGCCTTGCGTATTCCACGTTTCCGCAAGGACTCTTGCATCCCACGCCCTCTCCATATTCGGAGACCATCAGGACGTCATGGCCTGCAGGCAGACAGGATTCGCAATGATAGCTTCGGCATCCGTTCAGGAAGCCCTCGACCTCGCAGCCGTCGCACATCTGGCCACCATCAAGTCGAGTGTTCCGTTCGTACATTTCTTCGACGGTTTCCGCACATCGCACGAGATACAGAAGATCGAACTCATAGACGAGGCCGTTCTCAAGGACATGATAAGCACGAAATCGCTGGCAAGGTTCAGGGAGAAGGCTCTCAATCCTGACAGCCCTGTGACAAGGGGAACAGCCATGAACCCTGACGTGTTCTTCCAGGTAAGGGAAGCATGCAACCAGTACTATGATGCAGTTCCTGATATCGTTGCCAGATATATGGGAGAAATCAGCGAGGCTACAGGCAGGGATTACCGTCCGTTCGACTATTACGGTGCTCCAGATGCCGAGAACATCATCATCGCCATGGGTTCTGTTACCGAAACCATCAAGGAGACGATAGACCATCTCGCTGCACAGGGAAAGAAATACGGACTGCTTATCGTACGCCTTTACAGACCGTTCTCCGCAAAATATTTCATGAAGGCGCTTCCTGAATCAGTCAAGAGAATCGCGGTTCTCGACAGGACCAAGGAACCGGGAGCTATCGGAGAGCCTCTCTACACGGACGTGAAAGCCCTGTTCCAGGGAAAGAGCAATGCACCTCTTGTCATCGGAGGCCGTTACGGACTTTCTTCAAAAGACACGTCTCCTGCACAGATCATTGCAGTATTCGACAATCTCGAACTTGCCGAGCCTAAGGACGGCTTCACGATCGGCATCGTCGACGACGTGACATTCAAGTCCCTCCCTGTCAAGGAAGAAATCAGCATCATGAAGCCGGGTACGACCGAATGCAAATTCTACGGTCTCGGCTCGGACGGTACGGTAGGCGCGAACAAGAACACCATCAAGATCATCGGTGACCATACCTCTAAATATTGCCAGGGATATTTCGATTACGATTCCAAGAAATCGGGCGGCTATACCTGCTCGCACCTGAGATTCGGAGACTCGCCTATCAAGGCTCCTTATCTGGTATCAACACCTGACTTCGTGGCATGTCACGTTCCTTCTTACCTTCACAAATACGATGTTCTCAAAGGCATCAAACAGAACGGGACCCTCCTTCTGAACAGCCTTTGGGATGAAGAAGAAACACTGAAGAGAATCCCTGACCATGTAAAAGCCATAATCGGAAAGAAAAACATATCTCTCTATATCATCAACGCTACGAAGATTGCCGCTGAAATAGGTCTCGGAGGAAGGACGAATACTATTCTCCAGTCCGCATTCTTCAAGATTACCGGCATTATCCCGTACGAAGATGCCGTGACGTACATGAAGAAAGCCATCGACAAGAGCTATGGCAAGAAAGGTGAAAACGTAGTGAAAATGAATTATGCAGCCGTAGACAGAGGCGGAGAATACACCAAAGTCGAAATTCCTGCCGACTGGAAGGAAATCACTGCAAAATTCGAAAATCCTAACAAGGACAGGCTTGCGCCTGAATTCGTAAAACAGATTGCCGATATCGTGAATGCACAGGCAGGCGACACTCTCCCTGTAAGCGTATTCAAGGATATGCCTGACGGCACCATTCCGGACGGTACGGCAGCCTTTGAAAAGAGAGGAGTTGCAGTGAAGGTTCCAGAATGGAAGGCGGAAAACTGTATCCAGTGCAACACCTGTGCTTTCGTATGTCCTCATGCTGCAATACGTCCGTTCCTGATGACGGCCGAAGAAGCTGCAGCAGCGCCTGCAGGCATCAAGAAGGCCCAGGGCAAAGCAGTATTCAAGGACTATACGTTCACGATGCAGGTATCGCCTGCCGACTGTACCGGTTGCGGCAACTGTGCGGATGTATGCCCTGCCAAGGAAAAAGCCCTCGTCATGGTTTCAGCCGAATCACAGGATCACGAGCAGGCAAACTTCGACTACCTGCACTCTCACATAGGCTACAAGGATACGGTCCAGAATAAATTTCAGAACATCAAGAACGCACAGTTCTCACAGCCTCTGTTCGAATTCTCAGGCGCATGCGCAGGCTGCGGCGAGACACCGTACATCAAGACCATCACACAGCTGTTAGGCGACCACATGATGATCTCCAACGCTACAGGATGTTCATCCATATACGGAGCCTCATTCCCGGCTTCTCCATATTGCACGAATGCTCAGGGACACGGTCCGGCATGGGCCAATTCGCTCTTCGAGGACAACGCCGAGTTCGGTCTCGGAATGAAACTCGGTTCCGACAGGGCCAGAATGACGGTGGCAAGACTCATGGAAGAGGGACTCGCCTGCACATGCTGCTCCGACGAGATAAAGGCACAGTTCACAAAATGGCTTGAAAACAGGAACGACGCAAAGGTTACCCGCGAGGTTGCCGATACCCTTGTCCCTCTCATGGAAGAATGCAAATGCGACACATGCAAGGCATTGCTCGAATACAGACACTTCATCCCTGCACGTTCGCAGTGGATCTTCGGAGGTGACGGCTGGGCATACGACATAGGATACGGCGGACTCGACCACGTCCTCGCTTCAGGAGAAAACGTAAACGTTCTCGTTCTCGACACGGAAGTTTATTCCAACACCGGCGGACAGTCATCCAAGTCTACACCTGCAGGAGCCATTGCCAAATTCGCCTCATCTGGAAAGAGAATCCGCAAGAAGGATCTCGGAATGATGGCCATGAGCTACGGCTATGTATATGTTGCCCAGGTGGCAATGGGATCAAGCCCTGCACAGTTCTTCAACGCGATAAAGGAAGCGGAAGCATACGACGGACCATCCCTCATCATCGCATACGCTCCTTGTATCAATCACGGACTCAAGGCCGGCATGGGTCTGAGCCAGAAGGAAGAAAAACTTGCAGTCGACTGCGGATACTGGCATCTCTACAGATACAACCCTGCCCTCGAGGAAGAAGGCAAGAATCCGTTTACCCTCGACAGCAAGGAGCCTGACTGGAGCAAGTTCCAGGACTTCCTTAAAGGTGAAGTCAGATTTGCATCCCTCTACAAGATGTTCCCGAACGAAGCCGGAGAACTTCTTGCCAAGACGGAAGAGTTCGCAAAAGTCAGACTGAATACCTACAAGCGTCTCGCCGGTAAAGAATAATCCGGAACAAATCTTGTTTAAGGGTGATTCGAAAGGATACTTTTGGATCACCCTTAAATGTCTTCATTTAAACAATAATCAAAAAAACATGAAAAATATCATCACACTGGCAGCGGCAGCCTGCCTGCTTTGCGGCATCTCCTGTGCAGTTTCAGCGCAGCCCAACACCAAATTCAGACCGGACAGGACGGTATTCCTGTACCAGGACGAACCTGTAGAAATACCTGATCCCGTACAAGGAAAGATCAAGGAAGCTCTCGGGCTCGAAATGAACGAGGAAAACGGTCTGAGCGGAGACGAAGACATACAGAAAAGCGGAAACATAGGCAATATTTCCGACAATGCACGCTTCGACCTGTATTTCCCGAAGAAACCGAACGGACAGATGGTGGTCGTATGTCCAGGAGGCGGCTATGTTTACGTATCTACATACAATGAAGGAGTCTATGTTGCCGACTGGCTCGTATCGCAAGGAATAACCGTGGCTGTAGCCAAATACAGAATGCCCAACAGGCATTGGGAAGTGCCGCTGTCGGATATCCATCACATATTCAGATACTGCAGGGAACATGCGGAAGAATGGGGCGTAAAACAGATCGGAGTCATGGGTTTCTCTGCAGGCGGACATCTCGCAGCCTCAGCCACGACATTATACACGGACGATGAAACGAAGCCGGACTTCTCGATACTTGTTTACCCGGTAACCGCCTTCGACAAGACGCCGTCCCACAAAGGCACGAGACTGAATCTTATCGGCCCGGACGAAATATGGACATCTCCTGAAGGAAAGTCTGCCGAGAAATGGCTCGCCGACCAGAGACTGCATGCACACCTTGTCTATAAATACACTCTCGGCAACGGCGTCAACACGGACACCCCTCCGGTATTCCTTGCACACTGCACCGACGACACTACCGTACCTGTGATAAACAGCATAGTCTTCTATAACAGGCTGGTGGAATGCGGCATAAGCGCGGAAATGCACATTTACCCTTCGGGAGGCCACGGATGGGGATTCTCGTCAGAGAAATATGTCGAAAAAGACCGCTTCGGATATGCAAGACCCGAATTCGAGGCTTCGCTTGCCAGATGGCTCGAATCGCAGAGAAATTATTAGAATAAAATTAGTATCTTTGCCGGATTCGGTTTTGGAATTGTATTTTGACAGATATTATGAAGAGATTGATTTTATTTGTTGCCGTCATCATGTCGACGGCAGTCATGTTCGGACAGAGCCTGTTGCCCAATGATCCGCAGGTACGCAAGGGAAAACTTGAAAACGGTCTGACATACTATATCAGACACAACGACAAGCCTGCACAGAGGGCCGAGTTTTATCTTGCCACCAATGTCGGTGCAATACAGGAAACTCCGGATCAGGACGGTCTTGCACATTTTCTCGAGCACATGTGTTTCAACGGGACCAAGAATCTTCCAGGGAAACAGATGCTGGATTACCTCCAGTCGATAGGAGCCGAATTCGGCAGGAACATCAATGCCTCCACCGGAGTAGAGCAGACTACCTACATGCTCAACAATATTCCTGTTGTAAGGGAAGGAATAATAGACACCTGCCTGCTCATCATGCACGACTATTCCCACTATGTAACATGCGCCCCTGAAGAAATAGACAAGGAAAGAGGCGTAATCATAGAAGAACGCCGGACCAGAAGAGATGCCGGATGGAGGATGCACGAACGCTCGCTTCCATACTATTACGGCGACTCGAAATATGCGACCTGCACTCTTATCGGAAGCCAGGAAAATCTCGAGACTTTCAAGCCGGAAAGCCTCTGGAATTTCTACCACACATGGTACCGTCCTGACCTGCAGGCAGTAATAGTGGTCGGCGATATCGATGTCGACAAGATCGAAGCCAAGATCAAAACGCTGTTCAGCGACATCCCGGCTGCCGAAAATCCGGAGCCGAAAGCCGTTCACGAGATTCCTGGAAACGATGAACCTGTTGTCGGAATAATCACCGATCCGGAAGCCACATCCACTGCCCTGGAGATAATCTGGAAAGGAGAACCGATGCCGGAGGAATTCAACAGTTCCGATGTGGGCTTCACCCTGGACTTCGTCAAGAATATCATCGGAGGAATCATGAGGGAGAGGTTCAATGACATTACGTCAGCTCCTGACGCCCCGTTCATCAGCGCAAGGCTTGCCATCGGAAACCTCTGCGAAACTATGGAAGTCGTTATGGGCAATGTTTCGTGCAAGGACGGTGAAGCCATAAGTGCGTTCAAGGCATTCATGACCGAAATCGAAAAGATGAAACGCCACGGCTTCAGCGATGATGAAGTGCAAAGGGCAAAAGACAACCTGCTCAGCTACTACGAAAGGATGGCTCAGGGTGCTGACTCAAGGGTCAACGCGGATTTCGTACAGGCATACATAAGCAACTTCTTCGACAATTACCCTTACATGGAACCGGAGAAGGAATACGAAACGGCCAGGACTGTCAGCGAGGGCATCTCTGCGGAACTTCTGAATGAATTTGCCGCAAGCATGATTACAGACGAAAATCTGGTCATCCTTTACAAGGCCCCAGAAAAGGAAGGTCTTGCCCATCCTTCGGAAGCCGATTTCATTTCTGCACTGAACGAAGTCAAGGCCTCGGAAATCGAAGCCAACGAAGCCGGCAACTACAACGTGCCTCTTCTCGATGCCGACGCACTCAAGGGCTCTGCAGTAAAGAAAGAAAAGGAAACGGTGTACGGAGCTACGGAATGGACTCTGAAAAACGGGCTGAAAGTAGTGGTCCTGCCTACCGAATACGAAATGGACAAGGTCTACGTGAACCTGTACATGGACGGCGGACGTTCTCTTATAGCTACGGAAGACCTGCCTTCATTTGAAGACAATATTTTCAGCGTCTTCATGAACAACTGCGGACTTGCAGGCTTCCCGGGCAAGGATCTGCCTAAGATTCTTGCAGGTAAAGCCGTAAACGTACAGCCGTTCATATCAGGACTCAGCCACGGAATTACTGCAGTATCCTCACCGAAGGACCTCGAAACTGCATTCCAGCTGCTGTATCTGACATTCATGGAACCGCGCTTCGATCAGGAGGAATATAATACCGGAATATCGCAGCTGAAAGCCATACTTCCGAATATCAAAAACCAGCCGGGATACAAGCTGCAGGGTGAAATGACAAAAGTCATGTACGGCAGCAATCCGAGAAGATTCATAATCGATGACGATGTCATTGCCAAGGCCAGTCTGGAAACCATTGAAAGAGTGTACCGCGACCTTTACAAGGACGTTGCAGGAGCGACGATGATAGTTCTCGGAAACGTAGATACGGAAACCCTGAAACCTCTTGTCGAGAAATATGCCGGTTCGCTTCCTAAAGGCAAGAAGGCGCACGAATGGATAGACAGGAACGAGGACCTTGTGAAGGGAGAAGTTGAAGATCACTTCAACGTGAAAATGGAAACGCCTAAGAGCACGGTACTTCAGGTTTACTCTTCGTATATTCCTTACTCAATCGAAAGAGAAGTGATGATGGATGCTGCCCAGTATATCATGGATATGATTTACGTGGAAACCCTCAGGGAAGAAGAGGGCGGCACATACGGTGCCAGCGTCGGATTCAGCATTTCGGACAAGCCTGAAGACAGGGCTCTGATCCAGGTTTATTTCGACACCAATCCGGAATCCGCAGATAAATTGCGCAAGGCTGCCAAGGACGGACTTTACAAGCTCATGACCGAAGGCCCTACGGAGGAGCAGCTTTCGATGACTGTCGAAAACTTCAGGAAAAACCTGCCTGAATCGAGGATAAGCAACAGCTATTGGCTGTACAATCTCAAGTATTTTTATGAATACGGCATCGACTACGACAAGGAATACGAGGCTGCAATCGATAAAATCAACGCCGAAAACATCAAGGCTGCAATCAGCGATATCGTCTCGCAGGACAATTTCATAGAAATCATGATGTCTCCCGAAACTGCCGAGAAGTAATAAAGACAAAACATATCTTACATTGAAAGGGATGGCCAAAAGTCAAAAGACTGGAAGGCCATCCCTTTTGTCATTCAGTACATATCCTCCACTCTCCCCTTCTCCACCCAAAAATCGCATGCGGAGCCCGTCCTGACGAAAAACGGAATATCGGAATGAAGAATCGTGCGATTTTGCATGATTTCCGCCGATATCATCCTCGATACCGGATAAAAGTCAGGAATGACCTGAACAAATCTTCGGGCAGCACTGACAAAAGGCCTGAAACAAAAATGAAAAGTACGAGGCAGGCAGCAATACCTGATATCGATGATATGAATGCGTGCATGGCATTGAACTTTCTGAGCTCGGACAATTTTCTGTCCAGCCTGCGTAACTGCTCTTCTTGCCGGACATTCCTTTCCGTCTCCGCATTTACGGAATCATCCAGCAAAGCTATCTTGCGGGCAAGTTCATTCATGAATCCGGCCCCGTCCCCGATTACGGGCCGTGACACTTTCATGAATTCCCTGATTTTTCTGTCGGTATCTGTCATACTCTATATATTCTGATTTTCGAGAAATTCCTTCAAATGTTTCCGCGCGCGGAAAAGGTGTGATCTTACCGTGACCGGGCGGATTCCGGTAATGGACGATATTTCCTTTATCGTCTTGTCCTCCATATAAAAAAGGAGGACTGCGGTCTTCTCGTTGTCGGACAATCCGCTGATTGCCATATTCAGTCTCTGGTACCTGAATCCGGCATCGGCCTCTTCGTCCGACAGGATTTGTACCGCCGCATTTCGCTTATCGGCCGAGTCCGCAGGCATACACCAGAGACTGTTTTTCTTCTTCCAGTCATAAAAACAGTTATAAGCTATTCTGAACAGCCACGTACTGAAACTGGCCCTCCCTTCGAACTTCTCACGCGAAAGATAGGCTTTAAGCATGGCTTCCTGTGCGATATCATCCGCAGAGGGCATGTCTCCGCCGCATAAGGAAAACAGGAATCGCCTGAGAGATTCCTGTTCCTCCGAGCACAATTTCAGGAACTGTTCCTCATTCATCGGAACCTGACTGTTTCTTATCGTAAATACCCATCTTCCTGGCTGCTATATACATGACGATATTGCCTATTCCGACAATACCGAGCACTGCACCGCACAAATAGGAAAGCCATAAAACCCCTGAAAGAGCATAGTCACAGATACAGGCGACTGTCACTACGGCAATACCGATAAGAAACAGCACGATTCCCACAACGAGACGTTCGAGATAATACTGGGCCTTGGATTTGGGCTTCTTTCCGGAATTTCCGTCCATACCGGTTATAACCCTGCAGGTATCGGCATCAAGACCTTTCTCTATTGCCAGTTTCATGATTTCAGCCTTGCGGACAAGAGCCTTGTTCCTGTAAACGAGGAACATCAAAACAATTGATACAGGCAGCACTACGCAAATACAAATCGGTAGTAGAAAAGACTGTAAGGCGTACGCTAAATTAACATCCATAACTTGATTGATTTAAATTTGCATATTAGACTGCATGAAGGGGAAAAAAGTTGCAGAAAAAAACACCTGTATCAGAAAGGCGTGATATTCCTCGTTCTGAAAGACTCCCTTGCCTTGCGCACATAAAGGCGTATGACATCCTCGGGAAGACGCGAATGCCTGAGATAAGCCCTCGTATCATCTGGAAATTTTGCAAGAGACGTCGCAAGACACCAGGCAACACCCATACGGGCATAATACGGGGCCTCTCCCGGAGCCGTCCCCATTCCTGAAGACCTTGCTTTACCTGCCCCGCCTGCGGCCCTGACCTGTGCCGGGCCGAGATATTCGGAACGTATCCTGCTGAAATCCAGCCTGTCGAACTGAAAGAATATCCGCGGCAGATATTTTCCATCCAGGAAATGACTCATGGCCATAACGGTAGCGAACCTGACCTCGAATTCCCTGTCCGAAGCGAAATATCCGCAGAGGATATCCCAGGCATCAGCGGTTTTCCTGAACCATTTTGCACCGCAGCATACATGATCGCAGACTGCCCAGTTATCTATGTATGGAACGAATTTTCCGAGCATTGCCATCCTGTCTCCGGTCCTGATACAGTTTATCATCATACCCCAAACCATCAGTTCTTCATGCGTCAGGGCCGTTCTTCCCTTCGCAGCCTCTGCCTCGAAGCCTTTTATGACTGCCCCGGCATCTTCCCCGCAAGCCAACGATCTTGCCAATGCCTTCATCTCCGGAATATGTGCCCCTGCGACTGTTCTTCCGGGAAGAGGATTCACGATTGAAATATGTCCTGTCCTGTATTTCTCATCATTTCTGAAACGCTCGCCGACAAGCGGCAGGATCAAATTTTCTATCATATCCTACTGTTCGATTAACCTGTTGCCACTGTTTCCGTGTTTACATACAAAAGTAATATTATTTTTGTACAACAATCAGACACTAAACAAGCAAGCCATGAAAATCAGACATCTGTTCTTAGCGACCGTCGCAATTTTCCTTGCCGCAAGCTGCAACAGCGGGCAGGGCACATCAGAAAATCAGTCCAGGACGGACATTCTCAGAGAAAAAATACTCTCAGGCGACACTTCATCGGTACTCGTTGTCGCCCATCGCGGAGACTGGAGGTATGCGCCGGAAAATTCCATTGCCGCAATAGAACATTCAATCGCCGTCGGCGTCGACGTGGTCGAACTGGATCTGCAGCTGACAAAAGACAGCGTGCTCATCCTCATGCACGACTCGAGCCTGGACAGGACAACGACAGGGAAAGGAAAGGTCAAAGACTGGACTCTCGATTCGATACGCACTCTCAGACTTAAAAACGGAGCAGGCCTGCGCACCATGCACACAGTCCCTACACTGGAAGAAGCCCTGGCCGTGACAAAGGGAAAAGTCCTCGTGAATCTGGACAAGGCAGACAGATACTTCGATCTCGTAATGTCTGTGCTGGAGCAGACAGGGACTGTCAGTGAAATCATAATGAAAGGCAGTCGTCCTGCGGACGAGGTTATCGCATTCTACGGGAAATACCTTGACAAGGTAATATACATGCCGATAGTCAACCTCGACAAGGCAAACGTGCAGGATCTGATGACCGGATATATGGAAAAACTGAAGCCAGCCGCATATGAACTCGTTTATGCCGAAGCGGAAGACGACGCCATGCCCCTGCTCATGCGCAGCAGACTCGACGGGAAGTCCCTGATATGGTACAACACCCTGTGGGATACCCTGTGCGGCGGACATGACGATGACCATGCACTCGAAGACCCTGACGGCACGTTCGGATATCTGATAGACACCCTCGGAGCACGTATAATCCAGACCGACAGGGCGGAATATCTGCTGGAGTACCTCCGCAGCCGCGGTCTGCACGACTGAAACCGGATCTCGGGAATATTAATACTTTACAAAAAATTATTATTTTTGTACAGAGTATAATTATCATAATCTTATCCGTCATGAGACAACTTGCAACAGCCTTAACCGCAATCATTCTGACCTCTTTCACCTTGTCCGCCCGGGAATCATCTGTAGAAAACGTCCTGTCCGACTCGATAGACAACAGACAGGAAATCCTCGAACAGCTCGAGAATCTTCCGAACATAGAGGTCGGGAAAGGCATTACATTCCGTCCGAAAAACGATTCGTACGAAATGACGATGCGCTTCAGAATGCAGAATATGATAGGCCTGCACTTCAATGACAGGTTCGCCCTTTCGGAAACGGAAGCTCAGGTCAAAAGGCTGAGACTCAGGTTCGACGGATATATCTTTTCTCCGAAATTCATATATTCGATACAGCTCGGATTCACGAGTTACGATGCCGAAGACAGGCCAGGCGGTGTGACCAACATCGTCAGGGACGCAATAGTATATTACAAGCCGACCCCTGCCTGGAATCTCGGATTCGGACAGACAAAACTGAAAACGAACAGGGCGAGGATCAATTCTTCAAGCGCCCTGCAGTTTGTGGACAGGAGCATAGTAAACAGCGAGTTCGGAGGCGACAGGGATTTTGGATTCTTCGGCGAATATCACTACGGGACCTACGACGGGTTCGCCCTTGCTGCCCTTGCGTCCATTACCCTCGGAGAAGGAAGGAACTGGGGAAGTTCCAGGACAAACGGCCTTGCATATACGGGAAGGCTCGAACTTTTCCCGTTCGGACGCTTCCACTCCAAGGGAGAATATACGGAAGGCGACACTTACTATGAAAAGGATGTAAGGCTCATGATTGCCGGAGGCTATTCCTTCAATCAGAAAGCGAGCATGAACCAGGGTTTCAAAGGGGATGTTCTTCCATCCGGCGTAACTCGCAATCTTGGGGCATATTACGCAGACGTTGTTATGAAATACAGAGGTTTTGCCCTGAATGCCGACTTCATGGGCAGGCACCTGTTCGGAAACCAGAGCCCACTGTTCGACGGCAGCGATATTTTCATATATTCCGGATGCGGCGTGAATGCCCAGGTCAGCTATCTTTTCGACGGGAAATGGGAAATTGCCGCAAGAAATTCCACAATGCTGCCTGACAAGGCCATCCATTCCGCCCTCGGGTACAGCATGTGGAACCAGAGTACGCTCGGACTCACAAGATACATCATCGGGCACAGTCTCAAAGTGCAGCTCGATGTATCCTACAATCATCTCAAGAATGCCGTCATAAACCCGGCAGACGGGAAATGGAGCGTACGGTTCCAGCTCGAACTTGGATTATAAGGGAAGAAACGCGGAATATGATCCTTGAAATACCCCCTTTTGGGTTTCAGGTCCCCCCTCTTCAATCAGTAACTGAAGGCTGGCTGCCCCACCATTCCGGATCCGGGCGCCAGTCTTTTTTCATCATGTCCTGCCTGAGTTTTTCCTGTTTTTTCAGGACAGAGGCATTGGATCGTTCTCTGTACGACTTTTCCCTTTCCTCATCATACAACGGATCAGGTACAGGCATGACTGCATCCGTATCTTCCAGCCATTCATGAAGTTCCTTTTTCAATTCGGCTGTCATATCCGGATACCGGTCATTCAACGGCGTTGTCTCGGAAATGTCCAGGGAGAGGTTGTAAAGTTCGTATTTTCCGGACTCATGGTAAAATATCAGTTTCCATTCGCCTTTCCTGATGATGGAAGACGGTTCGCCTCCCTGATTCCCGTAATGCGGATAATGCCAGAACAACGCCCTCTCACCTATGTTCCTGCCTTCGACCAGCGGTCTTATGCTTACGCCGTCTACGTCCGAGCAATCGGTTATGCCGGCATAATCCATTGCCGTAGGGAAAATATCTATACCTGATACCGGAGTGCGGCAGACCTGCCCGTTGCCTGTCTGAGGATCATACAGGACGAACGGCACACGGATGCCTCCTTCCCACTGACGTCCCTTTCCCCCTCTGAGAGGGCTCAGATTCGTGGAATAATTATCTCCCGAAACTACTCCGCCATTGTCCCCCGTAAAGAAAATCACGGTATTTTCATCAAGACCGAGTTCTTCGAGTTTGTCGAGGACTATCCCCACCCCGCTGTCCACCATTTCAATCAGGCCGGCATATACCGGATTGTCCTGGTATTTCCTGACAGGCTGCCTCCTGTCGATTTCAAATCCGGGTCCTTTTTCGAATCCGAGACTGTCGATCTTGTCCCTGTATTTCCGCCACAGTGATTCGGTCGTCTGTATCGGGGCATGAACCGCATAAAACGAAAGATATGCGAAAAACGGAGTCCCCTTGCCGGCCATGTCTTCGATAAACTCCGCGGTTTCCCTGCCGAGTCTTTCAGGCAGTATCTCTCCTGCGGGACCGTCGTCAAGCTCAGGATTCTCATACGGAGGGAAATAACCGCCTTTCGGACTTCCTGAAGCCCAGCCTCCCCTGTTGATGTCGAAACCCTGCATTTGAGGGGTGATATTATCTCCGAGATGCCATTTCCCGGCAATGAAAGTAGTATATCCTCGGTCTTTCAAGGCTTCGGCAATTGTCGTGAAGTCTTCATCCAGCTGCCGCCTGTAATCTGCCGGAAGCATTTTCGTGCACCTTCCCATGGAACGCCATTCGGTTCCGCTTTTCTCCCCTATCCAGTCCGTCACTCCATGTCTTGTGGTATAAAGGCCTGTCATTATGCTCGCCCTTGAAGGACTTGAAACCTGACAGGCCGCATAACCGTCCGTAAACACCGTCCCCATGGCTGCAAGTCTGTCTATATTCGGTGTTTCATACACGCGGCTGCCCATGAAACCGCAGTCTGTCCATCCGTAGTCATCGACAAGAATGACAAGGATATTGGGTCCTGGTGATGGGTTCTTCTGCCCGGCCTGGACAGGACCGGCAGTCAGGGTAAACAACGGGACCAGAGGGAATAATGAATAATGGAATATGGCTTTGCTTTTCATATTGAATATCAGTCATGAAAGGTTTTGAGACTCCACCGGTCCTGCCATTCGATGACAGGCACACCGTCCTCGCCGAAGGTTACAGGCAGCCAGACATAGCGTGCATTTATGGGATTGTCCGGAGTCCAGATGTCCGCCATGAATATCCAGCAGTTTTTCATCCCTCTGACAGGAAGTATGTATGTACTCTGCGCCCCGAATGTCTTTTCAGCATTTGGTCCGACACAAGGATTAGGGTACGAAATCCATTCTCCCAGAATCTCCGTAGCACTCGAAAGCCTTGCAGGATTCGGAGCCCATCCGGTGCATCCTGAAGTTACCATCCAGTAAACTCCGTCCTTCTTGAATATGGCCGGGGCTTCATTGGATTTTCCAGGCAAAGCCCTTGAATAGACTCCGTCATGGTACAGATAGTCATCAGTAAGTCTGGCAATATGCAGCGTCTGGTTCTCTTCCGATGCGAAGATATGATATGCAGTACCGTCATCATCCACGAAAAGCGTCATATCGCGGGACATCTGCCCTCCTTCGAGATCCCTCGCAAGCCAGGCTCCTGCCTCGACGTATTCATGTCTTTTCTCCGTTTCCAGATCGGCTTCCGTTATGGCTTCAGCCGCGGCAATCTGTTCTTCTGACATATTGACCGGCCAGATCCCCGGGCACGAACGCTGCGCATACAGGAATTCGAAAGGCCCGGTCGGAGTATCGCTTACCGCTACTCCGTATTCGGCCGCCGAGTATCCCTTGTCTTTCAATTCCAGATGGAACCACATCACGAATTTGTCCGTTTTCGGATTGTATATGACTTTCGGACGTTCGATAATGCATCCTTTCTCAATTTTATGTCCGCTGCCTTCCGGCATCACAGACAAGGCCACACCTTCCTTTTTCCAGTTGTACAGATCCTCCGACGAATATACATTCACTCCTACCAGTGCAGATGAAGTATGTTCCGATTTATGCTCCCCATACCAGTAATATATGCCGTCATGATACAGTATGCCGCCTCCATGCGCATTGATATGCACACCGTCTGTATCTTCCCAGATCCTGCCCGGAAAGAAGGCCTCCGAAGAGTCTGAAAATGAACATGATACCAGAAAAATCGCAGAAGCGAAAATAACGGGACAAAACGGTTTGATGATCTTGAGAATATTTTTCATGACGTCTAATTTTTTCCTAATTTACATATTATTTTTATCCGGGAAAGCTACATCCGGAAAAAGAAAGTAAATTTGTCCGGATATACACTATTAGGAATGACAGACGACATGGCAGCAAAGA
Source organism: uncultured Bacteroidales bacterium (assembly GCA_944322925.1). GTDB lineage: Bacteria > Bacteroidota > Bacteroidia > Bacteroidales > UBA932 > Cryptobacteroides. The sequence continues at coordinate 21,599 of CALUQM010000026.1, forward strand.
CAGAAACACCTGCAAGCATAATCGTTCATGGGGCGAGAGTACATAATCTGAAAGACATCGATGTCGAAGTGCCGCTGAACCGCATTGTCGGCATTGCCGGAGTGTCCGGGTCCGGGAAATCCTCACTTGCCCTCGGGGTATTGTATGCTGAAGGATCGAGACGTTATCTCGAATCTCTGTCGACATATACGCGACGGAGAATGACACAGGCATCCAGGGCCGACGTGGATGAGGTACTTTATGTTCCGGCGTCACTTGCCATGCATCAGCGTCCCGGAATTCCTGGAATACGGAGCACCTTCGGGACAGGGACTGAACTGCTCAACAGCCTGAGGCTGATATATTCGAGGCTTGCAAGCCACCGCTGTCCCAACGGACATTACCTTCTGCCTTCACTGCTCGTAGCGGCAGGCCAGGAACTCGTATGCCCTGAATGCGGTGAACATTTTTATGCTCCGTCCGCCGAAGAACTGTCCTTCAACAGCCAGGGCGCATGTCCGGAATGCGACGGGACCGGAACCGTGCGGACCGTCGACGAATCGACTCTCGTACCGGACGAGAACCTGAGCATAGATGACGGGGCGGTAGCACCCTGGAATACCCTGATGTGGTCTCTCATGACCGATGTCTGCCGCGAAATGGGCGTGCGTACAGACGTGCCGTTCAACCGGTTGACGGAAAAAGAACGCGACATAGTATTTCACGGACCCGCTGAAAAAAAACATATTTTCTACAAGTCCAAGAATACGAACCAGGCCGGGGAGCTCGACTTTACATATTACAATGCAGTCTATACCGTCGAAAACGCTCTGGCCAAAGTCAAGGACGAGAAGGGTATGAAGAGAGTGGAAAAATTCCTGAAGACGGAAACATGCCCCTGCTGCGGAGGATCGAGACTTTCCGAAGCCGCACGTGCCCCTCTGGTACGAGGGATATCCCTTGCCGAAGCCTGCAGGATGACATTGAACGAGCTTGTCGGATGGGTGCAGGGAATTCCGGACACCATGCCTGAAGAAATGCGGCCTATGGCTCATAATATCTGCGAATCCTTTACCGATGCTTCAGCGCGGCTGCTGGATCTCGGCGTGGGATATCTCAGTCTGGACAGGGCCGCATCCACCCTCTCCACAGGAGAAAGACAGCGCATGCAGCTTGCCCGGGCCGTAAGGAACAGGACGACAGGTGTACTTTATGTGCTGGATGAACCTTCCATTGGCCTCCATCCGGCCAACATAGCCGGCCTTGCCGGAGTAATGAAAGACCTTGTCGCAGACGGTAATTCCGTAGTTCTCGTAGATCACGACACTCAGATCCTGTCCGAATCGGATCATATTATAGAAATGGGACCGGGAGCCGGGTCCAAAGGAGGGAAAGTCATTGCAGAAGGCAGCATCGCGGATATAGAAAGGAATCCGGACTCGAAAATAGGCCCTTTCCTTTCCGGCAGCGCAGAAATCCATGTCCGCTGCCGGGCGGATGCCGAAAAAGTATTCGAAAAAGGAGCCATCAGCCTGTCTACCGGAACTATTCATACAGTAAAGCCGCTCGAAACGAGAATTCCCAAAGGAAGGCTTACGGTTGTAACCGGAGTATCAGGTTCGGGGAAAACGACTTTGGTGCTCGAGAGCCTGATTCCCGGACTCCAGGCATATATCGGAAAGAAACAGTTGCCCGGACATGTAAGAGCGGTCGAAGCCGAAGGTATCAGACAGGTCAAGCTGATAGACGCCTCCCCTATCGGAATCAATGTCAGATCTACCGTAGCGACATACGCCAATGTCCATGACGAACTGAGAAAAGTTTTTGCCAGGACGGAAGATGCCCGCAGATTCGGGTTCAGGGACGGAGATTTCTCATATAATACAGGACGGTTGCGCTGTCCGACATGCGACGGGACAGGAGTGATAAGCCTCGATGTACAGTTTCTTCCCGATGTCGACATACCCTGCCCTGCATGCCGGGGCTCAAGATACGCCAGAACGGCCGGCCTCATAAGGAGGGAAAACGCTGCCGGTGAATTCCATTCGCTTCCTGAACTTATGGCAATGGACATAAGCGACGCGCTTGCAGTATGCTCCGATCTTAAAACGGTAAGTCAGCGCATGCGCATTCTCGAAGAACTCGGATTAGGTTACCTGACACTCGGAGAAGCTACCCCCGGACTTTCCGGAGGAGAAGCACAGAGACTCAAGCTTGCCAGCGAAATGGGGCGCGGACAATCTGATTCCGTTTTCGTCTTCGATGAACCGACAATCGGACTGCACCCTTCAGATGTCCGGACTCTCCTGCAAGTCTTTCAGAAACTTGTAGAGCATGGCGCGACTGTCGTAGTCATCGAGCATGATCTTGACGTGATACGCAATGCCGACTATGTCATCGACATGGGCCCCAGAGGAGGCGACGACGGCGGACGCATTGTAGCGGCCGGCACTCCGGAAATGATAAGGTCGTGCAGGGAAAGCGTTACGGGCAGATACATCTGATCGGAACACTCCTTATATTGTATCGATATTGTATCTCTGCATGTTTTTTTTGCACGGAAGGAAAATTATATTACCTTTGTTGTGTACTACATAAATAGTACAGTAATACTGAAAAATATTTCCAAGTTATGACGATTATCGACAATATTACGTACGGCTACAGGAAAAACAGGCCTGTATTCCGGGATCTGACACTCAAACTCGGGGATGGACGGATATACGGACTGCTCGGGATGAACGGCTCCGGCAAGACTACCCTGCTGAAACTGTTGTCGGGAATGCTGTTTCCGGACAAAGGCAGAATAATGTCTGACGGAGAAAATGTCGCAGAGCGCAGTCCCGGAATCCTGCAGAACATATTTATGATGCCGGCAGAATTCAGATTCGGGAAAATCAGCCTTGACAGATTCATCGCCCTGAATTCCGTGTTTTATCCGGCATTCGATGACAGCATTCTGAAAGACTGCCTTGCCGGATTCGGAATCGGACCTAAGATCGACAATCTCGACAGACTGTCTTCCGGAGAAAAAAAGAAGGTACTTGCCTGCATCGCAATGTCTTTCGGCACGAAAATTCTGCTGATGGACGAACCTGTGAGCGGAATGGATATTCCGTCCCGAACCTTATTCAGGAAACTTCTTGTAAAACACCTGAGAGACGAACAGACAGTCATAATCTCGGCCCATGAATTTTCAGGGCTGGAAAATATTTTTTCAGACGTCCTGATTGTCAGGAACGACGGTACCGTTTATTCCGACTCCATCGGGAATATCTCCGTGAAATATGCCTGCGGGACCGACCGTTCCGACACAGGGGCGCTTTATTCGGAACCGTGTGCCGGAGGATACCGGGTCATAAGGAAAAATATCTCGGGGATCGCGGCGGAAATACCGGTCGACATATTGTTCAACGCAGTGTTAAAAGGAGCAATCAGATGAGAAAATTCAGTATTGCAAGAATGCTGCAGTTCTGCCGTCTGCAGCTGGAAAGTTCATGGTTCGGCAATATATGGAAACTGACGGGCGGACTGGTTCTGATTGTCATTTTCATAATTTTACTGTCGGTGACCGGCGGCGGCAGCGATATCGGCAGGATGATGGACACCTCCGAGAATTTGTTGAAAGTCCTTGTCATGATGCAGATTATGGGAATATATGCTGACATCGTCAGAAACGACAGGCCTCTCCCGCTGATGATGATACCTGCCTCGTCGCTGGAAAAGTACATATCGATGTATTTGAGTTCAGCTGCAGTCTCCCTGCTTCTTCTGGCCGTTTCAGTCACCGCCGGCTCCGGAATTTATGCCATAGCCGGAAAAATCCTGCATCCGGACAATAATGCCGGAATCAATATCCTGTTTTTCAGGGAAGGATGGAAATTCCTGGCCGGTTCTATTGAAACATGCCTGGTTTCCACGACGCTCGTATGGATGATGCCTTTTGTCCTGAAAAGGAAACGATATCATCCGGCGGTGTCCTGTGCAGTCGTCGCAGGATTCCTGGCCGTCCTTTTCCTTCCGGCAATACTCATGTTCGCAGGAGTGATTCCGGCATCAGCCGCCCGATACTCCTCCCTGGCGATCATGATATCAGTTACAATCATGAATTTGCGCTGGGGCTACGTTCTCTTCAGACAATTCGAATTCGACAGGAAAAGCAATGACTGATTTCAGACAAGACAAGGCCATTTACCTTCAGATGGCCGAACGCCTGTGCGATGAAATACTGTCCGGGAAATACGGACCCGGGGACAGGATTCCGAGCGTGCGTGAACTTGCGGTCTGCGTGGGGGTCAATGCCAACACCGTAGTACGGACATACGATTACCTTTCCGCTGCCGGTATCATCCAGACACGCAGAGGACTCGGATATTTCGTTTCCGGCAATGCTGGAAACATAATTATGGAAAGCCGCAGGAGCAGATTCATGAATGAGATTCTTCCGGAGTTTTTCCGGCAGATGAAGCTTCTGGACATTACTATGGAGACTGTGGCGCACAAGTGGAAAGAATCCGCTGATACCGGCCGGGATGCCGGCTGTACGGACCGGATTGATGTTCTCGGAAATTAATACTACATTTGTATAATGTGACAGACACGGAGAGATGCAGAAACTTATAGTAATAGACGCATGTATGCGGGACAGGGAGTCCCGTACCGAAAAAATTCTGGAAGCATTGCTTGCAGCTCTGGGAAGCAGATATGACATGGAAAAGATTATTCTCGACGGCGAAGATTACGAAGCTGTCGGGCGAAGAGTCCTGAGAGAACGCAGCAACGGCTATGTACCTGACGATATCGTCGCACAGGCCAAACAGATAGCGGCTGCCGACCGTATCATAATCGCCGCACCGTTCTGGGACATGAGTTTTCCTGCCATTCTCAAGGTCTTCATAGAAAACATGTCGCTGTTCAACATCACTTTCAGGAACAACGGCACTTCTTTCGAAGGCCTTTGCAAATGCGGAAAACTGCTGTATATCACCACTCGGGGAATGAACATTCATACGGGAGATCCTCTGGACGGTGCGACCCCGTACATCAGGGCCATCGGAGAGTTGTGGGGTTTGGGTGAAATAATGACAGTCGCTGCTGAGAACATGGACTACTGCACTTCCGAAGAGGCAGACTTGAAAGTGAAGGCGGCCATTGCCGAAGGTCTCGAAATCTGCAGGGAATTCTGAATTGTCTGACTGTAAAACAAAACATATCCGGATCATGAAAAAATTTATAATCATAGCATCCTGCGTGCTCGCAATCGTGATAACAGCCGCATTCTACTTCAAATTCTACTTCGTATTCGGAGAAGGTGTCAAGGCAGGAGAACTGAACTTCGTCGTATACAAAGGCTACATATTCAAGACATACGAAGGCAAGGCCATCCAGGCGGGTTTCAATTCCAAAAGCAAAACCGCCACAATCCAGTCGTATGAATTCGAATTTTCCATTACCGATCCGGTGATAGCCGATTCACTCATGAGGTGCAGCGGAAAAACAGTGGAACTGCACTACAAGGAATACCTCGGAGCCCTCCCGTGGAGAGGCAAGCAGAAATACGTGGTAGATGAAATCCTTGCTGTACGATAATTCACGGGCAGTTGAAAGTGGTAAAAAAAGCAGTAAAACCGGTACGCGGTCTTGTCCGGCCGTATTGTATTTTTGTGCAGTATTTCGTACCGGGGGATTGTAGACAAGGTTAAAACACATCAGGTTTATGCAATTTATCAGCAATAAAGAATTCGGAGGCGAACGCCCGCTTTTCGCTTCGCACGACCTTCATATAGATAATGTAACGATACTTGAAGGAGAATCAGCCATCAAGGAATGCAGCAATATCATAGCCACCAATTGCCGTTTTGAGGGAAACTATCCCTTCTGGCATGTGCACGGCTTCACTATCCGGAACTGTTATTTTGCTGTCGGGGGACGTTCCGCCCTCTGGTATTCCGACCATCTGAAAATGACGGACACAGTGATAGACGCTCCAAAAATGTTCCGCGAAATGAATGACATCGAGATTGAAAACGTAAAAATGAACGACGCGGATGAAGTGTTCTGGAGATGCAACAGGATACGGATACGGAACCTGAGCCTTCATGACGGTACTTATCCGTTCATGTTCAGCAATGAAATTTATGTTGACGGACTTGAAAGCGACAGCAAATATGTCTTCCAGTACGTTAAGAATGCTGAAATACACAATGCGAAAATCACTACCAAAGACGCATTCTGGGAAGTGGAGAACGTGACGATATACGATTCCGAACTCAACGGTGAATATCTCGGCTGGCACTCGAAAAACCTGCGTCTGGTCAACTGCCGCATCTCCGGCGAACAGCCTCTCTGCTATGCGCACGGTCTTGTCCTTGAAAACTGCACGTTCGACGCCTCCTGTGACCGCGCATTCGAATATTCCTCTGTGAACGCAGACATAAGAGGCGGCATTGCCAACATCAAGAACCCGTTGTCGGGAAAAATCATCGCAGATTCCATTGGATCTGTCACTATCGATGAAAACATCAAGGCTCCTGGCGACTGTATTATTCAGGAGCGCGGCAAATAGAAGGATATGTTATGCCTGCGGCAAAGCTGCACATTCAGAGAATCATTATCGGATTTCAATGAAAGACAATAAATGTGAACTGACTGCCGGACGGCTTGTATTGCGCGCATGGCGGGAGTCGGATGCCGGAACGCTGTATGAACATCGGTGCTCTTGACGGATATGGCGGTCAGCATCACAGCGCGGCCACTCTTCGAGAAGCGTGGCTACAAAGTTGTGAAGGAACAGAAAGCGAGTGCCAACCGACTTTATCTGACAAATTATGTGATGAAGTTTCCCCTGCCTGATAAAAGGTGACATTTGGGGAAAACTTTATTAAATTTGCAAGGAATAAGACAGAATTAACATGAGGTTGGGAGACTACGAGATAAATGGAATCTACAATATTGACTGCATAGAAGGAATGAAGCATATTCCCAATAATAGCATCGATCTGGTTATTGCAGACCCGCCTTACTGGAAGGTTATCGGAGAAAAATGGGATTACCAATGGAAAACAGAGCAAGATTATGTCGAGTGGTCAATCAAGTGGATCAGAGAGGTAGCCCGCATATTAAGGATAGGAGGCACTTTCTATTGTTTCGGATATTTTCGGACCCTTGCCCTGCTGGTACCGTATTTTGAAGGCATGGGGTTGGAACTGCGTCAGCAGATTATTATCGACAAGGGCATGAAAGCAGTAAGTGGCAGAGCTACAAAGAAGTACAAAATGTTTCCCACTGTCACTGAAAGTATCCTCTTTATTATAAAAGATAATAAACAGTTCATTAAGCCTTTCCTCAAGGAACGTCAGAAAAAAAAGGGTCTTACGTCCAAAGAAATAAATGAAGCCCTTGGTGTAAAATCAAATGGCGGTGGAATGTGGAGCATCTTTACCGGAAAGAACGTATGCGAACAATTCCCTACGCGGGATGTATGGAAAAAACTTTCCGATATTTTAAATTTTGATTTGGAATACGATAAAGTCGCCCAGACATACAATATTCAAATGGGATATAGCGACGTGTGGAGAGATATTGATTTTTATGAGGAAACGAGGTATCATCCCACACAAAAACCGATCGCATTAATCAAACGGCTTATCATAGCCAGCAGTAACGAAAACGATATAGTATTAGATCCGTTTACGGGGTGTGCATCAACTCAACTCGCTGCAATTGATTTAAACAGAAGATACCTTGGATTCGAATTGGATCCAAAGTATTTTGACGTAGCTTGTCAAAGAATCGCAGAAAAAATCCGACACTGACTATCTCCTCTGATAATGATCCTGTTGACGAGTAGAGACAATCTCTCTTAAAGGGATATAGTTCCTTAATGTCTCATCCAAAAAGGGAATATATGTGGGCAGCTCCTTATAAGGTGCTATTCTCATGAATTCTTCACTTTTCTTTTTTGTCAATAATGGAAAAATCTCCGTATCGAAATCAGCTCTGTCAAACAAGATTTTCCACTCATGTCTTTTTAACAACGAAGATGGCATTGGTACAGGCTTCAATGTAGAATCACGTGTTGCAAACGGATCCACATAAGATTCACGATCTATCCGAATTACGGGATTTGTATCGATGTCTTTTATTATACACGAAAATACCTTGATAGGATTGCACTTGTAAAACTGTATTAAGGCAGGATGAAGATTCATCGGATTCGTTTTCGCATTGTTGGTGAGTTTAGGCAGGTATATATTATAATAATGATTGGTTATTAATTCACCAAACACTTTCATCCTCGGCTCCTTCGGATAAATCTCATAACATGTTATTCGCATGTCTCTGAAATCATGCAGCTTAAAATTCGGGTAATTGTAACCGGAAATCAGGAATACATCAAAATCGGCAACGAGGCTACATCAAAAATTGCAACAATCGTACATCAGA
>CALUQM010000027.1 GCA_944322925.1 uncultured Bacteroidales bacterium
GGAGGTGTTTACGCATCCCGGAGCATACGAGTCTGATGCAATGGACTATGTCCCGGCTGAAAGACTCAGACGAAACGATGCCTATATTACGGCCGCTACAATAGGAATAGCCCTCGTATTCTGATGCCTCGGCTTTTTCATTCTTTTATATTATATTTGCCGGAAGGTTAAAAAGAACAAGTACACAATGAGCAGGATTTCAGAAAAAATACGTTACGTCGGAGTGAATGATCTCTCCAAAGTGATTTTCGAAGGAATGTGGCCTCTTCCTTTCGGGGTCAGCTATAATTCCTATCTCGTGGTCGACGAAAAGGTAGCCCTGATCGATACTGCCGAGGCGGGTTTCGCTCCGGAATATCTGGACAACATCCGCAGGGAGCTTTGCGGAAGGAAAATCGATTATCTTGTAATCAATCACATGGAGCCGGACCACTCGTCGCTCATATCGATGATAAGGGAGGAGTATCCTCAAGTCAGAATCGTAGGAAACGCGAAAACGGTGCCGATGATCAAAGGTTATCACGGAATCGCGGACAATATCCATGTCGTAAAGGACGGAGACAGCATAAGCCTCGGCGAAAGCACGCTGACTTTCTATATGACGCCGATGGTCCATTGGCCAGAGACCATGATGACGTATTTCAATGAAGAGAAGACCTTGTTCTCGGGAGATGCTTTCGGCACTTTCGGAGCTGTAGAAGGAACAGTGCTCGATTCCGGTGCCGTCCTCGCCGGCAGGACAGACAGCCGGACGGATACTTTCGAGGCATTCAGGGACGAGATGCGTCGCTACTATTCAAATATAGTCGGCAAGTTCGGACAGACGGTCCAGGCCGCCCTGAAGAAACTGTCCGGGCTCGAGATATCGAGAATCTGCAGTACGCACGGCCCTGTCTGGGAAAAATTCATTCCACAGGTCGTGTCCTGTTATGACAGACTCAGCAGATACGAGGCGGAAAAGGGAGTCTGCATAGTGTACGGTTCGATGTACGGCAACACTGCCGGGGCCGCAAAGGCTCTTGCTGCCGAACTGGCCAAAAGGGGAGTGCCCCATGTCCTGCACAACCTGTGCACGGAGAATGTTTCTTATGCCTACAGGGATGTGTTCCTGTATGACACCCTTGCAGTGGGCTCACCTACGTACAATAATGATATTTTCCCTCCGGTCGGCAATTTCATGCGCGGAGTATGCGCCCGCCTTGTCAAAAACCGTAAATTCGTCGCTTTCGGTTCGTACACATGGGCAGGCGCAAGCGTGAAACTGCTTAATGAAATGGCGGCCGGACTCGGTTTCAGCCTGATTTCGGAAGGCCTTTCATTCCCACAGGCATTTTCATCTGAAAAATGCGACATGGAAGCCCTGGCCGACAGGATATGCAGCGAGGTCAGTCCTTGTTGATATGGACGTCGAGCTGCGGGTAAGGGAACTGGATTCCGTTTTCCGGAACTTTGCAGTAAATCTCCTCGTTTACATCATACAGCACATCCCAGTAGTCCTCTTTTTTCACCCACGCGCGCACGACAAACTGTACGCTGCTGTCCCGGAGTGAATTGAGGGCTATTGTCGGATCTGCAGGGGCCGTCGGGGCGTAGACAATTCGTTTCTCGTTATCTACAATCGACTTGAGAACGGCCTTTACCTTGTCGGAAGGGGCTCCGTACTCGACATCGACGAGCCACTCGAGACGGCGGTAAATATTCTGTGAGTAATTGTTTATGGTGCCGTTGGAGAGGGCGCCGTTAGGGATGATGATACTCCTGTTGTCGGTAGTGGTAAGCTTGGTATTGACAATCGTCACGTCGGTGACGGTCCCGCTGAATCCCTGGGCTTCGATGAAGTCTCCGGCCTTGAACGGCTTGAAGACGAGAAGCATGATTCCGCCTGCGAAATTCTGGACTGTCCCGCTCAGGGCCATACCGATAGCCATACCTCCGGCAGCCAGCAGCGCAGCAATCGATGTGGTGTTGATGCCGAGGGCGCTTATCGTGAATATCACGAGGAATACTGTAAGCGCGATGCTTACGAGGCTTTCCACAAATGAAGCTATGGAATGTTCCGTATTCCTTCTCAAGAAGATATTATGGATTATCTTCTTGATTTTCCTTATCAGCCACGCGCCGATAGTATATATCAGCAGGGCGGCAAGGACCTTGAGCCCGAATGCCAGGGCCTGGTTCAGGAATTCGGAAAACAGCTGGTCGGCAGGAGTCGTAGCTATTTTTTCGACCAGTTCCTCGGTGCTTTTTCTCAGATCGAGAGTGTCGGCGGCAGTATTCGTCGCTGCAGCCTGAAGCAAAAACAATACAGACATGGTTTGAACAATCAGAACAGATTTTCCACTTTACCTATGATTTCTTCAGCCGGCAGCGAAGGATCGAGCACGATGTCGGGAGTCTCATATACGACATCCTTGTGCGATTTGGCAAGTTTTTCTCCGCCTCCGGTTATATTGAGCATGATGATTTCGTCCTTTTTCACGGAATTGTCTTTCACGGCCTTTCCGAGGCTGGCTACAGCCACGGCTGCCGCAGAGTAGATGTCGATACCTTCCAGTTCGAGGAATTTCTCCTTCCACCGGTCGATTTCATCGTTGGATATCATGTACATGTCTCCGCCTGCGTCCTTCATGGCATCATATACGCCGCCGGCAAGCGAATACGGCGGCTTTCTGTTGGACAGCACCTTTGCCTTTATGACAGAAGCCTGTTCCCTTGCGTCTTCAGCACTCAGAGGCAGCAGGTCTCTCGAACCGGCTTTCCACGAGTCGTACATTATTGTGAAAGGCGAATTCTGGGAAGGATAGAGTCTCATCTTGTGTGAGCCGAATCTGCCGTCATCTATGAGTCTGAGGTTGTTTTCCCAGACAGCTATCGTGCCTGTACCGCTTCCTATTGCCTGGAAGTAGGCGTCGGGAATGCGTCCAATGACTTCGACTGCCGAAAGTACGGTCGTACCCATGCCGTCGCGCCTTGCAATATTCTTTGCGCCGCCTTCGGCAAGGAAACGAGGTGATTCGCAGACTTTGTCGCCCAGTGCTATCGCATCGAAATAGTCTGAGCCTTTCGGAGCTGCCATGATCTTTACGCAGTCGTTCAGCGGCTTGTCGAACCACAATGCATGGATATTGTCTTCCGGAATGCTGAGCAGCAGCCTTATTCCGTTGTCCGAGCAGACTTTGGCGAAGGCCCTTGCCGTATTTCCCGCAGATGCGACCACCAGAATCCGGTCTTCATCTGCCGCCAGACGCGCACATACCGAATATGCCTCTGTTTCCTTGAATGAACAGGTCTGCATGAATGCGCCTATTTCCGGGTAATAACCTGAAAATGTTATATAGAGATTCTCCAGGCCGAGAAATGAGGCCAGTCCCCTGCTTTTGTACGTTACCGGGGTGCAGGAATTGCTCAGCGTCCTTTTGACAGGAAGCCAGTTGGCGAATTTGTAAAAGCCGTCGAGTTCGTTCCTGACTTCGAATTTCCTGTTTTCATATACGGCCCTCACCAAAGATGGGGTCTTGCCCTGAGGATCGGCCAGAGTCCAGCCCGAATCTTCGAAGATCCGGCCGTCGGCGCAGTTCATCAGGGAATAAACGGTAGGTTTAAAGGTCATAATATCGCTGTTTTATATTTGTCATTTTGAATTTCTGTCGATTACGGTAGCTATGTCTTCGACCGGTATTTCGGAATATCTGCCGAAAGTGGCCTGGCACAGCGGGCATGCCGTCACGATTTCGTCTGGAGATTCGGACATGAGATTCGCGACGGCGTTTTCAGTCATTGCTTTCCTCTTGTCGAAGCCGAGCGTCAGACTGCCGAGGCTTCCTCCGCAGCAGATGCTCTCCCTGCGGTTCTTTGCCGCTTCGACCAGTTCTCCTGCAGCGGAAAGTACGCTGCGCGGCTGCTCGTATACGCCGCATCCCCTTCCGAGTTCGCAAGGGTCATGGAATACATATCTGGTACTGCCTTTCCTGACCTTGAGCTTTCCTTCGGAAATAAGTTCGTTCATGAATTCCGTATGATGGATGACTCTGATACCTGGCAGCGAATACTCCTCCCTGAAAATCCTGTAACAGATAGGGCAGGAGAGCAGGAGAGTATCGGCGCCGGAGCCGAGTATGATTTCAGTATTTTTCCTTACCATTTCCCTGGCTTCCTCCAGCCTGCCTGCCATGAACATCGGTCTTCCGCAGCAGATTCCGCCGTCCCTGTCCATCACTTCGTATTCCGTCCCCGATTTCTTCAGTATCGATTCGGTCGCCTGCATTATGGCCGGGGTCAGGGCTGTCATGCAGCCAGCGAAATATAGTAACTTATGTGAATCAGGTCGAGAAACAGAATTGTTATTACCGTTAACAAACTTGTTACATCTCCTGACTTCATTCTGGACGTCTATATTAGAGTAGTCCGGGCCGAAATTGTATCTTCGTATTGACCTCTGGGCTATCCTGAGCTTGTCTCCCTCGACACCTACAGGGCAGACGGCAGTACATTTGCCGCACAAAAGGCATTTGTCGCTGATTTCCTCTATCCTCGATTCATTGTTCCGGCGTATCTGCCTGTTCAGATATACTGTCGTGTCCCTGATATTGCCCTTGAGCACGCCCATCGGACAGGCGTCTATGCACAGACCGCAGCTCGGGCATGAATATACCTGCGCCTTGGCAAGACCCTTGCGCGCGTTGACTATCCTGATGCCGGCATTCCTGAGAGGGATCAGCAGAATTTCGGTCGGGATGTGCATGTACCGTGAAAACGGCAGGACAAAAAAGAATATCCCGAGTGCGCACGAGTACGCCCACCATGCCGGAAGCATGTTGGCGTGATTGCTGAGAAATTCAGTGAATACGTAGTTGAGAGATTTTGTCAGGAAGGAGCCTCCGCTGATGTCTGCGGTAAATGATTCCGCAAGAAGCCTGAGCGGGAATATCGACCAGAGCGAATAGAGGCCGATAAGGTCCGTAAAGCTCGGATTTGTAGTCCTTCTCATTCCGAAAAGTCTCGAGCGCACGCGCTTGATGATGGCCAGTGCTATGCCGCTGAGGACTACGAGGAGGAAAAAGTCCATGAGGAAGAAAATGAGCGACCCTTTCATGGTGCTCTCTGTCTCCGCTACGAAATACCTGAAAAAAATAGGGTAGTACAGGGCCTTGGCCCCGAGGTTCGAAGTGTACAGGAAAACTTCGATATGCCCTACGAGAATCAGCATGAACCATCCGAAGGCTATGCTGGAGTGCATGTATCCGAGCAGTTTGTTCCTTTTCCAGAGATCGACATGGATCAGGCACTTGAGGAATATGTCCTTGATGTTCTTGACCAGTGTCTTAGGGGTAACAAGGGAGATGAAAAACCTTTTCCTGTCTTCGCCCGGCAGCTGCATTATTATTCTGATCATTCCGATCAGGCAGTAGGCGAGAACGAAAAGCATTCCGCACACGAACGGAAGCACGAAATCATTGTATCCTGTCAGAAAGCGCTCTCTCATTTTTCATCCTCCGCATAAATTCTGTATATCGACAGGATGAGATGCCGCGTATTTATTCCGCGCGGGCATACCATGGTGCATTTCCCGCACAGCATGCAGTTCTTCATCATTGCCACGGCTTCTTTTTCCTTCCCTCTCTGCAGGTCGAGAATGACTTTCCTGAGGCTCATTCCAGAGAACCTGCCCGCAGGACAGGTAGAACTGCACGAGCCGCAGGCCATGCACTTGTACACGTCCGGTTCGATCTCGTGGAGTCTTGTGAACTTTTCGAGGTCGACCTTGTCGAGATTTATGGTAGAGCTCGGCGATATTTTGAATCCGAAATCCATCATTTCATTCTGTTAATGTAGAGATGAACGTTCAGTGCCGCGGCACGTGCCTCCGCAAGGGTTTCCGGGACAGTTTTCGGTCCGGTGCAGGCCCCTGCATAAAAAATTCCTTCTTTCGGGGCTTCGATGATGCCTGTCACGTTGTCACGGGACTTGAGGAATCCGTCAGAATCGACCGGCAGGCTGATCATGTTCGCCACTTTGGTGCTGTCCTTGCAGCATACCATCCCGGCCATGAGTACGAGCAGATCGAGCGTGACCTTGACAGGCTTGCCCGAAAGTGTGTCTTCAGCCTTTACGATCACTTTTCCGTCGATATTTTCGCTTACTTCCGAAACCCTGCCCCTGATAAAGCGGATGCCGTAGTCTCTCTGTGCGGAAATGTAGAAATCCTCATATTTCTTTCCGAACATCCTCAGGTCCATGTAAAAACAATATACCATGGCCTCCGGGAATTTCTGCTTGATTTCGATTGCCTGCTTCACTGCCGTGATGCAGCATACTTTGGAACACTGGGAGTTCCTGGCCTTTTCGTCCCTGGAACCCACGCAGTGCACGAAACCTACTGCATTCATCCCGCAGTCGCCGACCCTCTTGTCGTCCCCGGTATTGAACCAGTGCTCAAGATCCTTGTTCGTAATGACCTGGTCGTAGATCCCGTATCCGTATTCTTCCTTTTTCGATGCGTCGAAAAGCGAAAATCCCGTAGTCACAAGGATGATCTTCGTAATTATGGAAATACCGTTGGACAGCATTATGTTGTAGCTGTCCTTCAGTTTGTTGACGAAAGAAATTTCGGTATTGAGGAATATGTTTGCACCGGCCGAGCGGGTGACAAGGTTTTTGACGACATCACCGGCCGGAGTCATGTCTGGGAACAGACAGTTCCATTCGGCGACATGACCTCCGAGATGGTCGCTCTTTTCTATTATGATAGGCTTGTATCCCAGATCCAGAAGCTGGCTCGCAGCCTCCATTCCGGCTATTCCGCCTCCTATTATGACTATGTTTTCTTTCATGACGATTCAGGTTTCAGTGACAGTGAGGTTCAGCAGCATTTCAATATGCCAGGAAGTTCGGGACGGAGCAGGTCTTTCTTGTTCAGCCCCTTGTATTTCGCATCAGGGTCATATTCGATGCCGAGCTTGTCAAGCAGAGGTTCGACAGCAACCTGATGAAGCTGCAGCCCTATGTCCCACGGGTTGTATCCAAGCACGAGGGAAGCGACTTCCTCGTAAGTGAGAACAGGTATTCCGTATCCGTTTTCACCGTATGTCTTGCCTTCGGTTTCTGCGATGACATACTGCCACCTGTCCATGAAATACGGACATCCCGGACAGTTGGTGATGATGAAATCGGGATGGTACGGTTCCATCGACTCGAATTTCTTGTATGTGTTGGAGACTGAATATCCTCTGTTCGCCTTTACGTGGTACTGCCGGAACCCGTAGCCGCAGCAGTGTCTTCTCTCGGGGTAGTCTATCACATTGCCGCCCCAGGCTTCGATCATCCCGCACAGTACGTACGGATATTCGGCTCCTCCTACACCTTTTGAAGGGAACATTTTTGAATAGTGGCAGCCGATATGCTCCACGACCCTCAGAGGCTCTCCGGTAAATCTGTTTATCAGGCGGAATTTCGCCCTTGCGGCGATTTCATTGCGGTATTTGTATATGAGATCGCTGGCGTGGGCAAGATATTTCGGAGTCTTGAATTCACGCCTGCATGCTTTCCAGAGCAGTTCTCTTATCCTTGTCTCGACTTCGGGAAATTCCCTCCATGTCTCGAGAGTCTCAGCATAGTTGCCGAAAGACGTGATGCAGGAAGCCACATAATTTTCGTATCCGGCTTCAGTCATAAGGGCAAACTGCCTGGCAATGATTGTCATGACCGTCTCCTGGGGTATCGTGTCGCAATGGTAAGCGATTCCTCCGCAGGTGGTATGGTATTCTGTCTCGAAAAAATCCTTGCCGAGGACATTTCTGCATATTTCGAGAAACATCCTTTCAGCCCCCGGAAAAAAGTTCTGCCTGATGCAGCTTCTTACATAAAACCAGCGATTATCAGGTATTTCTTTCTGATAATCGGCCCATATCTTCTGTTTTCCTTGATAAATCATTTCATTTAAGATTTTTGGAGGTCACTCCTCCGTGTTCAGGTGTCCGGACGAAGTGTGTTCGAATGTCTCCCTGAAATATTCGTCCATGTCCATGCCCATTTCCTCAGCCTTCGCCTTCGAGTACTTTTCCACAGTCTCGATCCTTTCAGTCCCGCCCGTGACGTCGAATATGCTTTTCAGTTCGTCGAGGGCTTCCTGCGGGATTTTGCGCAGCACTCCGGGGCCGTCTCCCTTGAAATTGGCTCCGACCCTCGCCATGGAATCCTCTATGTGTTCCATGTGCCACTTCCATACGGGGCCGGATTCCTTGTGGTCTTCCCACTTGAAGGTATCGGGATAGACGCAGTAACCGTAGTTCAGGATATTTCCCGTAAGGATGCGGGTAAGCGGGTAGAGCTGCCGTCCTTTTTCGGAACATGTGAAATAGCCGAGTCTTGCCGAAAGGTTGCGAAGCGCCATTATGACAAGGCCGGGGCCGTTTTTCCTCGGACAGCGGGTGACACATGACATGCACTCGCCGCAATACCAGATGAAATCGCTCTTGAGCAGTTTTTCGATTTCTTCCTCGTCGCGGCTCTGGACTATGTCCATTACTTTTCTCGGGTCATATCTGTAGAATTCGGCCGCAGGGCAGATTGCAGTGCATGTGCCGCAGTTGATACATGTCTTCAACCCTTCCTTGACCCTGTAATCCTTCAGAAGTTCATCGTATAGTTTACCCATTGAATTCCAATGTTTTATAATGCCCGGCTACTTCTTTCCGCACGGACTTCATCCTGCGGTGCGGAAATCGGCCGAATTGCAAAGATAAAAAAATAAATTTTAATTATTCCCGATGAGTTCCAGGGCGCATACGTTCTCCACATGGTGTGTATGAGGGAACATGTCCACCGGACGGACCGCTGTTATCCTGTATTTCCCTGACAGAATCGCAAGATCGCGTGCCTGGGAGGCAGGATTGCAGCTCACATAGACTATTTTCGAAGGAGAAGCGTCGAGGATGACCTTTGCCACGTCTGGATGTATTCCGGCTCTCGGAGGATCGAGAATGACCGTATCCGGCCTTCCGTGTTCT
Organism: uncultured Bacteroidales bacterium; assembly: GCA_944322925.1. Lineage (GTDB taxonomy): Bacteria > Bacteroidota > Bacteroidia > Bacteroidales > UBA932 > Cryptobacteroides. Next base: position 9,006 of record CALUQM010000027.1, read on the forward strand.
TCTATGAAGCCGGCGGTAAGTATGTCTTTCATGTCACCGGCGTAGAATTCGCAATTCGTGATTCCGTTTCGGGCTGCATTGATTTTTGCATCCTCTATGGCTTCAGGCACGTATTCGATTCCTATGACCTTGGCGGCCTTGCCTGATACGAACTGTGCTATCGTGCCTGTCCCGGTGTACAGGTCATATACGGTCTCGTGCCCGTGAAGCCCCGCAAATTCCCTTGCCACGCTGTACAGCCTGTATGCCTGGAGCGAATTGGTCTGGTAGAATGACTTTGGACCGATTCTGAACCGCAGACCTTCCATTTCTTCATAAATCGCGTCTTCACCTTTATATAATATGCAGTCGAGATCTGAAATGGAGTCATTGGCCTTTCCGTTGATTACGTACCACAGGGACTTGATCTGAGGGAATTTTTCCGACACGGCATCCATCAGCGCGGTCCTTTTCTCTTCGTCGTCGCGGTAGAAACACAGGATCAGCATCATGTCGCCTTTGAGATTGTTCCTGATTATCATGTTGCGCAGAAAGCCTCTGTGTTCCCTGATGTCGAAAAATTCGAGTCCGTGTCCGACGGCATATTCCTTTATGAAAAGTCTGACAGCATTGGACGGTTCTTCCTGAAGCCAGCAGTGTCCGATGTCCAGAACCTTGTCGAAAAATCTTCCTACATGGAATCCGAGGCCGCATCTTTCTCCGGGAGTCATCGTCTCGGGATCTTCACCGGCTTCAATCCATCTGCGGCTCGAGAAGGTGAATTCGAGTTTGTTTCTGTAGCATACTGTTTTTTCGGAAGGGACTATCGGCTGGATTTCCGGTATGTCGAGATGGCCGATGCGGACCAGCTGGTCGTAAACCTGCTGCTGTTTTGCCTGAAGCTGCATCCCGTATGGCAGAGGCTGCCATTTGCATCCCCCGCAGACCCCGAAATGCGTGCAGAACGGTTCGAGCCTGTGTGCGGAAGGTTTTACTATTCTGAGAATGTAGCCTTCCATGTAGTTTTTCTTCTTTTTCGTCACCCTTACGTCGACAATGTCTCCGGGGACTGCAAACTGGACGAAAAGTACGGCGCCGTCTACCCTTGCCAGGGCCTTTCCTTCAGCCGCGACGGCTTCTATTTCAATATTTTCAAGTACGATATCTTTTTTCTTTCTGCCCATTTTTCAATGTATTTGCAGCAAAAATATGAGAAATTCAGAATATTTCATAATTTTGCTATTTAAAGTGGGATTCATGGACTGTTTGAATCCGTTTGAAAAACTTAACACAACCTGATATGATAATGCGTTATTTAAAGAAAGCAGCATCCGGTACCGCGATTGCTGTACTGGCGCTTGCATTGCCGTCAGCCTGTGTCAACGAGGAGTACGACCTCACGAATGTGGACACGACTGTATCCTTCGGCGGAGATGCACTCGTATTCCCGTTGGGAAGCACGGAACAACTCAAGCTCAAGACGCTTTTGTCCGAGGAAGATTACAAGTACATCACATCGCTGAACGGCAAGGAACTCGGATTCTCCCTGAATGATTCCAAGCAGTTCGATGAGTTTCCTGACCTGACCTCCGGTCTGGATATCGAGCCGGTTACAATTACAAAGAATGTTCCCATCGATTTCGGAAACATCGATCTCAACGACATAACGATAGACGGGGAGGAACTCGACTATGACGTGACTTTCGACGGGATGGATGTCCCTCAGGACGAAATCGACGTTCCCCGGACCAGCTCATCGGTATCTACCGGAATATATGACGAATACAATCTCGACAGAAGCCAGATGAGGCTGCCTCTCGAGGACAGGGTAATGTCTTTCCCTGGTCTTTACAATCCCGAGGAGCTTCTCGGAGGCATGCCAGAAATTCCGGATGAATATCTGCAGAATGTGGATATCCCTGCCATGCCTCTCGACCGCAGCACGTTCAATGTCAATGTCGAACTTATGCTTCCCGAGGGCATATCCGGAGTCAGTGACATAAGTCTCGATCCGAACGCGAGAATCGAGGTGACGGTCGCTCTGGAAAATTCTTTCCTGACATCCGGAAGCGTCATTCCGGACATATCTCTCGATCTGAGCCAGTTCATCAGGGTCGCAGGAGAAACGGGGTCGCTGCATCTCGGACAGGACTTTGCCCTCGATGCCGTCAACAGCACAGTCTCGAAAACATACGGGATAGAGGAACTTGTCTACAGTCAGAATGACTGGGGCTGGACCGACGAGGGTTATGCTTTCAATAAAAACGCTGAAGTGAGCGCGGACGGCAGCATATCATTCTCCGGAATATCCACAACAATGGATGCAATCAGGGAATCTGCCGCTGACGGCGGACTCGGGCTTGACGTTACGGTAGCATTCAGGGATGTCGTCGTGGATGACATCGCAATGACTGTCGGCGGCGACAGGGGAGGTTTTGAACAGAATGTTCAGGAAGACGGCATAGAAGTCGTCATGGATCCTATAAGCCTGCCCGAGGAGGTGACGGGGATTTCCGATATCACTTTCACCGACGGATCCGACGGTACACGGCCGTCAGTGCTGAGGCTTACGGTGGCAAGCGAGAATCTCGTACAGATGAAAGACCTCGATGTCGTATTGAATGACGTGCGTATCGTTTTCCCGGATTTTATCGAATTCGGACAATCCGATGATCCTGAAATAACCTACGAAGGCGGCAATGTCGTCAGAATTTCCGAAATTGACATAAAGGGCGGTGACATCATAGAACTTCCTGTGAAGTCTGTCCGTCCCGACGCCCCTGTCGACGGGGTCGTGAACATGGCCGGTACAGTTTCCGTAGATGCCTCTCTTTCGGCAGGCGGGACACTGAGACTTTCCGAGTTGCCTCTCGACAGCGGCAGCGATCCGAAAGTGACTTTCGATGTGGACGGCTATCTCATGATCGACGACTACAGTCTTGAAGTCTCTTCCGTCAGACATACGATCGAGCCTCAGTCCAAGACATTTACGGTGGATCTTCCGGCAGAGGTGGGAAACATAGGGACGATTCTCATAGAACCGGAAGGCAATCCTGCACTTACGGTCGATGTGACGGTGCCTGAAGTGCGTGATTTCGACATAAGGGCCAACGGTCTCAAGATAGTTTTCCCTGACATGCTCGTTTTCGACAATCCGGGCTACAATTATGATCCGGAGGACAATTCCATCAATTTCAATGAAAGCGACGAGATTCCGGAGAATATCGAACTTGCCATAGCACAGGTCGAAGTGACGCCGCGTACCGATGACGGCAACAGCTACTACGCCGAAGGTACGATACTTTTCAGCGGGGAAGTGATAGTGAACGCTCCATCAGGCCAGGTTGGCAAATCTGACGTCGACGCCCTTGTCGCTGACGGTATCGGTATCAGGGCCAGAGTCCCTCAGATCAATGTGAAGTCCGCGAAATTCTCCCGCTTCGAGGCGTCTGTCGAGACTCAGGAGACATTCAAGGTATTCGATTATTCAGAACTTCCTGAGGAACTCGTGAAAATAGACATGGTGGAACTGACCAACACCATGCTCGACCTGTCGGTAAATGCGGAAAACATGCCGTACCTCGGAGAGAACAAGCAGCCTCAGATATCGGTAGATGTCACTCTTCCTGAAGAACTTGTGGTGGATGACGACAGGGTGACTGACAATATCTTCCATATAGAAGGTCCTCTGGTTGAAAACGACGGAGTGTACAGTTATGAGATGGAGCCGCTGCAGATTGTCGGAGTAAATCTCGCTGACGTGGATCTCGAGTCGGAAGGTGACTTCTCCGTTACCATCGATGTAGTTGGTACTGTCTTCGTGGACGAACCTTCCATTGCGGCGGAAGACCTGACCGGTCAGGGAATTGACGTGACACTGGACGGAAGCATAGCTTCATACGGCGAAGACGGTTCACAATCCGCCACCCTCATGATAGGCAGGGTGACAGGCAATGTGGACTACCAGTTCGATCCTTCCGACCTGAACCAGAGCATAGCACTCGACGAATTGCCTGATTTCGTCCAGAATGCGGATATAAATCTCGACTTTGCCAACCCGTATATCAAGTTGCAGGTCAAGAGCAATGTCGGCATACCTGTCAAGGGTACCCTTGAAATCATCCCTGAATACGAGGACGGATCTTCGGCACAGCCTCTGACTCTGTCGATGGAGATACCTGCTGCGGAATCCGCTGCGGAGGAGAAGACCACTCTGTTCTGGATATCCGACAGCCAGGACGGCGTACCGTCGGATTATACATGGCTGCAGGCCGGTATCAGACAGCTCCTTACAAGGATTCCAAAGAAGATTGACCTGAATATTTCGGCAGGGACGGATCCTGAAATCACAGCTGTCGTGGAACCGTATGCCGAATACAGGATAGACATGGCATACGATGTAGTGGTTCCGTTCGTTTTCGGTCCGGATACGGACATCAGAATGGACTACACTATGCCGCTTGAAGATACTGACGGACTTCTCGGAGAACTGCTCGAAATGAATTCTCTCGGACTTTCCGGTACTGTAGATTCTACCATACCTCTTGCCCTCGACCTCGATCTCGAGCTTCTGGATTCACACGAGAATGTCATCGCCACCGAGCCGATGAACCTGAAGATTGCGGCCGGAAACGATGAGAATCCGAGCCGGTCCGAATTCGATGTCGTCCTGAAACTTGCCGAAGGAGCCGACGGGGCCGATTTCAGCAGCATAAGGATGAATTTCAAGGTGACTTCCAAGGATATGCCTGATTTCCCTATAACCGAGGATTCATTTATCAAGGTGACGCTGAAAGCCAGGGTGCCTGGAGGAATCACCCTTGATCTCAGCGCATTGGGAGAGAGTGAAAACGGAGACTTTACTGACGGAACTGAAAACTGATTGACATGAAAAGATTATATTTATCACTTGTTATATGCCTGCTCCCGCTGATTGCCGGCGGGCAGGCTTTGAGAGGAAGCTACTTCTCAGAGAATTCCGTAATGAGGAACAAGCTCAATCCGGCCTTCACCCCGAGAGCGGCATATCTCGGCTTCGGAGGTATCGACAACCTTGGTATCGGGCTTACCAGCAACATAGGCATGTCGAATTTCGTATTCCCGTCCGGGTCGGGTTCGGTGCTGACTTTCATGCATCCTGACGTGTCTTCCGAAACCTTCCTCGGCAAACTGCCGGCAAATCCGCATTTCGACGTAGATGTCGATACGGATATCCTCAGCCTCGGTTTCTTTACCGGGAAAAACAGTTTCTGGACAATAGGTCTCGGATTGAAAGTGGATGCTGAAGTGAATCTGCCTCATGAACTGTTCTCTTTTCTCAAGAACGGGGCTACGACCGACCCGCAGGAATATCATATCAGGGATCTCAGTGTCATACAGAATGCTTATGCGGAACTTTCACTCGGATATTCGCACGATTTCTCCGACCTTGTGAAAGGGCTCAGGGCCGGTGCGAGAGTCAAGTTCCTCGCAGCTGCTGACAGATTGGATCTCCGTGTGAACAGTCTTGACCTGAGGATGGCCTCCGACAAATGGGCTGTATCTGCCGATGCATCGGCAGATGTCATGGTCAAGGGTGTCGATGTGTATATGAAGGAGAACGGTATCCCGGGATTCAACACAGACCCTTCACAACTCGGCCTTGCGGGTATGGGAGCCGCTTTCGATTTCGGTGTGGAATACCGGCTGCATATCAACAGGTTTTTCGACAGCGTGAGATTTTCTGCAGCCGTGACCGATCTGGGTTTCATAAGTTATGGCAGCGATGCCGTACAGAGATTCACTTCGGGCAATAATGCTGAGTTCGCGGGAATAGACAATATCAAGTTCAGCGAAGGGCTCGATTTCGGAGAGACGTTCAATGAACTGAAAGACGACATGCTTGAAATCCTGGATTTCCAGGAAACCGCAGGGGATAAGGTCACTTCGCGTATCCGTCCTCAGATCTTTGCCGGAGTCGAGGTTCCTTTCCTGTGGAACAGAATGAGCCTCGGTCTGCTTTATAATACGAAATTCGGATATACGAGCCGACGGGACGAACTTACGGTTTCCCTTAACATGCGTCCCGGAAAGTGGTTCAACCTCGGTGTCAATTATTCGATGCTGAATGCCGCCAAATCCATCGGCTGGCTCATAGAGACGACACCGCGTTCCGGAATAGGCTTCTTTATCGGAAGCGATTATACTTTCCTTGAATTCGCCAAATACTCATCATTGCAGCTTGGGGATTCAGGACAGGAACTGCCGCTGTATGCCCCGCTTAACCAGCTCAACTTCAATCTGAGATTCGGTTTCCACATAGCTCTCGGAAACAGATTCGACGAAAAGGCCATGGCAAGGAAAGCCGCCAGAGACTGACTGCAGGAATCCAGTTAAAGAAATGAGGGTGGGTCAAAAGGATTTTTTCTTTCGACCCACCCCATTCTTTTAATTGGATAGAAACAGAGTTTCACATAAGGTACTGTGTTCTCTGTCTCAGTTATCCGATCAGCTTGGACACCTTTGCGATATCATACTCGAAATACGGTGTGCAGGGCTCGTAACGGTATGGAATGTACTCGTAGAGCCTGCAGTATGCCTTTCCGGTCTTTTTGCTGTAGAAGACATCGACTCTCAGGCCATTGCCCTTGTTTTCCTCAGTCATGTCGATTGCGTCAGGGTTGGAAGACAGGGCTGCAATCGATGAATCCTTCTTGCTCTGAGCGAAGAAAATTTCCTTTTTCCTGAATATGTCCTTTGTGCCGTCGAGCTTGTAGGAGGATTTGAGCACGAGTATCAGTATGAGACCGGCGAATATCATGAAGAAACCTACGATATTCACAGAGGTTGATGTATGGAGTGCGACAAGGAGACCGCCGCATACTATGAGAAGCAATGATATGACAATGTCTGCCGCAGAGCGAACTCTGCTGAATTCTTTTTCCATGATTTGTTGAATTTTAATAGTTTGTGATATAATTCCGTTTACCGGCCTTCAAGGCCGTTCCGTTCCTGTCCCGTTTTCAAAAACGGGCCGCAGGCTAAACTATCAGAATTCTCAGGAAATGTATTCTTTCCGAATTGGCGGACATGCCTTTGTCCAGTATGTCCGCATTGTAGACTATTGACAGATGACGGGAAGGGATACATTGGCAGGACATGCTCCGGAACATCCATTTCGATGCGGCGGACAACTGCCTTTTTGCCGAAGCCTGGTTGTAGCCCGGTCCGGAATATGAATTCCGGCACACCAGAACCTTTCTGTCCGATGTGTGTATGGTCTCGGCAGTTCCCTGGATCGCATTGTATGCTATGAGTCCTTCGGAAAATGAATCCAGAATCATCTGGCTTGAAGGCCCGCTGTCTTCCGGTGCGCAGCGGTATTCATAGAGCCCGCTCAGATCGGAAGCCGCCAGAGCGATCGAGGCGTAAACCAGCCCCATCAGCAGAGAATTCCTGAATATGTCCAAGATTTTTCCCATAAATAAACCGTGCAAAAATAATAAGTTTTATTTATTTTTTACTAATTTTACATAATCATTAATGTCAACTTCCGGTTTTTACGGACCTGAAATTTTATTGTTTATGAAAAAATCGCATTTGTTTCTCTCCGGCCTTTTCGCAGTGTCGGCCGCAGTCCTCTCATCATGTTCATCCAGTGAAAGTTACGTGGAATACATCCCTGCCGATGCGGATGTAGTGATGTGTGCTGATATCAAAAGTATAATTTCCGACAGCAGGATCTCGGAAAATACCAAAGCAATCAGAACAATCGGGAATTATATCGATGACACATGGCTGCCGGAGGTTGCGGATGCCGTAGAAAACATCCTCAAGGATCCTGACAGGGAGTCCGGACTCGACATCGACGGAAAGGTATATTGCTACGGATACGTCGACAATGATTTCGATTATCTTGCCTTCAAGAATATCAACTTCGTTTTCGGCGTCAGGGATGCCGCCCTGCTTGCTTCCAATATCAAGACTCTGGCAACTCCGCTTATCGACGATTTTGCCAGGGAGGACGGCAAATATGTTTATCAGGATTACAGTACGGCTATCGTGCTGACGGACGATTTCGGAATCATATCAGTCGATTTCAATTATGAAGAACCTCAGGCGGATGATGTTCTCGAGGCAGCGGAGGAAGCCAATATCAAAACCGTTCCCGTTTTCAGGAAAATGTCCGGATCGAATGCCGCAGTCTGGGGTTTTGCCGACCTCGGAGAGTTCAGCGATGCGATAATGGGCGAGTATGAAGACATAGTGAATAACCTGAATGTCTATATTCCCGAATTGGACGACAGTTATCTGTGCGCCGAGATCAGTTTCGACGAGAGCGTCTGCAGTATTTCCGCTTCAACTGTATTGCCATCTGATGAAAGAAAACGCTTCGAGGAAGAATATTCATACATAAAAAAGATTGACGGCTCGCACTTCAAATATCTCAGCGAGGATGCCGTTGCCGTATTTGCCAGCAACATGGATTGGGGGAGTCTTGTGGAAAACTTTTCACTGACGGACCTGATGTCGGCTTTCGGTTATTCGCTGGTGGCGGACGTACTGGCATCCCTCGACGGTGAATTCACGCTGGGTCTCAATGATCTGAGCCTCGACAGCTACGGGGATCTGGAAGATATCGACGCGATAATGATTTCGGAAGTCTCCGGCGCGGATTATCTCGATCAGGTCCAGAGCCTTTTGAATGCGGACGAAACCGGTGACGATACCTATGCGATAGAGGTGAACGATGATTTATATCTGTATTACGGAGTTTCAGGCAAGAATCTCTATGTGTCCACTTCATCAGACGACGAGAGCGGCCTGGCGAAAAGAAAAGCCAGTTTTGCCGGCAGTAAACATGCAGGGAAGGCGTCCGGCTATTCATTTATCGGAATCGATGTCGGCGGGCTCCGCAGGATACTCGGTGACGAAATCGATGATGAAACAGCATATCTTCTGAGCTTCATCGATTATATCCATGCATCCAACACGTCGTTGACGGAACAGAATATAACTGTGACTTTCAACGGAAAGAAGAATCCGCTCGAGACAGCCGTCGATATTTTCGGTGACGCTTTGAATGAAATGTAGCTCCGTGGATACCATCAGTCTCGACAATATAATGCCGCGGTTCTTCTCGGAGTCGGATGTGCAGGGTTCAGAGGTCTGGAAATCAGACCTCGTTCTGCATAAGGGCCGTTATTACATGATAGAAGCTGCCTCCGGAAAGGGCAAGTCGTCCTTGTGCAATTTCATTTTCGGTCTCAGGAAGGACTACTCGGGGACAATACGTTTCGACGGAAGTGATGTCGCGGCTTTCGGTCCCGGGGAATGGCGCAATCTCAGACGCGTCTCCATCAGTATGATGTTTCAGGACCTTGATCTGTTCGAGGAACTGACGGCTTTGGAGAACATCCGGATAAAGAACGGCATTACCGGTTATTTTTCGCCAGGTGAAATAGAATCTCTCATGAGACAGACAGGCATATTGGCTCTTGCCGACCGTCCAGTTTCCTCATTGTCCGCCGGGGAAAGGCAAAGGGTGGCTTTTATCAGGGCTCTGGCCCAGCCTTTCGATTTCATTGTCATGGATGAACCTGTAAGTCATCTTGATGCGGCAAACGCAGGGATAATGGGAGAGATTATGGATTCGCAGGCAAGGAAGATGGGAGCGGGGATAATTGTCACTTCTCTGGGCAATCCCTTGCCGCTGAGTTACGACGCCGTATTCGGATTATGACAGACTTTCTGAGTGGACGCTATATGGGACTTATCTGGAAACTTACACGCAAGCATTTGAATATAAGGCAATTGGTCGGCTATATGTTTGCCAGTTTCGCCGGTGTGGCTATCCTTTTGACAGCCATACAGTTCTACGCAGACGTATCGCCGCTTCTGAGCGGAGGGACGTCGCTGATAAGCGGCGACTATGCAATAGTTTCCAAGAAAGTCAATACCATCAAGTCCGTCAGGACGGGAAGGGGAGAGACATTCTCCGACCGGGAGATAGAAGATATAGGAAATCAGGATTTCGTGGAGGATATCGGGATTTTCAGAAGTTCCGACTTCAGGATTTATGCGGAAATTGCAATAGGAGACGAAAAGCTGGAGATCGCCACTGATATCTTTTTCGAGTCCGTGCCGGACAGATTCGTGGATTATTCGTCCGATGACTGGAGTTTCGACGATGAACGCAATTCCGTGCCGATTATCCTTCCGAGAAATTATCTCGACCTTTATAATTTTGCATTTGCGCCGTCGCACGGCATGCCGCAGATATCCGAAAGCCTTGCCAGAATGATCAATATCAGGCTGTATGTCAGCGGTTCGCAAAGCGCTGTCCTGAACGGGCATCTTGCGGGATTGTCGGACAGGCTGAACACCATTCTCGTCCCTGATTCATTTCTTGAGGCCGCCAACGAAAAATATGGTCTCGGGACAGACAGGCAGCCCCTGCGGCTTATTGTCAAAACAGACGGGGCAGTCTCTTCCGGATTTGCGGAATACATTAGCGACAAGGGCTATACAGTAGCTGACAGCGACGACAATGCCAGCCGTGTGTCGGTCTTTCTGAGGATTGCCGTGGGGCTGGTATCGATAATCGGACTTGTCATCTGCGTGATTTCTCTGTCCATACTTGTCCTGAGCCTGTATCTGATTGTCGAAAAGAACATCAGGATGTATTCGGCATTATGCAGGCTCGGTTTTTCTCCTGCGTCCGTTTCCTGGCCGTTCGCAGTTGTCTGCGCGGGTGCGAATATTATTGTGACGGCCGTTTCCGTGTTGGCCGTCCGTTTTTTCAGAGACCTGTATACGGAAAGACTCGAAGCTTTCTTCATGGATTCGTCCGCACCGGAATTCCAATGGCTTTACGCAGCAGCGGCAGCCGTTTTTGCCGTTTCTGTCGCGATATCGTATCTTCTGGTCCTGAACCGCATCAGGGCTGTCGAAAAGGCCCCGCTGGCAAGGTAGAAATTCCCCGACATTTTGTCATACAATTTATATTATGTTAAGTTGTGCCCTGAAAAAACAAAAGGAGGCTGTTTTGCGGCGGTCTTGAAGCGGTCCGCAATACTACCTCCCCTGAGCGGTTACTGAATCTGATATTTCCAGCCCGGCAGATCGGTCTTCGTGGCAAGAAGCTCTTTTGAAAGAACCGGATTGGAATAGATTGCAAGGAAAATATTTCTGAGTTCCTCTCTGTTCAGGGACTTTTCCACGGTGTCGAGCTGGTGCTCCATATAGCATACGAAACTTTCTACCTCTTCCGGAGAATATTTTTCGCAGTACTTGAACGAACGGGTGAGAAGGTCGTAGGCAATATAGTTTGTCTTCCACAGCTTGTATCCGTCTATGACGCGCAGGTCGACGGCATGTCTGATCCACTGGTAACGGTCGTTCTTGTCGCATTTGGAAGCCGCCTCGATCTCCTCGGACGACAACGGAAGTCCGATATTGAGATGAATATTGCCTTTCTGCTGCTTGATTCCCGTCAGAATGCTGTTCAGGTCCTCGCCGGGAGCCTTTACGTATTTCCGGGTCCTCGATATCAGGAGTTCCCTGGCCTTGAGTATGTCGCAAGGCTCATATTCGTACGATATGCTTAAAGGTATGATATTCAGTTCTTCGAAATTATGCCTGAAATCGCTTGTGCCGCTCATGTCGAGCATTTTAAGCAGTCCCTGCTCGGTGATGTCCTCCCCGTCCTTGGTCCTGCCCTGTCTCTGTGCGAGCCAGATCGAACTTTTCTGCTCGGTTATATTCAGACGGATATATTTGGACAGCATCTGCGATGAAAGGTACAGTTCTCTGGCGGATATCCCCCTGACGACCTTGATCATCCTGTTCGAACGTATCAGATACTCTATGAACTTGTTGGTGATGAGGTTGTCTCCCACAGCGATTTCCGTCATCGGAATCCCGTTCCTGTACAGGACGAGCTGGGTAATGGCCGGATCGAGGATGATGTCTCGGTGGTTCGACAGAGCAAGGAATTTCGTATCCTTGTCGATATTCGCGATGCCGTCGTATGAGAACAGGTGCGCAGTATGTTCGAGTACCCATTCGATTACCCGGGACATCACCATTATCTGGAAATCATCTATGCTCTTGACCTGTTTGAGGATATTCTGCAGATACTCAGGCGCTTCCCCGGGGAAAAAATATTGGGATACCTCGGTAAGAATCGGATTTTCAGCCACGATATTCAACGCCTTGACAGCCTCTTCGTCAGTGTATGGACTTATGCTTTCGAATTCTGATAAATCAATCATTGTCGCAATATTTGTTGAAATACAAAGATAGTATTTCCGTATAAATTATTCAATTAATTTTATATTACGCAAAAGTATCGAGCTGTCTCCGTAGCTGAGGAACCGGAAATCATGCTGAAGGGCAAAATCATAGATTCTGCGCCAGTCCCCGTCTACAAAGGCCGAAATAAGCAGCAGCAGCGTGCTCTGAGGCTGGTGGAAATTCGTAACGAGGGCATCGACTATCCTGAATCTGAACCCGGGCACGATGATAATGCGCGTACCTGTCCGGAGTTCTTCAAGACCGTTGGCGTCCAGATACGACACAAGGGCGCCAAGCGCTTCCTCCGTACTGTATGTGAATTCCCTTTCGTACGGGGTCCATTGCCCTATGTCTTCCGGAGCGCCCTTTTCGATACATGCGACACCAGCATAGTAAAGCGATTCAAGAGTCCTTACCGATGTCGTACCTACTGCAACTACAGGTTTCCTTGCCTGCGCAAGTGTTTTCAGCAGAGATTTGCGCACTGCGAACGGCTCTCGGTGCATTCGGTGCCCGGCTATCAGATCAGACTTGACGGGGAGGAAAGTTCCGGCCCCGACATGAAGACATACGGTTTCCATATCGATGCCCCTGGCCTTGAGCGCGTCGAGTTCCCTCTCCGTGAAATGCAGGCCAGCCGTCGGGGCTGCTACTGATCCGCGGTATCTGGCATAAAGGGTCTGATACCGTTCCGTATCGATGGCTTCGGAATCCCGGTCAAGATACGGAGGTATAGGAACGGTTCCGCAAATTTCAAGAACTCTGGAAAAAGGAATACCGCCTTCCCATGAAAATTCTATGACCGAAGTTTCATTGTCCCTGGCAATCAGTTCCGCCTTCAGGCACAGTTCCGAGACGGCAGGGTCCGAGTCCGGGTTGTACAGGGACAGCAGGCCGGATTTCCAGCGTTTCACATTGCCGATAATACATTTCCACCTGCAGGATGAGGTTTCTGCAAAAACAAGGTTGTATTCAGGCGGGGAAACAGGTTCGAGACAGAAAATTTCTATATGCGCCCCGGTATCTTTCTGAAAATGCAGACGTGCGGGCACTACTTTGGTGTCGTTGAATACCATTACGGAGTTTTCGGGAATGAAGTCCGCTATTTCCCTGAAACCGTGCTCTTCTACTTGCCCGTTGCAGTATTTTAGAAGTTTCGAGCCGTCCCGCTCCGGAAGGGGATATTTTGCAATCCTGTCTTCCGGCAGATTATAATCGTAGTCGGTAATTCTTATTTCCGGTATCATCTCATTTATGTTTTCTGCTGCGAAATTACACAATTTTCCAAACTCGGGAATATTCCGCCGGTCCGAAATGAGAACGGACAGGCATTTAATGTCGTCTTTCGTTTTATTCACTATTGTAATTTACTATCATACTCAATAGCGTAACAATTTTAAATTGCGTTACCTCAAAATGACAGAGTACATTTAATATATGTGAATTGCTCGAAAACTGAACACACGTAATAAAAATTAATGCATTAATATATTGAAACCCAGTAATTTTATGTCCTTATCTAAATTTACGGTTTATATACAATCTCCAGTAATGCCAGCCAGACCCGGGGATAATTTACAATATTAACTCATAGGTAAGATAATAGGTTATAAACAAACAGTTTAAGAAAGTTATCTAAATAAATACTTTAAAAAATTACGCTATGTCTACTATCTTGTTGACAATTGTTAATCCGATATAGTTCACATTTGTTATTAAAATATTTTGTACATTTGTAATATCAAGATTCAGAAAAATGAACGACCGATTAGAACAGTTCCTTGCAGCCGAAAATATCACTCAGGCCGCATTTGCAGACAAAATCAAGGTGGCGAGAGCCAGCGTGTCTCATATCCTTTCGGGAAGAAACAAGCCGGGGTATGAATTTTTCGCCGGACTGATCAGAAACTACCCTGCACTCAATATCGAGTGGCTCATCAGCGGAAAGGGCAAAATGTACAAGGAAAATCCGTCCGTTCCCGAGATACGTTCTTCAGTACCCTATTCCCCGCCCCTTTTTCCTGAAGATACACCTCAGGACGAGGACAGGCCGGAGACTTTGCAGCCTCAGAAACAGCCCGATTCCGCCATTCGCGAACAGGTGATGACAAGAATCATCGAAAAGCAAAGGAAGGCTGTCAGGATCATGGTATTTTACGATGACAATACTTTTGAGGAATTTGAAAGATGATCTCGTGAAGAGTATTATCTTTGCAGCACGAATCAATTTTGTGTGACATGTACAAGCAGATAATCAGACCTCTCCTTTTTTCACTTAATCCGGAAACGGCCCATAATCTCACCTTTGCCGGCCTCAAGATGCTGAGATTCATTCCGTTTGCAAGAAGCATCGTAAGACTGATATACGGGCATGAGTATCCCGCTCTCGAGAAAGAGGTCTTCGGCATAAAATTCAGGAATCCCGTAGGCCTTGCAGGAGGTCTCGACAAAAACGGGGAATATTTTGACGACCTTGCCAATTTCGGTTTCGGCTTTGTCGAAATAGGCTCGCTTACTCCCGAACCCCAGCCTGGAAATCCCAAGCCGAGACTTTTCCGCGTCGTCAGGGACAAAGCCATAATAAACCGCATGGGAATCAACAACAAAGGTGTAAAACATGCGGTCGAACAGCTGAAGAAAAAGCATTCGGGAGTGATTATAGCCGGGAATATTTCGAAGAATTCGAGCAGCATCAATGACGACGCATCGAAAGATTACGAATCGGCTTTCGCCCTCCTGTACGATTTCGTGGACATGTTCGTCATAAACATTTCCTGTCCGAACGTCCGCGGCCTGTCTGATCTTCAGGATGTGAGCTTCCTTTCCGATATCCTGGACAAACTTCTGGACCTGAGGATGTATTTCGATGAATACCGCCCTATACTGATCAAGGTCTCCCCGGACATCCCAAGCCAGCAGCTCGACGAGATCATAGATTATTGTCTCATGTCTGGAGTCGACGGAATTGTGGCCGGAAACACTACAAGAACGCGTGACGGCCTTACTATTCCGCAGGAAAAGATAGACGAAATAGGAAACGGAGGCATGTCAGGGGCTCCCCTTTTCAGCAAGAACCTCGCCCTCGTAAAGTATATCAGCGAAAAGTCGAAAGGCAAGCTGCCTGTGATAGGAGTCGGAGGAATAATGTCCGGAGAACAGGCCCGGCAGATGCTCGATGCAGGCGCGTCCCTTGTCGAAATATACAGCGGCTTCATATATGAGGGGCCGTCTCTTGTAGGCAGGATCAAGAAATACATACTCGGGACGGGGCGTTCCGACAACAACAAAATCGACAGAGAATAATGACATCGGCACGGATTTGTACAATCGGGGACGAGATTCTTATCGGGCAGATAACCGATACCAATTCCCGGGTCATAGCGAAAGCCCTGCAGAAAGCGGGTGTAAGGGTCGAAAGCATGGTTTCCATCGGGGATACGAAGGAGGCCATAGCTTCGGCTATCGATTCAGGACTGAAAAAGAATTCAGTCGTAATCGTGACAGGAGGACTCGGCCCTACGAAGGATGATGTTACCAAAAGTGTGATATACGACTTGTCCCAAAGCCGGAAATATGTCACCGACAGCAGGCAGCTCGATATAATTCACAAGATTCTTTCTTCCAGAGGTCTCGATGTCCTCGAAATCAATCTCAGGCAGGCTTCCGTACCGGAAAACTGCGATGTGATTCCAAACAGGCTCGGTACGGCCCCTGTAATGGTTGTCAGGTTCCCTGAAGAAAAATACGGACACAAGGCGGTGCTCTATTCTCTTCCCGGAGTTCCGTTCGAGGCTGAGGGAGCCCTCGACGATGTGATCAGTGATATCCGCTCTTCTTTCAGTCTGTCAGATATCCGTCACCGTACAGTCATGACATACGGAATAGCGGAATCGGCGCTTGCCCGCCGGATTGCAGCATGGGAAGACAGTCTCCCCTCCTGTGTCCGTCTTGCCTATCTGCCGGATCCCGTAAAGGGAGTTGCATTGCGGTTGTCTGTATACGGACCGACAGGCGGAAACAGCGGACCCGAAGAAATGCTGGACAGCCTGACGGCATCATTGAAGGAAATCCTCGGAGACGCTGTCTATGCAGACAGGGAACAGACCCTTCAGGAAGTCATCGGAGATATACTGCGTAATTCCGGCAAGACAGTCAGTACGGCAGAGTCATGTACCGGAGGAATGATAGCGTCCCTGCTCACTTCTGTTCCCGGAGCCTCGGAATATTATCTCGGCTCGGTCGTGTCTTATTCGAACAGCGTAAAGGAAAATGTATTGGGAGTTCCGCACGATGTTATCGCCGGATTCGGAGCCGTAAGCCCGGAATGTGTCGCCGCCATGGCTAAGGGTGTACGCCGCCTGACAGGTTCCGACTTCTCTGTTGCCACTTCAGGAATTGCCGGACCCGGCGGAGGTTCTGAAGAGAAGCCTGCAGGGCTGGTATGGGTGGGTGTCAGTTCTGTAAACACTGTCGAAACGATGTCTTTCGTGTTCGGAAATGACAGGATCCGCAATATAGAACGGTTTTCCGCTTCGGCACTCGATTCTTTGCGAAAATTCATTACCCGTCAACTTAAATAGCTGGATATTAAAATATGTAACATAGAAGTTTTAATTAAAAACATTTTTGTTACATCATAATTTACAGCATTTACTTTTGTAAAAACTACTTGCCGAGCACCCGCAGGAAGTTGCCTCCTGCGATTTTTCCGATTTCCTCTTCACTGTATCCCCTGCTGCGCAGTTCTGTCAGAATAGAGCCGAAGCACGAGATGTCTTCCATGCCTTCTGGCGTAACCGCTATCCCGTCGAAATCAGACCCGAGCCCGACATGATCGATGCCGGCAACCGATACTGCATGGTCGACATGATCGGCAATCCTTTTGTATGACGGGCGCCGGAGGGATGCCAGTTCATCTTCTATCGCGTACCACGCCCTGCGCCTGAGATCATCGGCAGGATTTTCTATGAAGGCCGCTTCGACAGGCTCTCCCCGCCTTTCGATTCCGGAAGCCTCGAGTCGCGCGGCAAACGCATCGTCGAGGAAAACAGGATAAAAATTGATCTGGATTACTCCCCCGGCTTCGGCAAGCGCCATGATCATTTCGTCTGTCATGTTCCTCTTATGACCGGCCAGAGCCCTGCAGCAGGAGTGGGTTGCGACGACCGGTGCAGAAGAGCATTCCAGAACGTCGTAAAACGATCTGTCAGATATGTGCGACACGTCGATGAGCATACCCAGTCTGTTCATTTCGGCTACGACTTCCCTGCCGAAAGGACTCAGCCCTCCCCACCTGGCTTCAGCAGGAGCGCAGGAGTCGCAGATTTCATTGTGTCCGGAATGGGCAAGAGTGACATATCTTACGCCCATGTCGAAAAAAAGCCTCAGCAGTGGAAGGGATTTCTGTATCGCCGAGCCGTTCTCAAGACCGAGGAATATGGCAATCAGTCCCCTGGTCCGGGCGGCATAAGCCTCTTCGGCAGATGTAACCAGTACTGCCTTGTCCCTGTTGGCCGCCAGGGCATCACGGACATCCGCCAGAAGTTCCATTGCATAGGAGGTAGCTTCGGCCGGACCGAGTGCGGGAGGTACGTAAAGAGCGAAAAACGCACCGTCGACTCCCCCTTCGCGCATTTTCGGCAAGTCCACCTGCCCGCGCAGGTTCCTGATACCGATATTTCTCAAACGGTGTATCTGCGAGGGAGTGTCGCAATGTGAATCGAGTACGAACATATCCTTATTGCAGCTGTTCTCAGTGCAGACGTTGCCTTACCGCTTCATAAAGGACTACGGAAGTGGCCACGGAAACATTGAGAGAAGAAATTTCACCTGACATTGGGATTGCGGCCTTTTCGTCCGCGAGGTCGAGCATGCCCTGCGATATGCCCTTGCCTTCCGAGCCCATTACGAAGGCACACGGTCCAGTCATGTCCGTCTCGTAGATGAGTCTCGATACCTTTTCGGTTACCGCTATTATTCTGAAGCCGCTTTGTTTAAGGTAGTAGGCCGCCAGTTTCAGATTCGGAACCTTTGAAACCGGGAGACGCATCAGCGCTCCAGCAGATGCCTTGACGGCATCGGCGTTTATTGCCGCACCTCCTTTCGCAGGAACGATTATTCCGCAGCCTCCCGCACATTCGAGAGTCCTTGCGATGGCTCCGAGGTTTCTCACGTCGCTTACACCGTCCAGTATGACTATGACAGGAGCGGGATCAGTTGCAAGAGCCGTGTCTATCATGGTTTCATACGGCACATAATCTATTCTGGAAATATATGCCACTACTCCCTGATGCGCTCCGCGGACGGTTCTGTTGAGTCTTTCAACCGGCACGAACTGGAACTGTACCGAATTTTTCCTGAGCAAGTCCATGAGCTCCCTGAACTGGGGGTTGTCCATACCTTGCCGGAGCAGGACCTTGTCGAATTTTTTTCCTGCCCTGAGTGCTTCCATTACAGGATGAATCCCGAACAGATACTGTAACTGCTGCTCTTCCATAATCAAATATCTCCAATACTTTCAATGAGTCTGCCCCATTCTTCCGTTTTTGTATCGAGGGTGCGTTTGCATTCCAGATATTCCCGTGTCAGTTCCATGACGTCATCGGAGGGTTCGGGAGCCGAGAGGACCTTCTCTATCTCCTTCATTCTGGTTTCCGCCGCTTCTATTTCCTTTTCCAGAAAGGAAATCCTGTTCCTGACCTTCCGTTCCTCTTTCGAAATGAATTTTTTTTGACGGTATTCCTTTTGCGATTCGGTAGGTTCCTTTTCCGCGGCAGCCGCATTCCGGTCAGGAGTCTTGTCAGGTGCGGACTTGCGTTCAAGCTCATTGAGCGTTTCGATTTTCCGTTTTCTCAGGAAATCCTGCACTCCGCCGAGATGCTCCTTGACTTTGCCGTCTCTGAATTCATACAACTTGTCTACCAGACCGTCGAGAAAGTCCCTGTCATGCGATACGATGATAAGTGAACCGTCATACGACTTCAGCGCCTGTTTCAGAATATCCTTCGACCTGATATCCATGTGGTTCGTCGGTTCATCCAGAGCCAGCAGGTTGTAAGGCTTGAGAATAAGTTTTGCCATTGCCAGCCTTGCCCTCTCTCCTCCGCTGAGCACGGCCACCTTCTTGTCAATATCTTCTCCCTTGAACAGGAAAGCGGCAAGAATATCCCTGAGTTTCGTCCTGATGTCGCCGACAGCGATGCGCTCCAGAGTTCCGTAGACAGTGTCATTCTTGTCGAGGATGTCTTCCTGGTTCTGTGCGTAGTAGCCGATATTGACATTGTATCCGATTTTTGCCTCGCCTTCAAGCGGGGCGAGTTCTCCCGTTACCGCCCGCATCAGCGTGGTCTTTCCCTCACCGTTCCTGCCTACGAGGGCTACTTTTTCTCCCCTGCGGACTTCGATATCCGCTCCTGAAAATACCGTTTTCACTCCTTTCCCCCCTTCTCCGGGGTATCCCAGTGACAGACCGGTTGCCTTGAAGACGACATCCCCCGATCTCGGGGCCGGAGGGAATTTTACGGACAGGGCCGAATTGTCCTCGATGTCGACATCTATCCTTTCCAGCTTGTCGAGCTGTTTGATTCGCGACTGT
>CALUQM010000028.1 GCA_944322925.1 uncultured Bacteroidales bacterium
GGTTTTCTGAAGACAGATAATGACGCCTACTTGTTCAGGGCAGTTGCCACATCCACAGCACAAGCAACAGTACATCCAACCATAGGGTTGTTGCCTATTCCGAGGAATCCCATCATCTCGACGTGTGCCGGAACTGATGAGGAACCTGCAAACTGTGCGTCTGAATGCATACGGCCCATGGTGTCGGTCATACCGTAGGAAGCAGGACCTGCGGCCATGTTGTCCGGATGGAGGGTACGGCCTGTGCCGCCGCCGGATGCAACCGAGAAATATGGCTTGCCGGCAAGGACGCGCTCTTTCTTGTATGTGCCGGCTACAGGATGCTGGAAGCGGGTCGGGTTCGTAGAATTTCCTGTGATGGAAACATCCACGCCCTCATGCCACATGATGGCAACACCTTCGCGGACATCATCGGCACCGTAGCATTTCACCTTGGCGCGAGGACCGTCGCTGTATGCTATCTCGCGAACGACTTTCAGTTCTCCGGTATAGTAGTCGAACTGTGTCTGCACGTAAGTGAAGCCGTTGATACGCGAAATGATCTGTGCGGCATCCTTGCCAAGACCGTTAAGGATGCAGCGGAGAGGCTCCTTGCGTACCTTGTCGGCTTTGGCGGCAATCTTGATTGCACCTTCTGCAGCGGCGAAAGACTCGTGGCCTGCAAGGAATGCAAAGCATTTCGTTTCCTCGCGAAGAAGCATGGCGGCAAGATTGCCGTGTCCGAGACCTACCTTGCGGTCATCGGCTACAGAACCCGGAATACAGAAAGACTGGAGACCTATACCGATGGCTTCGGCAGCGTCGGCGGCATTCTTGCAGCCTTTCTTGATAGCGATGGCGCAGCCTACCACATAAGCCCATTTTGCATTTTCGAAGCAGATAGGCTGGGTATCCTCGCAAGTCTTGTAAGGGTCGAGACCATACTGTTCGCAGATGGCGTTTGCCTCTTCGATATCCTTGATACCGTTAGCATTGAGCGCAGCGAGAATCTGTTTGATACGGCGATCCTGGCTTTCGAATTTCACTTCTCTAATCATAGTATGTCTCCTCCTTATTCTTTACGTGGGTCAATGTATTTCACGGCACCGTCTTCCTTTGCGAAACGGCCGTAAGTACCGGTTACCTGCTTGAGAGCTTCATTGGCATCTGTACCTTTCTTCACAAGATCCATGAATTTGCCGAGATGGACGAACTCGTATCCGCAGATCTCGTCGTTCTTGTCGAGAGCGAGAGTCTTGATATAGCCTTCAGCCATTTCAAGATAGCGAGGACCCTTGGCAAGTGTGCCGTAAAGAGTACCCACCTGGCTGCGGAGACCCTTGCCGAGATCTTCAAGGCCGGCACCGATCATAAGACCGCCCTCTGAAAAAGCCGACTGGGTACGACCGTAAACGATCTGGAGGAAAAGCTCCCTCATGGCAGTATTGATGGCATCGCATACGAGGTCAGTGTTGAGAGCTTCGAGAATCGTCTTTCCCGGAAGAATCTCTGATGCCATTGCGGCAGAATGCGTCATGCCCGAGCAGCCCAGAGTCTCTACGAGAGCTTCCTGGATAACGCCTTCCTTGACATTGAGCGTAAGTTTACAAGCACCCTGCTGAGGCGCACACCAGCCCACACCGTGAGTCAGGCCGGAAATATCTGTTATTTCTTTTGATTTTACCCATTTTCCCTCTTCAGGAATAGGTGCGGGACCATGGTTAGGTCCTTTTTTGACGCAGCACATCTGCTGCACTTCGTGTGAATAAACCATAACCTATTGTTGTAAAAAGTTTTTCAAATCCGGCACAAATATAATAAAAAGCAAAAAGCATAGCAAATCAAATTTGCCGGGCCGGATATCCGTTTTTTTGTTATTTTTGTTATTGGAAAAGTCAGCAAAATGAAGTTCCGCATAGTATCAGACTACAAGCCCTCCGGAGACCAGCCGGAAGCCATCAGAGGATTGTGTTCCGCTCTCGACAGCGGGATCGATGCCGTCACCTTGCTCGGTGTGACGGGATCGGGAAAGACTTTTACCATGGCCAACGTGATTGAACGGTTGCAGAGGCCCGCCCTGATTCTCAGCCACAACAAGACGCTTGCCGCACAGCTTTACGGGGAGTTCAAATCCTTTTTCCCGGAAAACGCAGTAGAATATTTCGTCTCCTATTATGATTATTACCAGCCGGAAGCATATATTCCGACAACAGACACATATATTGAAAAGGACCTCAGCATCAATGACGAGATAGAAAAACTCAGACTGAGCGCAGCATCCTCGCTCCTGTCGGGTAGACGGGACGTAATAGTCATTTCAAGCGTTTCCTGCCTGTACGGCATAGGGAATCCTGAGGATTTCCATTCCCAGACCGTAACGGTGAAAAAAGGAGAGCAGAGAAGCATGACGAGACTGCTGTACCAGCTCGTGGACGCGCTGTATTCCAGAACGGAAGCCGAATTCAAAAGAGGCTCATTCAGGGTCAGGGGCGACACGGTGGATGTCTGTCTCGGAAACGGAGACAATGCTGTCCGCATAGAATTTTTCGGAGACGAAGTCGACAGCATATCGGTCATAGATCCTGTCACGGGAGCATTTCTCGACACCCTCGATGAAGTCTCCATATATCCGGCAAACAATTTCGTCACCACCAGGGAGCGGAGCATAAGGGCAATAAGCGAAATCCAGGATGATCTTGTCAGGCAATGCGCCTGGTTCGAGAGCGTCGGCAAGCCGCTCGAGGCCAAAAGGCTGAAGCAAAGAGTGGAATACGACCTCGAAATGATCAAGGAGATGGGTTATTGTCCCGGAATAGAGAATTATTCGAGATATTTCGACGGACGCAAGGAAGGAATGCGCCCGTTCTGCCTGATAGATTATTTCCCGAAAGACTTTATCACATTCATAGACGAAAGCCATGTCACCCTCCCGCAGATCAGGGCCATGTACGGAGGAGACCATTCAAGGAAAAGCGTACTGGTCGAATACGGGTTCAGGCTTCCTGCAGCCGCAGACAACAGGCCGCTGAAATTCGAGGAATTCGAGGCAATAACCGGGCAGACCGTCTATGTGAGTGCTACCCCTGGAGACTACGAACTGGAAAAATCCGGAGGCCTTGTCGTGGAACAGGTCGTCAGACCGACAGGCCTGCTCGATCCCCCTATTCAGGTGAGGCCGACGGAAAACCAGGTGGATGACCTGCTGGAAGAAATACGCGTAAGGGCCGAAAAAGACGAAAGGGTCCTCGTCACTACCCTGACCAAGAGAATGGCGGAAGAACTCGAAAAATACTTTACGAAGATGGGTGTCAGATGCCGCTACATACATTCCGATGTGGATACCCTGGAACGAGTGGAAATCATAGAAGACTTCAAGAACGGCCTTTTCGACGTGCTTGTGGGAGTGAATCTCCTCAGGGAAGGACTCGACATACCTACGGTGTCCCTTGTTGCCATACTCGATGCCGACAAGGAAGGCTTCCTGCGTTCGGGAAGGTCGCTCACACAGACGGCGGGAAGGGCGGCAAGGAATGTAAACGGTCTGGTGATAATGTATGCCGACACCATCACAGGTTCCATGCAGGAGACAATCTACGAGACGGACAGGCGCAGAGCCAAGCAGATGGAATACAACAAGAAGCACGGCATCACGCCTACCCAGATAGGACTGAAAAAGAATGTCCTTGCCGGCGAGATTCCGGGACAGGATGCCAAAAGACACAATCCAAGGCTTGCCAATACTGTATCCGGCAAAGTCAGCGCGGCGAATTCCTACGACGACCCCCGGTATATTCCTGACCCTACCGATCTGGGAAGCGGGTATGTTTCCGTCGGACTGGGCCATGACTCCAGGAGGGAGACCAATTCCGCATACGCGGACGGCTATATCAAAGCCGATCTCGCTGCCGTGCTCCAGGATCCGGTAATCAGGTCCATGACCCGGGATCAGGTCGAAAAAGCTGTCGCCAATGCCAGAAAGAACATGCAGAAGGCGGCTTCTGATCTCGATTTCCCTGCCGCTGCAAGATACAGGGATGAGATGTGGGCGCTCCAGGAATATCTTAAGGTCTGGAAAGAAAAATAATATAAAACAGGAAGAACGTACAATGGACAGAACAGATGAATTGTTCCCGGGCTATGATGAAAAGGGCCGGGAACTGATACGGAAAGCATACGGTATCGCTGCCGACGCACTCGACGGGCAGACGAGAGGCAACGGACATCCGTTTATAGAACATCCGGTGAACGTAGCCAGGATAGTTGCCGACGAGATAGGACTTCCGGCAGAGTGCGTTGCAGCCGTATTCCTGCACGAGGCGCAGAGGTTCCCTCAGGAAAATCCCGCGGAACTGTCAGGGGCTGGATTCGGGAAAGATGTCCTGACCCTCGTAGACGGACTCAACAAGATTTCCACCATAAAGCCCCGTGACACCAGACTCGAAGCCGAGAACTACAAGCGTCTGATAGTATCGTATTCAAAGGACCCGAGGGTTACGGTACTGAAACTTGCCGACAGACTTGAAGTCATGCGTTCCCTCGATATCTTTCCCAAGGCATCGCGCGAGAGGAAAGTGCTCGAGACGCTCATGCTGTATATTCCGCTTGCTCACCAGCTCGGCCTGTACAACATGAAAAGCGAACTGGAAGACATTTATTTCAGATATGCTGAGCCGGAGCAGTACAGAGCCATCACGAACAAACTGAAAAGTACGGAGGGCGACAGGCAGAAACTCATGACCCAGTTCATCGAGCCGCTCGAGAGCAAACTTTCCGCCGAAGGCATAAAGTACAAGCTGAAGATCAGGACAAAAACAGCATATTCGATATGGCGCAAGATGCAGAAGCAGAAAGTCCCGTTCGAAGGAGTATATGATGTGTTTGCAATACGTTTCATCATAGACTGCGAACCTGACAGGGAAAAGGAGCATGCCTTGTGCTGGAAAGTATTTTCCCATGTGACGGAAGAATACGAATCCGACACCAACCGTCTCCGTGACTGGATATCCAACCCGAAACCCAACGGATACGAATCCCTGCACATAACGGTCAGAAACAAGGACAACGTCTATCTCGAAGTCCAGATCAGGACCAAGAGAATGGACGAAATCGCCGAGAACGGCCTTGCGTCGCACTGGTCATACAAGGGGATCAAGCATGAAGCCACCCTCGACAAATGGCTGGTATCCGTCAGGCACATTCTCGAACACCCTTCCGAAAAAGGAAACTCCGAATATTATGAAGATGACCTTCCCGAGCCGCCTTCAAAGGAAATCTTCGTCTTCACTCCGTCGGGAGAACTGAGGAAAATCGCCGCAGGAGCGACTGTACTCGACTTCGCTTTCGACATACATTCCAATCTCGGAATAAGGTGTACCGGAGGCAAGGTCAACGGAAAGGCTGTTCCGATCAAGGAAAGGCTGCAGACCGGAGATGTCGTCGAAATAATGAGCAGCAAGAACCAGAAGCCTTCACCGGACTGGCTGAACTTCGTGGTGACAAGCAAGGCCAGGACAAAAATCCGCCAGAAACTCAGCGAGGCCGAATTCCAGAAAGCCGCGGAAGGCAAGGAACTTCTTGAACGCAGACTCAAGAACTGGAAACTCGAACTGAATGACGAAGATCTGGCCGTGCTGATGAAAAAGACGCAGCACAAGAACGTCAACGCCTTCTACGCCGCAGTCGGTGAAGGTTCCATAGACATAGCCGACATCAAGAATTTCCTAGACAGAAAGGAAACGGCGAGGACAGAAGATGAAAGTTCAAAACCGTCTGAAAAACCGCAGGGAAACCAGGCAAGAAAGCAGGTCGCCGCGAACGACGACATCATGGTCATAGACGCGAAAAACGTGAAGTCTCTCGATTACAAGATGGCAAAATGCTGCAATCCGGTCTATGGCGACGATGTATTCGGCTTCGTTTCCATCAAGGACGGTATCAAAATACACCGCATGTCGTGCGCAAATGCGGCAAGACTGATGGAACTATACCCGTACAGGATACAGAAAGTCAGATGGAGCGACAGCCCGAGCACGTCGAGCTTCCAGGTGACTCTGAAAATCATAGCCGCACACGAACCGTCGGTCGTGAATGACATTTTCGATACCGTCAATTCCTTCAAGGCATCGATAAGGAATTTCAATGTTGCCGATAATGACAGAAACGGAACGTACGTCATTCAGATCAAACTGTCGGTACCGAACAATCTTGAACTCGACAAGGTAATTTCCCAGATAAGGGTCAAGAAAAATATCATCAAGGTCAACAGACTGTAAAAGAGGCGCCCGCTATCTGCGCGGGCGTTTCATGTTCCTCATCATTCCAGGTATGCCTCCCAGCCCCATGGCTGCCTTCATCATCTTGCGCGTACCTTCGAACTGCTTGAGCAGCCTGTTCACCTCTGCAACCGGCCTTCCGCTGCCGTCGGCGATTCTCTTGCGGCGGCTTCCGTTGATGATTTCAGGCTTTTCCCTTTCGAGCGGCGTCATGGACAGGATAATCGCCTCGATTCCCTTGAAGGAATCATTGTCCATCTCGACATCTTTCAGGGCCTTGCCGACACCAGGTATCATGGCTGCTATGTCCTTGATATTGCCCATCTTCTTGACCTGCTGGATCTGGTTGTAGAAATCCATCAGGGTGAACTGGTCCCTGGCGAGCTTTTTCTTCAGTTTGCGAGCCTGCTCTTCGTCGAACTGTTCCTGAGCCTTTTCCACGAGGGTTACGACATCACCCATGCCCAGAATCCTGTCGGCAATCCTCTTGGGGTGGAAGACATCCAGAGCCTCCATTTTCTCACCGGAACTGATGAACTTGATAGGCTTGCCTACTACGGCCTTGATCGACAGGGCGGCACCGCCGCGTGTGTCACCGTCCATTTTCGTAAGCACGACTCCGTCGAAATCTATCCTGTCGTTGAATGCCTTTGCTGTCTCGACGGCATCCTGACCGGTCATTGCATCGACCACGAACAGGGTTTCGGACGGATTAAGAGCCTTTTTCAGTGATGAAATCTCGTCCATCATCTCCTCATCCACGGCAAGTCGGCCGGCCGTATCGAC
Source organism: uncultured Bacteroidales bacterium (assembly GCA_944322925.1). Lineage (GTDB taxonomy): Bacteria > Bacteroidota > Bacteroidia > Bacteroidales > UBA932 > Cryptobacteroides. Next base: position 7,038 of record CALUQM010000028.1, read on the forward strand.
AATCACGACCGAACAGCCTTCGGCCCTTGCCCGGGCAACGGCGTTCCTGGCAATCGCTACGGGATTCTTTACGTTTTCTTCAGAATAGACTGGCACGCCTATCTGCTCTCCGAGAACTTTCAGCTGCTCTATTGCAGCCGGTCTGTACACGTCGCAGGCAGCCAGCATGACCTTCATGCCTCTCTTGCTCTTGCAGTTCAGGGCAAGCTTGCCGGAAAAGGTAGTCTTACCGGAACCCTGCAGACCGGCGACAAGAACGATCCCCGGACTTCCTTTCAGGTTTATATCAGAAGAGTCGCTTCCCATCAGGGCCGCAAGTTCGTCATGGACGATCTTGACCATCATCTGCTCCGGCTTCACTGCCGTAAGCACATTCATGCCGAGAGCCTTCTGTTTCACATCATCGCAGAACTGCTTGGCTATCTTGTAGCTTACGTCGGCATCGAGGAGAGCCCTCCTGATATCCTTCAGGGTTTCAGCCACATTGATTTCGGTGATTTTACCCTCACCTTTAAGTATCTTGAAAGAACGTTCAAGTCTGTCGACTAAATTATCAAACATTATTTTGGATTTTTTATTATACTCTTTGATTATTTCTGTTCCGACTGTTCCGGAAGCCTGTCGAGATATACCGCCGGAGCGAGATCCCGAAGATTGTACCGGCTTGCCATTACCTGTCCGTATGCTCCGGCCGACCTTATTGCAAGCAGATCTCCGCGGAAACTTTCGGGCAGCTTCCTGCCTTCTCCCCAGACATCGCTCGACTCGCAGACAGGCCCTACGACATCATAGACAGCTTCCTTTCTGCCCTTTCCCTCTGCGGTCAGGTTTTCGATGCGGTGATATGCCCCGTACAAAGCCGGTCTGACAAGGTCGGTCATGCCGGCGTCAGTAATGAGGAAATCCTTTTTAAGGCCATGCTTTACATACAGGACTTTGGTACAAAGGCTTCCGCACTGCGCTACCATTGCACGTCCCGGTTCCAGATGGATCTTCCTGCCCGGCAGGGACTTCATGCCTTCGGCCACGGTTTTCATCCACGTGCCGAAATCAGGGACAGGATGCGCGTCCGGATTGTCATAGTCGATTCCGAGACCGCCGCCGAGATTGATATTGTTTATCGCAAGTCCTTTTGATTCAAAATAGGAAACAATTTCGTTAACACGCCTGCATTCAAGCGAAAAGACCTCTTCCACATCCAGAATCTGGGACCCTACGTGAAAATGCAGCCCGTTGAAATCGATGTTCCGGCATCTTGCGGCAAGCGATATGAGATCATCGAATTCATGCTGAGGAATCCCGAACTTGTTTTCTTCCAGTCCGGTGGTGATGTATTTATGCGTATGGGCATCGATATCGGGATTTATCCTTGCCGAAACATTCGCTTTCTTTCCCATCCTGCCGGCTATTCCGTTCACGATCTCCATTTCCTGGAGAGATTCGCAGTTTATGGAAAAAATGCCGTTATCTATCGCGATTCCGATCTCTTCATCGGTCTTCCCTACTCCTGCAAATGCTATTTTTTCCGCGGGAAACCCGCATTTAAGGGCAAAAAGAATCTCATTGCCGCTCACACAGTCCGCACCTGCCCCCATTCCCGCAATATATCTGGCGATACGCTCGTCGGCATTTGCCTTGACGGCGTAATGCACCTCCAGGCCATAAAGGGCTGCCTGCCTCATGGCTTCCGAGACTGTCCTTGCAAGGAGTTCCATATCATACAGATAAAACGGGGTCTTCAAATTTTGAAGTTTCGATATTTCGCTTACAGTCAACATGTTCCGTTATGTCAAAAAATTTAAGGCCGATTCGGTTGCAAAAATAGGGAAAAAATCGCTAATTTCGCAGTTCGAATGTCAATATATGACAATATAATACGTATAAAATCAGGATGAAAATGGAAAAAGGACCTATTTCACAATTCATTACACACCATTATCGTCATTTCAACTCCGCAGCTCTCGTAGATGCCGCAAAAGCTTACGACGAACACATCAACAAGGGTGGTAAGATGATGCTTGCCATGGCAGGAGCCATGAGTACAGCCGAGCTCGGACTGTCGCTTGCCGAGATGATACGTCAGGACAAGATCCATATCGTATCATGTTCAGCCAACAATCTCGAAGAGGACATCATGAACCTTGTAGCCCACAACCACTATTACAGAGTGCCGAACTACAGGGATCTTACTCCGGAACAGGAAAAGGAACTTCTCAATAATCACATGAACAGGGTGACGGACACCTGCATACCTGAAGAAGAGGCATTCCGCAGGCTTGAAGACCACCTTGTGGATATATGGAAAGACATGAAGGCCAAAGGCGAGAGGCTTCTCCCGTACGAGGTCATCTACAGGCTTCTCCGCAGCGGCGTACTCGAGAAATATTACGAAATCGACCCTAAGGACAGCTGGGTTCTCGCCGCATGCGAAAAGAATATTCCTATCGTAGTCCCTGCCTGGGAAGACTGCACTACAAGCAACATCTACACTGCGCACTGCATCAAAGGCGAATTCGATCCTCTCATGATCAAGGGCGGCATCGAAACGATGATGTTCCTTACTGACTGGTACAAGCACAATTCCGGCGGTCAGGGCGTAGGCTTCTTCCAGATCGGCGGAGGCACTGCAGGAGACTTCCCTATCTGTGTCGTACCGATGATGGAGCAGGATCTGGGATGGAAAGGCACTCCGCTCTGGGCATATTTCTGCCAGATTTCGGACTGCACGACTTCCTATGGTTCATATTCAGGCGCAGTACCTAACGAAAAGATCACCTGGGGCAAACTCGACGTGGATACGCCGCGATTCATAGTCGAATCCGACGCCACAATCGTCGCTCCTCTGATGTTCGGCTACGTTCTCGGCTGGTAACATCGGAATATTTTACCGAACGGCAGCGAAATACCCCCTGACAGACAAAGGGGGATTTCGCTGACAATCCATAAGATTTTTAACCGTGCCGGAACACAACACGGCAAATTACTTCTGAGCTGAATGGAATTCAATGTCTCGTTAAACGACATCAGACTGTTCCAGTGGGTGGCCATGATTGTCTCGGCGGCTCTTGCGATCGAGATGGTCCTTATCAAGGTCCCGCATACGGAGCATGCGACAAGGCTTACTCGCGCCAAAAGTACGGTCGCCCTGAGCTACATGTTCTGCGCCTTCATATTCGGCTACACCCTTTTCCATCAGAAAATCGACAACTACGAGATCTTTTCGGCCCTGACAATGCTTATCAACGTGGCATTCTCTACGGCTACCATAGCGTTTTCCCTTATCAACCTTCTCGGTCACAGATACGTAGATTTCAGCAGGCTGCTGATTAGCCTGTTTGTGATATTCATCGTAAGCATAGGTCTGATCGAGATGTTTTTCAACGGGGAACGCAACCTGTTCAACATGACCCTCATTTCATGTATCGTGCTTTTCGCGCTGATGAGCATAGTCTATATCATCCTCTTCGACAAATGGTACAGGCACAGCATACAGATGCTGGAGAAATATTACGACGAAGATGAGGAACACAAACTGAAATGGGTCAAGTTCTGTTTTATTCTCGTCATGCTCACGAACATGTTTATCCTTGTGTATCTGGTATTTCTCCGCGGATTCATGTTCATATATATCGGATTCTACATCCTTTTCCTCCTGTATTTCGCAAGCAACTTCATATCATTCATCGGCAGCCATAAACTTCTGCTCGACGCTTTCGGCCACTGGACCATAAGCCAGGCCAACAGGTCTTCCAGAAAGAAAAAACCGGCCAGAAAGAAAAAGGCCGGACCGGCTCAGGAAACAGGCAACGAATTCACGGAAATAAGGAAGGCGCTTGCAATATGGGTCGAGCGGAAAAAATACCGTGAATACGACAAGACGCGGGATGAAATTGCAGCCGAACTCGGGACAAGCAGGGAACTTCTCAACCTGTATTTCTCACAGGAAATCGGCATGGATTTCAGGACATGGCGGACAGGCCTGAGAATAGAAGACGCTAAACGTATGCTGCTTGAAGACAAATCGACATCCACCAACCTCATAGGAGAACTCGTCGGGTTCAGCGACAGGTCGAATTTCCACCGCCAGTTTTCCAAAATAGTCGGATGCTCTCCCAGACAATGGAGGGACACCGGAGGCAACGCAGGGACGGAAGTCACTCACGCATGAGGGGAACGACTATATTGTCCACCCTGAATATCTTTTCTCCGTAATCGAATGAATGTTTGGCGAATTCCACATGTATTTCGGGATCGAAATGCGGCGACAGCCCGTACTCCCCTCCCGGACGGTCCTTTTCCGCATCGGCTATTGAAATCCTGAATATCCAGCCGTCGCGTTCGCAAACTGTCCTGAGCGAAAATTCTCCCGAAGCTGAGGTGCGGGCCGTATCACGTATTATCGGGAATTCAAAAGCAGGATCTTCATCTTCCTCATAGGAAGTAAAAATCACCAGAATATTGCCAACGCCGGAATCGGGATTGTCGATATCGTAGACTACTCCTGAGAATTCGACGTCATTCATGAATCCTGGATCGGCATCTTTATTGCTGCATGAAGACAGACAACAGATCATAGCAGCCGCAAGCGCTGTTCTCAAATGTATGATAAAGTATTTCATCCGGCATTATGATTATAATTCCGGTCCGGGTTTCAGTCACGGCGCCAAATATAAAAAGAAGCCGTGAGCTATGCAAATTTACTTGCATCTCTCACGGCCTTAATCTGTCATTTACGCGGCTACTCGGACTGATGTGCCGGGCGCAGGAGGTCCAGAACCACCTTCACCGGGTTGAATGTCTCGAGAGGAACTTCAACGAAGAGAGTGTTCCAGTCGCTCATCGAGCCGTTCCACAGTCCCGGAAGTTCGAGAGCCTTGAGTTCCCTTCCCTGATAACTCTTGGAACTGATGAATCCTGCCTCGTTATCCACATGTTTCAACAGGTCGAAACTCTCTCCCTTGTAATTGTGCAGACAGCAGACAATATCCACAGGGTTGAAATGGGTAGCCCCTGCGAGGGCGGCGGCAGCCTGACTGTCAGCCTTGTTGATCTGGGCACCCTCGAGTATCTGCAGCGATGTAGAGCCGTCCTTTTCTTCTATGATAAACGGACCGCCGCCGGGTTCGCCCTGGTTTTTCACCATGCCGCATACCCTGATCGGCCTGTTCAGTTTCTCTCTGAGCCTGATGACTCTCGTCTTGCAGTCTTCCGCATACGGCATTCTGATGCAAAGTTCATTCAAGAGAAAATTCTCGATGTCATTGCACAGAAGCTGGCACTTTTCGCTCTTGTAAACCTCGTCATTGCCGATGGCATTCACTCCGGGTATGTATGGATAAGGCCTGAAAGACGAAATGTCGTCTCCTGTCACGGCATCGAGTTCCCTGAGATAGCCGAAAATCCTGTCTCTCAGCTCTACGGCCTTGCCGAGAAGGACTTTCTTGTACTTTGCAGTTACAGGCAGGAATCTCTCGTTGGCGACATTGTCTATGTTCTTTATGGATACGACTTCCTCGTCAAGACTGTTGAGATTGTAGATAAGGGCTCCGTGGCCGGCCGGCCGGAACAGCAGCCTGCCGTCTTCCGTGCGGAACGGTTTGTTTTCCGTGTCGACGGCGATAGTGTCCGTGGCCTTGTCCTGATATGTGAAAGTAATATTATAATGTACTCCGTAGCGTTTCTCGTACTCATCCTTCACAGCAGCAAGCGCATCTTCGAAAAGCTGCCTGTGTTCCGGCGAAATCGTCACGACCACATTGGCCGAGCCGTCGGAATTTCTCATGTAGTTCTGGGCCTCGACAAGATGCTCCGCGAAAGCCGTCCTCACTTCCCCGTCAGGGTATCTGTGGAACTTCAGCACTCCCTTAGGTTTCGAGCCGTAGTTCAGGCCCTCGTCCGTCAGGGTTTTCGACAATATGCTTCTGCGACTCTCCGCAGTATCTTCAGGGACACCGAACAGAGATTCGTCATAAAAGGCAAAACGTTCTATGCTGGCTGCAAATTTCGCTGCCGGAGAATCTTCCGGGACATCATTGCCGCCCTTGAGGGAGTCGAGTCCGCTGAAAAGATCCTTGAACATCCTCGATGCCGCACCCGATGCGGGAACGAATTTGCATTTGCCGGCTATTTCGGCGTTGTCGTAATATTCGGCAGCCCTGGCGGCCTCTTCTTCATCCAGTACGCAGATGCCGTTGCCCGGAGTAGCCGGTGCGACAATCTTCATCCATGGGAATCCTTTTTTGAACAATTCCACCTGCTCCTGGGCAGATGCTGCCGACGAGCCCCTCGACTCGATTTGCCTGATGTCTTCAGAGTTGAACATAATTCACAGTTTTAGTTATCAATTATTATACATTCGGTTACAAATATCATTAGAATAATTCCATTTGTCAGTCCACATAAATCTCCCTGCGGTATTTATAGCCCGACCTGAGCTGTTCGAAACTTTGCGGGGCCATCCTGAACATGAAATCATCCGTAAATATAGGATAATTATATTGAAAAACGGAAGTAATCTCACCCTGGTTCTTGCCTTTGAGGTCAAGATGCACGGGAGCGTGTTCGTTTTCATCGTATTTCGGATAGAAATCGTAGAGTTCTGATATTCCGAAATGTCTTGCCACGGCCTGGACGGACGATGCGGTAGCGTTCAGTTTTCCCTGATACGAGTATCCGGCTATGTGCGGAGTGGCTATGTCGACCCTGTCCATAAGCTCGAGATTTATGTCCGGCTCATTGTTCCACGTATCTATTATGACAGGTCCGAGCTTTGGAATGGCCTCCAAGAGCGCGGCTTCATCGACAATTTCGCCTCTTGCGGCATTGATGAAAAAAGTTCCGGGACGCATCAAGCCGAAAAAGTCTTCATCGGCCATCATTCTCGTGGTGTCGTCGAGAGGCGTATGGATTGTAACGATATTCGACACCGACAACAGGTAGTCGAGACTGCAGAATCCGTCCGGTCCTTCCTTTTCCGCCCTCGGAGGATCGCATCTGAGCACTTCAAAATCGAGATGCCGGGCCAGATGCTCCACTTTTTTCCCGACGTTGCCTACCCCGATTATGCCGATAACCGGATGATCGAGCTTTATGGACTTCCGCGAGGCCGTGCCGTAAAGCGCGGAGAATACGTATTGCATCACCCCTCCGGCATTGCACCCCTGCGCATTATGGACCTCGATGCCTCTGGCCTTGCAGTAGTCGGCATCGATGTGGTCCGTACCGATGGTCGCCGTCGCTATCATCGATATTCCGGAGCCGTCGAGAAGTCCGGCATTGCATCTGGTCCTTGTCCTGATTATAAGTGCATCGGCGTCAGCCACATCTTCTTTCCCGATGGAGAGCCCGTCGACATACGAAACAGCGGCGTATGGTTCGAAGACGCCTTTCAGGAACGGGATATTGCTGTCTGCGACTATTTTGAGTCTGTTTTCCATCATAATACATTTCATTTCAATACGATATCGCGCAGGAATCCTGTCCTGGGATCATCCTTTACGAACAGGCCGTCATCCCTGAGAAAGGCGTTGATTTTTTCGAGGATATCCTTCCTGTCGAGGAAAAGCCGGCTTCTGACGACTGAAGAACTGATGCTGCAGTACAGGATTCCGTTCCTGCAATATCTCGAAATCGTCCATTTCGCCGCTCCGGAAACGGCATCCCAGGCCGCATATATGCGCTGTTCGTTCAGGCCGGAAGCTATTTTCATGTTCCGGATATACTCCTGGACGAGTTCCTCCATCGTCATGGCGTTCTTTCTCGAGAGTCTGCTTGTCATAGCCGTGAAAATGAGCCTCCTTCGGTTTCGAAATATGCCCTGTCCTTCGTTATCGAGTCGACTATGCCGGACATCCTTACCTTGTTGCTGTCCGTGATGAAAATCTGTCCGAATTCGTCGCCTGCCACCATCGCCAGCAGGTTGGATATGCGTCCCATGTCGAGTTTGTCGAACACGTCGTCGAGAAGAAGCAGAGGAGCGAAACCGTAGCCTTTCTTCATTATTTCATATTGTGCGAACTTCAGTGCTACAAGAAAGGATTTCTGCTGTCCCTGGGAACCGCAGCGTCTGATGGGATATCCGTTCATGGTGAACAGGAAATCATCCCTCTGTATGCCTGAAGTCGTATATTTCATTGCAATGTCCCTGTCCCTGAATTTTCCGAAAAGGGAGACGAGGCTCCCGTCATCCAGATCCGACCTGTACGCAAGTCCGACGCTTTCCTTTCCGGAAGAAAGCATGGAATAATATCCCGCCACCACAGGTGCGAGCGCTTCGGCAAATTTCCGCCTTGCCTCGAACACGGGCCTTGCGGCCATTTCCATTTTTTCGTCTATCACCTGCAGGAGTCCCGGATCCGCAGACCTGGACTTGAGCATGACATTGCGCTGCATGAGCAGGCGGTTGTACTGCTGGAGCGAATAAAGATACTCCCGGTCGGTCTGTGACAGTACGGAATTCACGAAACGTCTGCGGCCCTCGCCCGATTCGCTGACAAGGGATATGTCCGAAGGCGAAACCATGACCACGGGAAGCACTCCGATGTGTTCGGAAACCTTGGAATACGGCTTGTCGTCCCGTCTCACCCTCTTTTCTCCGGAAGAACGCACGCTGACTGAAAACCTGCTTTCCGTCCCGTTCTGCATCCTGTATGTGCCGCCTATGGAGAATTCGTCGGTTCCGTACCGGAAATTGTACCTGTCGGAAGAGGCATAGGAGGATTTTGTCATGGAAAGGTAATAGACCGCATCGAGAAGGTTCGTCTTTCCTTCTCCGTTGTTTCCGGAAATACAGTTGACATTGGGCGAAAAGAACAGTTCCTGAAATTCGATGTTCCTGAAATCGGATATCACTATTTTCTCGAGTACTGGCATTGCAAGGTGTCCGGAATATTCGTTTTTCCGCGTCTGCAAAGATAGATAATTAACGGCAAATAATTGTGGATTTATACATTTTTTTATAAATTTGCGCCCTGCATTGCGGTAGCTTACCGCAGGCATTGGACTTGAAATCAATTATATTAAATTTAAAACATATCCTTAATAGTTATGTCAAAAGAAATCAATGCTGAGAAAAACGGTTCTGTAGCAGAAGCAGTCTCAAAGACAGAAGTTTTCTTTTCAAGCAACAAGAAAATCATCATCACTGTAATTTCGGTCATCATAATAGCAGCTGCGGGCATTTTCCTGTATCACAAATACGGCTATCAGCCGGCCAGACAGGAAGCTCTCGCACAGATGTTCCCTGCAGAAGCCAATTTCCGCAACGGAGAATACGAGCTTGCACTCAACGGTGACGGCAATGTCCTCGGTTTCGCCCAGGTCATCGATCTTTACGGCGGCAAGGCCGGAAGCGCGGCATATCTTTATGCAGGCATCTGCGAACTCAATCTCGGGAACTGGAACGAAGCTGTATCCTATCTCCAGTCGTACAAGGGCAGGGACAAGATCATGAAGGCCAGGGCTCTTTCATGCCTCGGGGACGCATATACCGGGCTCAATGACTATGCAAAGGCCGCCTCATACTACGGGAAGGCAGTGTCCGTCATCGACAATCCTTTCGCGGCAACATATCTTATGAAGGCTGCAGCGGCTTACGAGGCTCTCGGCGACTATGCCAAGGCTCTCGAAGCATACCAGACCGTCAGGAACGACTACCCTATGTCCGTAGAGGCAATGGATATCGACAAATATATCGCAAGAGCCGAAACATATCTGAACAAATAAACCGTAAGAATATATGGGAAGAGCTTTTGAATTCAGAAAAGAAAGGAAATTCAAACGTTGGGGACACATGGCCCGTGTCTTCACCAAGATAGGAAAAGAGATAACGATCGCCGTCAAGCAGGGAGGTCCGGACGTGACCGGAAACCCGAGGCTCAGGGCTCTGCTCCAGACTGCAAGGAGCGAGAACATGCCTAAGGACAATATCGAAAGGGCGATCAAGAGGGCGAGCGACAAGGATCAGGGCGACTACAAGGAGGTGAATTTCGAAGGCTACGGTCCTCACGGCATCGCATTCCTGATAGAGGCCGCCACTGACAACAACAACCGCACTGTCGCCAACATCCGTTCATATTTCACCAAAAGCGGCGGTTCTCTCGGCACTTCGGGAAGCACCGAATACATGTTCGACCACAAATGCGTCTTCAGGATGAAGAGCGACAAGCCTGTAGACATAGAGGAACTCGAACTCGAACTTATCGACTACGGGGCCGAAGAGGTTTTCGAAGAGGTAGATGAAGACGAGAACAGGACTATCGTCATCTACGGCGAATACACCGCATTCAACAATATCCAGAAATATATCGAGGACAACGGGTATGAGCTCGTGTCGGGAGAATTCACGAGGATTCCGAACGTAGATCTCAAAGACCTTCCCGCCGACCAGCGTGTGGAACTCGACAAGCTCATCGAAAGGCTTGAAGAGGATGATGACGTCCAGAACGTGTACCATACGATGAAGATTGCCGAGGAGGAATAGTCCCGGATTTGTCAAACTGAATTAAAGTCAACCAGAAGTCATGAGTATCCAACAGGAAAAAATCAAGGAACTTGTCGACCGCAGGGCAAAGGCCCGCATGGGCGGAGGACAGAAAAGAATAGATGCCCAGCACGCCAAAGGCAAGTTCACCGCCAGGGAAAGAATCGCAAAACTTCTCGATGAAGGAAGTTTCGAGGAATTCGACATGTTCGTACAGCACCGCTGCACGAACTTCGGTATGGAAAAGACCAAATACGACGGGGACGGAGTCGTAACCGGACAAGGTACCATAGACGGCCGTCTCGTATATGTATTCGCACAGGATTTCACGGTATCGGGCGGATCTCTTTCCGAAACGATGGCCCAGAAAATCTGCAAGGTCATGGATATGGCCATGAAAAACGGAGCTCCATGCATCGGGCTTAACGACTCGGGCGGAGCGCGTATCCAGGAAGGCATCTGCGCCCTGGCCGGTTTCGGTGAAATATTCCAGAGAAATATCCTTTCTTCAGGCGTCGTGCCGCAGATATCGGGAATCTTCGGCCCGTGTGCCGGCGGTGCGGTCTACTCCCCTGCCCTCACAGACTTCAACATAATGGTGAAGAACACGTCATACATGTTCCTTACCGGACCGGCAGTGGTCAAGAGCGTCACCGGAGAAGTGGTCACTCAGGAAGAACTCGGCGGAGCAAGCGTCCATGCCACCAAGAGCGGTGTCGCACATTTCGCTGCCGAAGATGAGGAAGAAGGCCTCAGGATAATAAAGGAAATACTGAGCTACATACCTCAGAACAATATGGAAGAACCTCCTTACGTTCCGACAAACGACCCTGTAGACAGGGTGGACGACCTTCTGAACGACATCATTCCTGACAATCCGAACAAGGCATATGACATGTATCAGGTGATTGGAAGCATCGTGGACGACGGCAAGTTCTTCGAGATACACAAAAACTGGGCAAAGAACATTATCATCGGTTTCGCAAGAATGAACGGGAAATCGGTGGGTATCGTTGCCAACCAGCCAAAGATCCTCGCAGGAGTCCTCGATATCAATGCCTCGCGCAAGGCGGCACGCTTCGTAAGATTCTGCGACGCGTTCAATATTCCGCTCGTGACGCTTGTGGATGTTCCGGGATTCCTCTGCGGTACGCAGCAGGAGTACGGCGGAATCATCGTAAACGGCGCCAAACTGCTTTACGCCTACGGAGAGGCCACGGTTCCAAAGGTTACGGTAACACTCAGGAAATCCTACGGCGGATCGCATATCGTGATGAGCTGCAAGCAGCTCCGCGGAGACATCAACTACGCATGGCCATCAGCCAACATTGCGGTAATGGGAGCTGACGGAGCAGTGGAAATCCTTTATTCCAAGGAAATCAAAGCCATCGAGGATCCGGCAGAAAAGGCCAGAGTCGCAGACGAAAAGAAGAAAGAGTACAACGACCTCTTCTGCAATCCTTACAATGCCGCAAGCTACGGATACATCGATGATGTCATCGAGCCGAGAAACACGAGATTCCGCGTGATCAGGGCTCTCGAGCAGCTTGCCAACAAGAGAGTCGTAAATCCGGCAAAAAAACACGATAACCTACCTCTTTGATATTATGGACAGACTGATGACACCGGAAAAGGCTGCCAATCTTGCAAGGGCCATGGAACAGACTCTTGCAGGAGAGACATACGCCGCTATCGCATTGGCTCTGCAGATGCACGCCTGCGGCATAGTCCATGATCAGGAAAGCTTCGTAATCACCATAAAGCCGACACTGAGCGCATGGGCTGACAGACATTCCACACTCAGGCAGCTGCCAGTAAGGAAATAACCGAACAGAAAACAAAAGAAACAATGAGCCAGTATAAATTCAGAATAAACGGCAACGAATATAATGTCGAGATCAATTCCATCAACGGTGACAGTGCGCTTGTCACTGTGAACGGTATTCAATATTCAGTGGAATCCGGCGTAGCTTCATGCACTGCAGCCGCAGAAACCATAGCTCAGGCACCGGCAGTACCGGCACCTGCAGCGCAGCAGGCTCCAGCTCCGGCTCCACAGCCTGCACCAAAGGCGGAACCGGCACCGGCAGCAGCCCCTTCTCCTGCTCCGGCATCCGGCAGCGGCAAACCGGTTACTGCACCGCTTCCGGGCGTCATTATCGAGATTTCCGTAAACGTAGGCGATACCGTAAAGCAGGGCCAGCAGGTAGCTGTCCTTGAAGCCATGAAGATGGAAAACGTCATTGAGGCTACGAATGCGGGTACAGTCACGGCCATCAACGTGAACAAGGGCGATTCCGTGCTGGAAGGCGCACCTATCGTAACGATAGCCTGATCCCGCGCCTCATCCTGTGACAAGTCGTAGGATTGGTGTTCAGAAAAACAATTCAGACCATGAAAACCGGTACCGGCAGAATCCTGATCCTCGACGGGGCTATGGGGACTATGATACAGAAATATTCCCCCGTAGCCGACGGCAACAACGACAGGCTGAACCTCGACGCCCCCGATATCATATCCCGAATACATAAGGAATACATCGAGGCGGGCGCGGATATTATCGAAACCAACACATTCAGTTCGAACAGGATATCCCAGGGAGAATACGGGCTTTCGGACAAGGCCGCGGAAATGGCGTACGCAGGAGCGGTCATAGCGAGGAAAGCGGCCGACAGTTTCACCGGACACGGCAGAAAGATTCTTGTCGCCGGCAGTATCGGACCGACGTCGAAATCATTGTCGCTGTCTCAGGATGTAAACGATCCCTCATTCAGGCAATACTCGTTCGACGAAATCAGCGAGGCATACCTCGAGCAGGCGGATGCGCTTGTCAGAGGCGGTGCCGATATCATATTGCTGGAGACCTGTTTCGACGCGTTGAACGTCAAGGCAGCCCTTTATGCACTGACAAAACTGTTTCCTTCCAGAGATTTTCCGGTAATGGTATCAGTATCCGTCGGAGACAGGAGCGGACGGACGCTGACCGGACAGACTCTGGAAGCATTTTATGCGTCTGTCAGCCACTATCCCCTTCTGTCCTTCGGCCTTAACTGCTCGCTCGGAGCTTCCGGACTGACTCCCCTGATAAGGGATGTCGCCTCATTTGCAGGATGTGCGGTAAGCTGTTATCCGAACGCCGGTCTTCCGAACGAACTCGGCGGCTATGATGAAACCCCGCAGCAGATGGCATCCGACATGAAAATCATGGCAGAGGAAGGCCTGCTCAACATTGCAGGAGGCTGTTGCGGGACGACTCCGGACCATATAAGGGCAATAGCCGGGGCCCTCGACGGCATACCTGCCCGCCAATCAGGACATGTCCCGGACCGGCTGACGGCAAGCGGCCTGGAAGCAGCGCACATCGGCACGGAAGAATTCGGTTTCGTAAATATCGGCGAAAGGACCAATGTCGCCGGATCGCGTAAATTCGCCGGACTTGTCGCCGGGAAAAAATATCAGGAAGCACTTGAAGTAGCAGCAGGCCAGATCGAAGGCGGGGCCACGGTCATCGACATCAACATGGATGACGCCATGCTCGACAGTACGGAAGAAATGACGGTGTTCACGCGCCATATTTCAAACGATCCGAATGTAGCCAAGGCCGCACTTATGATAGACTCCTCCCACTGGGAAACCCTGCTTGCAGGCCTCAAGAATGCCCAGGGCAAATCCATTGTCAATTCAATAAGCCTCAAGGACGGAGAAGAGGAATTCCTGAGAAAGGCAAGGGAAATCAATGCCCTCGGCGCAGCGATGGTAGTAATGGCTTTCGACGAATCCGGACAGGCAACCACTTATGCCAGGAAAATCGAAATATGCGCAAGGGCATACAGACTTCTTACGGAAGCAGGAATTCCTCCGCACGACATTATCTTCGATGTAAACGTACTGTCTGTAGCCACAGGCATTGAAGAGCATGCCCGGTACGGAATAGATTTCATAGATGCGGTAGCGTGGATCAGGAAAAACCTGCCCGGCGCCCTTACATCCGGAGGAATATCGAATCTGTCCTTCGCGTTTAGAGGCAACAACAAGGTAAGGGAAGCCATGCACTCCGTTTTCCTTTACCATGCAATAAAGGCAGGTCTGGACATGGCTATCGTCAATCCGTCGATGCTGGAAATCTACGACAACATCGAGCCGGAACTCCTGCAGAGAATAGAAGACGTCATTTTCGACAGGAGAAAGGATGCCACGGACAGACTTATTGAAATCGCCGCAAAAATAGCCGGAGAGAAAAATACCGGCAGCACCGGGAATCCTGTTTCCGATACGGTTCCGGGCGACAATGACCGGATGCCTGCATCAGAGAGGATCAGGGCGGCCCTTGTCAAGGGAACTTCCTCAGGACTCCGGGAAGATCTCATGGAAGACCTCAGGGAAAAAGGCAGTGCGGTAAAGGTCATAGAACAGACCCTCATGTCCGGCATGGAGGCTGTCGGAGAATATTTCGGCCAGGGAAAAATGTTTCTTCCGCAAGTAGTCAAATCGGCCAGGATAATGAAGGAAGCAGTCGCCCTCCTCCAGCCATACATGGAGTCCGACAAGGATAACACGAATGTTTCCCGCATTGACAGACCGAAAATTGTAATAGCCACTGTCAAGGGCGATGTCCATGACATAGGCAAGAATATAACTTCTATCGTACTTGCATGCAACGGATTCGATGTCACCGATCTCGGGGTCATGGTCGAAAAGGAAAGGATACTTGCCGAAGCAATCGGCAAATCGGCTGACATAATAGCCGTAAGCGGCCTTATCACACCGTCCCTGTACCAGATGGAGGAAATCTGCCGTGAAATGGCTGCGAGGAAGATGACCGTTCCCCTGTTCATAGGCGGTGCCACAACTTCCGCCCTGCACACTGCAGTGAAACTCGCACCTCTGTATGACTACGTATTCTACGGACCGGACGCTTCCGCAAGTGCCGTCATGGCCAAGAAATACATTCTCGACAAAGACAGGTTCATAGCCGAGGAACATGCCAGGCAGGAGGAACTCCGCAGGCTTTACAGTAAAAGGGACAGCCGTCCTGATTCTGCACCTGCACCCTCTTTCAGGCCGGAAACTTTCGTCAGGCCGGACGAACTTGCCGCCGATGCCATTCCAGCCGGAGACCCCGGTATCGATGAAGTCATGGAATATTTCGACTGGAGGCTTTTTTTCCTGATATGCAGGGTAAAAGACACGGAGAGCGAAGCTGCCTCGGAATTGAAAGCCGAAGCGGAGGAAAGACTGGCTGCAATGAAGTCAGAAGGAAAACTCAGACTCGGAGTGTCAATCGGACTTTTCGAAGCCTGCTCCGAATCTGACAACGTCCTGCTTCATGATGAGGATTCCGATTTCAGCATTCCGATGCTCCGCCAGGAGAATGCTTCGGTCCTCAGGGACGGCTCGAAAGTCTGTCTCTCTCTTGCCGACTTTGTGCCGCCAAGGTCGTCCGGCATGAAATCGGTCTGCGGGCTTTTCGCAATAAGTGCGGACATCCCGGGAGAACATGACCTTGTAGACCAGGCCATCCTCGACACGCTGGCTGAAGCGGCCTCGTCATGGACCGATGCACGTATACGCAGTGCGTTGAAACGAAAGGATGTTTCAGTCATACGTCCCGCCGCAGGATATTCATGCTTCCCGGACCATTCCGTGAAAGCGGATATTCTCGGACACTTGAAAAATACGGAAAATCTCGGTATATTGCTGAGCGAAAGCTATGGGATGACTCCTGACGCATCGATTTGCGGCATGATTTTCATACATCCGGAAGCCTGCTACCCGGAAATCGGGCATATCGGCAAAGAACAGTTCAGGGACTATTGCTCCAGACGCGGATTTCCGGAAGAAAAAGGCAGGATTCTCCTCGGCCATCTGCTTTCCGACTGACATGTCCCCCGGAACCGCGTTCCTGCATGTCCACAGTAACCTGACGAGAGAAACAACACTTTGAACAATGAAGATAAAAGACATACTCCGCACCAGTTCCAGGCCTTTCCCCTCACTTGAAATAGTGCCTCCGCTGAAAGGAATCACGAACGCCGAGCTTATCGAATCGATAAAACCCTTCATGGAATTCTGCCCGCGCTATATCAACGTAACATGCCATCGCGACGAATATGAATTCAGGGAAGAGACGGACGGCAGTTTTTCCAGGCATCTCGTGAGGAACAAAGTCAGCGAAGCGGCCGTATGCAGCGCCATCATGTCTGCATACAAGGTCGATGTCGTCCCACACATGATATGCGGCGGGAGCACCGCTGACGAGATAGACAACAAGCTGAGCGACCTGAAATTCCTCGGGATAGAAAACATAATGGCTCTCCGCGGAGACTGTGTCGTCGGCGAAAAACGCTTCGTGCCGACAGAAGGGGGGTACCGGTATGCCAGCGAACTTGTCGAAGCCATCTGCGCCTTCGAAAAGGGCTCCGACCTTTTCAGCATCGGCGTAGGCGGATACCCCGAAAAACATTTCGAGGCTCCGAACATCGAGACAGATATAGAAAATCTCAAAAGGAAAGTAGATGCAGGAGCCGACTATATCATAACACAGATGTTTTTCGACAACGAAGTTTTCTACAGCTATGTCGACAAATGCCGTTCTGCCGGCATCGATGTCCCGATAATACCGGGCCTCAAGCCTCTGACCACCGCCCGACAGGTCTCGCTCCTGCCGGAATCGTTCTCCATCGACATACCCGTAGACCTGACATCGGAAATACGCTCTGCAGGGAACGACAGACAGGCCATATACAACATAGGTACGGACTGGTGCATCAGACAATGCAAAGATCTTCTTGCTCACGGAGTTCCGGCCGTACACTTCTACACTATGGGCAAGGCGGAAAACATTGTCCGTATCCTGCGCGAATGTTTCTGAAAAACTTTTTTATACGAAAACATTTGCTAACTTTGTTGAGATAAAGTTAGCATTACCCGCATAACGGACACTGATAATAACCAAAATCATCATATATGCAGAACAAATTGCAGGAACTGACAGACAAACTTTACAATGAAGGGCTGTCGAAGGGTAAACAGGAGGGAGAAGCCATCCTGAATCAGGCCAAGGTCCAGGCCGAGGAAATAATAGCCAGAGCAAAGACCGAGGCTGCCGGAATCCTCGCCGATGCCGGGAAAGAAGCCGAAGAACTCAGGACAAGGACGGCGAGCGACCTTAAAATGGCTGCGAACCAGAGTCTTGCAGCCCTGAAGCAGGAAATGGAGACACTTCTCATAAACAAGGTAACCGACAAGGACATATCGAAAACCCTTACTTCCGCCGAGTTTGTCAGTCAGATCATCCAGACCGTTGCAAAAGCATTCAATCCTGACTCGTCAGAGCCGCAGGACCTTGCTGTCATTCTTCCGGAATCGATGAAAAAAGAACTCGAGCCGTTCCTCCGCAAGGAACTCGCCAAGGCTCTCGGTGCAGGAGCGGAAGTCAGATTCGGCAAGAACCTGTCAGGAGGCTTCACCATAGGGCCGAAAGGCGAAGGCTGGTTCATAAGCTTTACTGACGAGACTTTCAGGGAAATGATTTCCGGCTATCTCAGACCGGCAGCGAAAAAAATCCTTTTCGGACAGGAGTGACATTCTCACAGACGTTTCCAATGCTGATGAACAACTATCATTATATCGTGGCAAGTCTTCCGGAGTTGTCCAGAGACTGGGCGGCGGGAGAAAAAGACGCTGACGACCTGATCGCCGAGATCAAAAGCCAGTGTTCACGCGCCGATGTCTCAACGATAGAATTTCTGGAGAAAGGCTATGTCGCCGAAAACCTCACCCATGACTTCTATGCCGAAGCTCTGGCGTCCGGAAATGCGTTTCTGAAGACCTGGTTCCGCTTCGATCTCGATGTCAGGAACGCCAAGGTCAGATATCTGAACAAGGCTCTCGGCAGACCTGCGGGAAAAGATATCATAAGACTCGGGAATGATGATTTCGAAGAAGCTCCGGCTCTTGCGGCCATCCTTTCCGGAAGCGATATCCTCGCAAGGGAGAGAGGTATCGACGATCTGTACTGGGCAAAGGCCGACGAAGCCGCCCTCTTCCATTATTTCGACCTGACGGTCATCCTCAGTTTCATCGTGAAGCTGAAAATCATCGACAGATGGCTCAAGCTCGACGAAGCCGCCGGACGCGAGATGTTCCGCAGACTCGTGGACGAGGTCAGGGGTACATTCAAAGGTGTCAGATATGAGGGATAATCCCGCACGGCACCATGACAATAACACTGAAAACATATAAAGAATCACAAATATGAAAAGTAAAGGAAAGGTTACGGGTATCGTTTCCAACCTTGTCACGGTAGAGACAGAAGGCCCCGTGTCGCAGAACGAGCTCTGCTATGTGACTTCCGGAGGCACGAAACTGATGGCGGAAGTCATCAAGGTCAACGGCAAATATGCGGCCATCCAGGTGTTCGAAAGCACGCGAGGTCTCAAGAACGACAATGAAGTGGAATTCGAGGGCAAAATGCTTGAAGCCACACTCGGCCCCGGTCTTCTGTCGAGCAGCTATGACGGGCTTCAGAACGACCTTACCACTATGACGTGCGTGTTTCTTAAAAAGGGAGTATATACCAACCCGCTCGACGAAACGAAAGAATGGGATTTTACCCCGATCGCAAAGCCTGGCGACAAGGTTATTGCGGCAGACTGGCTCGGCGAGGTGAAGGAAGGCTGGCTTCCCCACAAGATCATGGTACCGTTTTCATTCGATGGAGAATATACAGTGAAGACAGTGGCTCCCGCCGGAAAATATACCATAAACCGGACAATAGCGGTGCTTACCGACGAATCCGGCGAGGACGTGAATGTCACCATGACGCAGAAATGGCCCGTAAAGGTAGCCATAAAGGCATATCGTGAAAAACCGAGGCCGGACAGGATAATGGAGACCGGAGTACGTGTAATCGACACGCTCAACCCTATCGCGGAAGGCGGTACGGGCTTTATTCCGGGACCTTTCGGCTGCGGCAAGACAGTTCTGCAGCATGCAATTGCAAAACAGGGAGATGCCGACGTGATCGTCATGGCCGCATGCGGGGAACGTGCCAACGAAGTCGTGGAGATTTTCGCCGAATTCCCGGAACTCGTCGATCCTCATACCGGACGCAAGCTCATGGAACGTACGACGATAATCTGCAACACCTCGAACATGCCTGTAGCCGCCAGAGAAGCCTCAGTCTACACGGCAATGACCATCTGCGAATACTACAGGGCAATGGGACTGAAAGTGCTCCTGCTCGCCGACTCCACATCGCGCTGGGCGCAGGCGCTGAGGGAAATGAGCAACAGGATGGAAGAACTCCCGGGGGCAGACGCCTTCCCGGTCGATCTTTCAGCCATAATATCGACATTCTACGCCCGTGCCGGAATGGTGGTACTGAACAACGGACAGACCGGTTCGGTCACATTCATCGGTACCGTCTCCCCTGCCGGAGGAAACCTCAAGGAACCTGTTACCGAATCTACCAAAAAGGCGGCAAGATGTTTCTACGCCCTCGAACAGAACAGGGCCGACAAGAAAAGGTATCCTGCGGTGAATCCTATAGATTCGTATTCCAAGTATCTTGAATATCCGGAGATCCGCGACTATCTTTCCGAGAAGGTCTGCAAGGGATGGGTCGAAAAAGTCGAAAAGACGAAATACATCATCCGCAGGGGCAAGGAGGCCAACGACCAGATCAACATTCTCGGCGATGACGGTGTCCCTATGAGCTACCACGAACTGTTCTGGAAATCGGAACTCGTGGATTTCATCATACTCCAGCAGGATGCCTTCGATCCCGTGGACAGCCTCACCCCTATCGACAGACAGGAATACATGCTGAATCTCGTACTGGACATCTGCGACAGGGAATTCAAGTTCGAAGACTTCGAAGAGTGCCGCAACTATTTCAAGGAACTGATCAACCTTCTGAAACAGATGAACTACTCCGAATTCAGAAGCGACAGATTCAACAAATATCAGGAACAACTCAACAACATATTGAACAATGGCAACTAAGGCATTTCAAAAAGTATATACGCAGCTCGAGTCCATAACCAAGGCAACGGTCGCACTCAGAGCCAAGGGAGTGTCAAACGATGAACTTGCCACCGTGGACGGCAGGCTTGCACAGGTGGTGAAGACCAAAGGCGACCTCGTCACACTCCAGATATTTGCAGGAACGGAAGGCATACCGACCAATGCCGAAGTGGCCTTTCTCGGGGAACCTCCGACATTGAAAGTCAGCGACCAGCTTGCCGGACGTTTTTTCAACGCCTACGGGCAGCCTATCGACGGAGGTCCTGAAATAGAAGGCGAAAAGCGTGAGACAGGAGGTCCT
>CALUQM010000029.1 GCA_944322925.1 uncultured Bacteroidales bacterium
AAGATACGAGCCTCCCCTATTGAGGTAACGGTCGGCCTTGAAGAAATCCAGGTCCTCGGTGCGGGCGTTCTTGCTGAAAAGTCCGGAGTAGCCGCCATGAAGACCGATAACTCTGAATCCTCTCGAAAGGAATGTCTTGGCTACGCTCATTGAGACTGAATTCATGCCCGGGGCAGGACCGCCGCCGCAAAGAATAATGACTGCATCTTTCATAATCTTGCAATTTTAAATTTGAATATACCTATACTTTAAATATACTTTAGTCACATTATGACGGAACGTCCGCAAAATTATCTATTTTCATCAAAATACCACGAAAAAAAATCGTATTTTTGTAGTTTACATCCGTTCTCCGCCTGCGGCAGGCCTGGCGCAGGCTCCGTACGGAAGACGATGCGGAGGACGAATCACCCCATAATGACCGGAAAAGTGGAAACAGACAATATCAGGAAAAGGATAGAAGAACTGAGGGCTGCGATTGCCGAAAACAACAGGCGCTACTACGTGGAAAACGACCCCGTTATCAGCGACTATGACTTCGACATGATGATGAACGAACTGTCCGCCCTGGAAAAGGCGCATCCAGAATTCGTCACTCCGGATTCGCCCACAAGGAAAGTAGGCAGCGACATCAGAAAGGAATTTGCCCAGTACCCTCACGAATATCCGATGCTGTCTCTCGGCAACACGTACGACATATCGGAAGTGGAAGCCTTCGCCGACAGGGTTTCCAGAAGCATCGGGTCGGCATTCACGTTCTGCTGCGAACTGAAGTTCGACGGAACGGCCGTCTGCCTGACATACAGGGACGGACGCCTGTTCAGGGCATTGACCCGCGGAGACGGAGTCGTGGGCGACGATGTCACTGAAAACGTCAGGCACATTTCCAATATCCCGCAGACACTTCAAGGCAGCGGCTATCCTTCCGGATTCGAGATAAGAGGAGAGATTTACATGCCGTACAAGGCTTTCGACAGGCTGAACGAAGAACGCCTCAGAGACGAGGACCAGCCGTTCGCCAATCCGAGAAATGCCGCGTCCGGCTCCCTCAAGCTCATCAATCCGAAAGAAGTCGCACACAGGGGGCTGGAATGCACCCTGTACCACGTCGTGGGGGATTCATTGCCTTTCATAACGCACGACGAGGCCCTGAAAGCGGCCTCAGGATGGGGACTTCCGGTATCAGACAAAAGGAAAATCTGCCGCAGCATAGATGAAATAAAGGAATACATAGACTATTGGGATACGGAAAGGAAGACACTTCCATTCGCAACTGACGGTATTGTCATCAAGGTCAACGAGCTGGCATACCAGGAAAAACTCGGCTACACGGCCAAATTCCCGCGCTGGGCAGTCGCCTACAAATTCAAGGCGGAACAGGCGCTTACCAGACTGAACTCGATAGACTACCAGGTGGGTCGGACCGGAGCAGTCACTCCGGTAGCCAACCTCGATCCGGTACAGCTGTCCGGAACAATGGTAAAAAGAGCCACCCTGCACAATTACGAACAGATGCAACTTCTCGACATAAGGATAGGCGATTATGTCTATGTGGAAAAGGGAGGAGAAATAATACCGAAAATCACGGGAGTCGAACTGGACAGACGTGAACCGGGAACGATAATTCCCGTATTCCCAGATACATGTCCTGACTGCGGGACGAAGCTCGTGCGGGACGAGGGCGAGGCCAGATATTTCTGCCCGAACAGTGACGGCTGCCCGACGCAGATAAAGGGCAAGCTCGTACATTTCATAAGCAGGAAGGCCATGAACGTGATAGCCGGAGACGCGACCATAGACCAGCTTTTCAGTCTCGGCTATGTCAGGACTCCGGCCGATCTCTACGACCTTACGGAAGAACAGCTGCTGACGCTCGACGGCTGGAAGGAACGTTCCGCACGACGCTTCCTCGAAAGCCTTGAAGCATCGAAGAAAACCGGCTTCGACCATGTTCTCTTCGCACTGGGAATAAGATACGTCGGAGAAACTACCGCCAAATCCATTGCAAGACATTTCGGAGACATCGACACCCTGATGAAATCCGACAGGGAAACCCTGCTTTCAGTAGATGACATCGGAGAAGTGATTGCAGACAGTATTATCGAATATTTTTCCAGACCTGAACACATCGCTGAAATCGAAAGGCTCAGAAAAGCAGGGCTTTCATTTTCCATGGAAGAAGACACAGTACAGGACTCCTCGGTCCTCGAAGGAAAAACAATAGTCGTTTCCGGCAATTTCTCGGTGTCCAGAGATGAAATCAAGGAGCTCATAACAAGGAACGGCGGGAAGAACAGCTCATCGGTAAGCGGCAAGACCTCTTTCCTGCTGGCCGGAGAAAAGCCGGGGCCGGAAAAGATAAGGAAAGCCGAAGCCCTCGGCGTGGAAATCATCGGGGAAGATGAATTTTTCAGGAGAATCGGCGACGGCAGGGATAAGGGCGCGGACGACAAGGACACAGACGGCATTGATAAGGACACGGACCTGTCGGAAAAGCCCATGACCCCTGTCAGGCTTACATTGTTTTAAAGGACGTACTTCTTGAAACGACGCATGAAAAGTCTTGTCAACATATTCCGGAGAGTGAGGGAATTCATCGCTGAAGATATCTGGCATCTGGATATCGAAGACTTTTCACGCGCCAAGGCCAGAAGCATAAAATATCTGAAAGTCCTCATTATCACGATAAAGACATTTTCCGCAGAAAAAATAGGATTTCAGGCAGTAGCCCTCAGTTTTTTCGGCACGATGTCCGCAGTTCCGTTTCTGGCAGTCGTATTTGCGATTACAGGCGGTCTCGGTCTTGCCGACAAGCTCAGGGAGCTGCTTTACGAATATTTCAGCAATTCGCAGGAAACCATAGACATGGTGCTCGGATTCGCCAACAACATCATCGACACGGCCCAGTCCAGTGCAATGGGACTGATCAGCGCCCTGCTTTTCGTATGGCTCGTATTCTGGATGATGATCTCGGTAGAGAGAGTCTTCAACAATGTCTGGAGGGTGAGAAAGTCCAGAAATATTTTCAAGAGGATATCCTTCTACATTGCAATCCTGATTATCGCGCCTTTCGTGATCATGCTGTTCTTTTCCGGCTCCATAGTGTATTCCAATCTTCTGAAAGACACGGGTCTCGACCTGGAATATTTCGAGTCGATAGCCTCGATTCTGGCCTGGCTCCTGTTCTACATCGTGGCAGCCCTTACCTTTTCCGCGATGTACAAGTTCATACCGAACCACAAGGTCCTGTATTCGAATGCGCTGAGGGCATCGGCCATATCGGCCCTCGCCTTTACTGTCCTGCAGTACCTGTATCTGGAAACCCAGCTGTTCGTCACGAGACTGAACATGGTTTACGGTGCAGTGGCGGCAATACCGCTTTTCATGTTCTGGATGAATTTCGGATGGTTCATCATCCTGTTCGGAGCAGAACTTTCATACGCTTACCAGAATGTGGACAATTATAATATAGATTAACATTGAAAAAACGACAATATGCCTGTATCTGAATTCACAAGGGAAGACTTCGACATCATCGCACGCGACTACGCCGACCTGAAGGAAGCCGCGAAAAAAAGATGTGCAAACCAGAAAGAACTCGACGTCGTGCAAAAAGCCTTCGACTTTGCCAATGAAGCGCACAAGGGCGTGAGACGCCGCTCGGGAGAACCTTATATCCTCCACCCAATCGCGGTAGCCAAAATCGTGGTAAGCAATATCGGACTGGGCTACAAATCCATCGCGGCGGCGCTTCTGCACGATGTAGTCGAGGATACCGAATACACTGTCGAGGACATATCCAACCTTTTCGGCGAAAAGATAGCATCGCTCGTCGACGGACTGACCAAAATCAAGACCGTTCTCGACAATGAAGACAAGGCGGAAAAGAAAAGCATACAGGCTGAAAATTTCAAGCGCATCCTGCTCACGCTCAACGACGATGTCAGGGTCGTCCTCATCAAACTCGCAGACAGGCTGCACAACTGCAGGACAATAGAATTCATGCCAGAATACAAGAGGGACAAGATACTGTCGGAAACAATGTTCATCTTCATTCCCCTCGCCCACAGGCTCGGTCTGTATGAAGTCAAGTCGGAAATGGAAGATATCTGGCTCAGGTACAAGGAACCGGAAGCCTTCAACGAGATTTCCGAAAAGATCAACCGCAATATCGTCGACAAGGAAAAGGAAATAGATGATTTCATCAAACCAATAGACGAAGCTCTGCGCAAGGCCGGCTTCGACTTCGAAATCAGGAAGCGCGTCAAGACCCCGTATTCCATCTGGCACAAGATCGTGACAAAGGGAATCACTTTCGAACAGATATACGACCTGTATGCCGTAAGGATCATCTTCAACCCCGGACAAGGGTGCACGAAGGATACGGAGCGCGACCAGTGCTACCATGTCTTCTCCATCATAACCGGAATATACAAATACAAGAGCGACCGGATTCGCGACTGGGTCAAGCATCCCAAGAACAACGGCTATGAGGCCCTGCACTGTACGCTGATGAGCCATTCCGGCATCTGGATTGAAGTGCAGATCAGGACCCAGAGAATGAATGACATTGCCGAAAAAGGAATCGCAGCCCACTGGGCCTACAAGAAGGACGGCTTCGTCAGCGAAAATGAAAGCGAAATGGACAAATGGATCAGCAAGGTGAAGGAAATCCTTGTAAATCCTGATGTCAATGCCCTCGAGCTCCTCGACATAATACACAACGACCTTACATCCACGGACATTTTCGTCTTTACGCCGAAAGGGGACCAGAAAAGTATCGAAAAGGGAGCCACCGCCTTGGATTTCGCCTATCAGATCCATACTCAGATAGGCAACAAGGCCATCGCAGCAAAAGTAAACATGAAGCTGATGCCGTTGAGCTACGTACTCAAATCCGGCGACCAGGTGGAAATCATCACTGCCGAGAACGAAAAACCGAAAAGGGCCTGGCTCCAGTTTCTCGTTACACGCAAGGCCAGAAATATCGTCATAGACTATTTCAAGAGCGAAAGGCAGGAAAGCATCCGCATAGGGAAGAAAATGCTTGAAGAGCAGCTTTCGGCTCTGGGATACAAGATGAACGACAAGATGATTGAAAAGCTGCTCGACGGCTACGAGATTTTCGACGGAAACAGAGAAGAACTTTTCTTCAGGATCGGAGCCGGAATACTCAAGCTCGACAACCTCGACCAGATGGCAAGGAAAGAAGAGGACAAGCAGGGGAAATGGTCGTTCCCGTGGTTCAAGAGCAAGGACAGGAAAGACAGCAGATATGTCATCAACGACAAGACCGACGGAGCCCACAAATACGTGATCGCCGACTGCTGCAAACCTATACCGGGAGACAGCGTCGTCGGGTTCATGGCTTCCGACGGAACAATCACCGTCCACAAGAAATCATGCAGTGTAGCGAACAGCATAGCCGCAAAGCACGGCGACCGCATAGTCAAGACCCAGTGGGAACAGGATGTGGAACAGTCATTCCTGGTGCGCCTCTCTCTCAAAGGCTACGACCGCATAGGCATAATCAACGAAATATCGAGATATATCTCGTTGGTGATGAACGTGAACATGAGAAGGATGTATCTCAACACGGAGGACGAGGTTTTCGACGGTTACATCGACCTTTATGTCCATGACAAGGACGACCTCGAACGCCTGATAAGAAGACTCGGGAAAATCGAAGGCGTGCAGAGCGTAGTCAGAACAGACCTTTAGGCACGACCTTTGACGGGAGCGCCACCCTGGCAAATGAAAACGGAAACAAAAACAGAATGAAACGCACAATATACCAGTACCTTCCTCTCGCGGCTGTCATCGCAGCCACAGGAATATTGATCTTTTCGCCCTCGTGCGCGAATACCACCACTCCTCCGAGCGGCGGGCCGAAGGACACGATACCTCCGGTCCTTGTAAAGCATTATCCACTTTCCGGAGACACGATGGTGACAAGGCACAAGACACAGATTTCGCTTACTTTCGACGAATTCGTGGTGGTCAAGGACGTACAGAGCCTCTTCCTCTCCCCTCCTCTCGAAAAGGCACCGAAATACAGGATAAGAAACAAAAGCGTTATCGTATATTTCGAATCGGATCTGGACTCGAACAAGACATATACGCTCGATGTGACCAACGCCATAGCCGACAACAATGAAGGAAACATGTATCCCGGCTATGCCCTCGTGTTTTCTACCGGAAAGAACATCGATTCGATGATGATCACCGGAATCGTCCAGGACTGCAATACCCTCATGCCCGTAAAGGGAGCTACGGTAATGCTCTACAAGGACCACAGCGATTCGGCCATATTCAAGAAAAGGCCGGATGCGGCGATAAAGACCGACGACTGGGGTTTCTTCTGCCTGAGGAACATCCAGGATACCGTCTACCGCATGTATGCGATAAAGGATGAGAACAACAACAACATCTACGAACCGGACAACGAACTCGTGGCATTCGTCGACACCCTCGTAAGACCTGTCGCGAAAGTGAACGACACTCTTCCGGAACTGAAGAAATACCTGATGACGGACACTGCCGCATGTCTTGCAAGGCATACGGAATATGAACTCAACCTTTTCAAGGAAGTTCCGTCCAAGCAGATGATAGTCAACAGCGAACGTATCGGAGAAAGGACTGCCTACATCACTTTCATGGCGCCGTACGCCAGGATAGATTCGATCTGGATAACGGACCTGCCTCAGGAAAAGCTCATTACGCAGTTCAATCTGGAACAGGACAGCCTCGAAATCTGGGTCAACGACCCGAACGTTCTTCCGGACACGCTGCTTCTCAACGTAGACTATCTGAAGACGGATACCCTGGGGCAGCTGGTGCCGACAGTCGACCAGATCAAGCTGACCAAGCCGCGGCAGATAGGACTGGCGAAAAGCTCCAAAAAAGACATCAAGAAAGAAGACACTACGACGGTGTTTACAATCGATGCTAAACCTGAAAACATAGAGCAGTACGGTTTCGTGATAGAATTCAGCTATCCCCTCGTCGAGTCGGCATTCGACTCCCTCGAATTCCGGTACATAAATCCCAAGCAGCAGGAGGCCACCGACACGTACACAGTCACCCAGGACAGTCTGAACCTGAGAAAATACGTAGTGCGTCCTTCGTCCAAGCTCTTGCCGGGATACGAATATTTCCTCAAGGTACCTGCCCGCAAGTTCAAGGATATCAACGGGTTCTACAATGACAGTTCCGAGGTGAAAGTCTCCCTGCCGAACGATGACAAGCTCAGTTCGCTGAACCTTGTCCTGAACAATGTCAGGAACAAGTACATCATCGACCTTCTGAACGAAAAACGCGATCAGGTAATACGTTCTTTCATCGTGGAACAGGACACCGCCCTGCTGTTCCCCTACATAAAGGCGGGGAAATACTCCATCAGGATTACGGAAGACCTGAACAGGAACGGGCTCGTGGATACGGGAAACCTTCTCGAGGGCAAACAGCCTGAAAAAGTGAAATTCTACAAGCTCGAAGACGGCAATACCCTGATCGACATTCCTGAAATGATGGAACTGGAACAGGAAATCGACATAGAAGCATTGTTCAAATAGACACTGAATGAAAACAAGAATAGCATACGGTCTCGCTTTATCCATTGTCCTGTACTTCGCAGGCATGTCCGAAATGAAGGCGCAGCTGCCGGAAGGCCTTTCGGCCGGAGAAAACAGGACGGACAGGCAGACTGCTGCCGCCAGCGACACAACGGGACTTACATTCGAAATAGAAACTGCGGATATCGACTCTCTGAGCGATGAATTCCTCGACAGCCTGAACCTGAGCAGAGACATC
The DNA here is from genome assembly GCA_944322925.1 of uncultured Bacteroidales bacterium. GTDB lineage: Bacteria > Bacteroidota > Bacteroidia > Bacteroidales > UBA932 > Cryptobacteroides. The sequence continues at coordinate 7,813 of CALUQM010000029.1, forward strand.
CCCATCAACGACTATACTATGATAGGTATCCAGTACGGGGTCGGACTGAGCCAGGTAAGCTGGAACCCTACGATGCAGCAGACATTCCGCTTCGTACCGTACAATTTCGGTTTCCTTTACACCCGTTACGGAAAAATGTTCGGATACATGCCGTATTTCGGGATACAGGCCGGGATTTTCTACGGTCAGGAAGGCTATCAGTTCGAAGAAGACGATGAAGGCTACACCCCCACCCTCGAAGGAGCGACAGGAGCGGTAATGGAAGTCGTCGAAGTGCCTGTAATGGCGCACTGTCATTTCGATTTCTGGAAAATGAAACTCATGGTGAATCTCGGTCTTTACGGTGGCTACAGACTGAGCATCCACCGTCTCGGCGACAATGTAGCCGACAGCGTCAGGGACTCATTCCTCGACACGGATCTGCGTCTTGACTACGGAATCAAGGGCGGTGCCGGCTTCGCTTTCATATTCGACCCGCTCGAAATCCATTTTACGGCAATGTACAAGCACTCGTTCGGTTCCCTTTATGAGCCTGACTACTACAGCCAGTATTACTACAGATATGCCTATCCGACCAATTTCGTATTCTCTGTAGGAGTGCATTTCCAGCTCACCAAAAGAGTCGGGAAAACCAAACATGCCCTGCGTCAGGAGGCAAGGGAACACCTTGGGCTGATAAAGTCAATACAGTCTGCCGTACCTGCGGAAAATACGGAAAACGAAACATTCGAATAACATGAATACATCTGAGGTAAAAGTCGGAAATATTGTCATAGGCGGGAAGAATCCGATAGTCGTCCAGTCGATGTGCAACACGCATACCGCCGATATCGAGGCATCATTCGGCCAGTGCGTCAGACTTTACGAAGCCGGCGCCGAAATGATCAGGCTCACGGTCCCGTCCCTTAATGACGTCAAGGCCCTTGCTGAAATAAAACGCAGGCTCAGGGAATCCGGAATAGGCGTTCCCCTTGTCGCAGACGTACATTTTTCTCCGGAAATAGCCATTGCGGCGGCCGCTGTCGTGGAAAAAGTCAGGATCAATCCCGGCAATTTCCACAAGGACCACGAAAAGGCATGCGAAAAATTCAGGCAGCTTGTAGATGTCTGTCGCAGGAACGGCACTGCAATAAGGATAGGACTCAATCACGGCTCGCTTGGAGAACGTATAACAGGCCTGTATGGCAATACTCCGGAAGCCATGAAGGAAGCAGCCATGGAATGGCTCAGACTGTGTCGCGAAAATGATTTCCATAATGTCGTGGTGTCTCTGAAAGCCAGCAATACGACTGTCATGATAGAGGCCTACCGCCTGCTTGCCGGTGCGATGGAAGCCGAAGGCATGTCCTATCCCCTTCATCTGGGGGTAACGGAAGCCGGCAACGGTGATTCCGGCAGGATGAAATCCGCGGTCGGCATCTCGGCTTTGCTGTCCGAAGGTATCGGGGACACGGTCAGAGTATCATTGACGGAAGATCCTGTAAATGAAATACCAGTAGCAAGGTACATCGCGGACAGATACCGGAACATCATACATTCCAGCATGTCCGGACTGGAAATTTCAGGAAAAAAGGCTGTTGCGGACTACTCTGCGCCGTCAAGGGAAAGGCTGATACTCGACATGTCGTGCGACTTAGGAAAAATGCTTGTGGACAGGAAAATAGACGATATCGAAATCAAGGGTTCCTATATGTCGGATGACGGCGCCCCCGTATCCCTCGACGGAACGGAAGAAGCCGCATATTTTGCAGACGAACTGCTGCAGGCCGCAAGAAGACGATTCTACAAGCCAGAGTACATAGCCTGCCCCGGATGCGGAAGGACCATGTACAATCTCGAGGAAACATTCAACGAAGTCAAGAAACGGACTGCCCACCTGAAGGGTATGGTAATAGCAGTCATGGGCTGCATTGTCAACGGTCCGGGAGAAATGGCCGATGCAGACTGGGGTTATGTGGGAGAAGGCAACGGCAAGGTCACCATATACAAAAAGAAAACCCCTGTCCTGAAACATATTCCGGAAACAGAGGCTATAGACCGTCTTCTCGAACTTATCGGATCATCAGACTATTCTGCACCGTCATCGCTCTGAACTCCGATGTCAGAATCGGGCTCGAGTTTCTTGACGATAACCTTGTCTATCCTCGCACCGTCCATATCCACCACTTCGAACTGGAAATTGCCCCAGGTAACCTTCTCCCCTGCCACAGGCATGTGATCCAGTTCATCCAGGATAAGGCCGGCCACCGTAGTGTACTCGAAATCCTCCATGGAATCTTCAATGTCGAAATGACGGAGGAAATCGTACATGGGGCACATGCCGTCCACAAGCCAGCCGTCATCGCCGCCTCTGGCCACGATATCCGGCTCTTCATGGTCGTCGTTGATGTTGCCGACCAGAGCCTCCATTATATCCTTCAAAGTGATGATTCCTGAGCATGAACCGAACTCGTCGCAGACGAGAGCCCTGCTTATCTTCTTCTCCTTCATCTGTTCGAGAACCGTGTAGACATTCATGTTCTCGTGGAAATATTCAGGCGCCTTCATCATTTTCCTTATGTCCAGAGTCCCGTCCTTCCCGAGACTGAGTACATAGTCCTTGAGAGAAAGCACGCCTACTACATGATCGAGGTCGTCTTCGACCACCGGATATTCCTCGAATATGTTTCCTTCTATGGTCTCCCTGATTTCCTTGTCGGTCATATCTGTACTGAGCCATACGATATCGGCGCGCAGGGTCATTATGGTGCTGACCTTCAGGTCTCCGAGAGCGAACACCCTCTCCACGAGATCCTGCTCTACAGGTGAGACCTCGCCTTCGTCGGTACCTTCCTGGATAATGGACTTGATTTCTTCCTCCGTCACTTTCGTCTCCTGATACTTTATGCCGAGAATCTTCACGACCAGAGACGTAGTCTTGGCAAGAAGCCAGACGAAAGGAGCAGCGATTATGGATATGAATTTCATCGGTCCCGCCACGATCTTGGAAACCTTCTCCGACGCGCTCATGGCAATCCTTTTAGGTACCAGTTCTCCGAAAATAAGAGTCAGGAACATCACAAGCAGCACGATTATGGCCTGTGCAAGAGCCGATGCACCGGCCTCGGCCATTCCGGCCCGCTGCAGGATGGCGGAAAACTCCGCAGCTATCTTGTTGCCTGAAAAAATACCGGTAAGGATTCCGATAAGAGTGATGCCGACCTGAACTGCCGAAAGGAATCTGTCAGGATCATTTGCCAGTTTCAAGGCGGTTCTGGCAGCCTTGCTGCCTTTGTTTGCATCGGATTGCAGGCTCGATTTTCTTGCTGAAATGATAGCTATCTCAGACATTGCGAACACACCGTTCAACAGAATCAGCAAGATGATAATAAATATTTCTTCCATATATAATTTACCGTCGGTTAGACGAAGTTTTCAAAGATTTGTCACCGGCAAGCTCGGCAATCACCGTCTCGCATGCGCGGACTTCCTCTCCGAGACTTACCTTGATATCGGCATCCAGGGGAAGATACATATCTATGCGGGACCCGAACTTGATAATTCCGCACTGGTCTCCCCTGACTCCGTCATTCCCGACAACGGCATAGCATTCTATCCTCCTGCAGAAGGTGCCTGCAAGCTGCTTGAAAAAGACTTCACCGAAGCCGTTTTCCATGCAGACAGAAGTATGTTCGTTGAGTTCGGACGCCTTGGGGAGGAAAGCCAGGAAATATTTTCCGGGATGATACTTGTAGTATGTCACTTTTCCGGTCACTGGCCAGAAATTCACGTGCACATTGAAAAAATCCATGTATATCGAGACCTGCATGCACTCCCTTTTGAGGAATTCAGGCTCGAAAACCTTGTCCAGAACGACAATCTCCCCATCAGCCACGGCTGTCACCAGATTGTCTCCCTCAGGCCTCGTCCGTCTTGGAACACGGAAAAAGAAAAGTACAAATCCCATGAAAAACAGCAGAAGCGCGACTATCGGAAATGACACGAAGATGCAGCTGATAAAGCGCAGTATCAGCCATATCAACAGCGCACCAGCTACCCATACGGTCAGTATTATTCTCCAGCCACCTCTGTGTATTGTCATAGCATAAGGAAATTTACATCCTGCAAATTTAGAAAATTTTACGCAAATAAAGAATCATATCAGAGGATGTTGACTACAAGAAGGTATATGACACCTGCGGGAACGGCCAAAAGGGCGCTGTCCATCCTGTCGAGAATACCTCCGTGCCCCGGCATTATCGTACCCGAATCCTTGACCGCATAATATCTTTTCCACTGCGATTCTATAAGGTCGCCGTAGACTCCGAGAATATTCATGACTATAGAAACGATGATACAGTGGTGCAGCGGATAGCCGAAAAGGTCGAACCTGTTGAGTGCAAAACCGGCAGCTATCGCCAGCAGCAGGCCGCCCCAGAATCCTGCCCATGATTTCTTGGGCGAGACTTCCGGAAAAAGTTTTTTGCCGTATTTCTGACCTATGCTCATGCCGAAAAGATAACCTCCGATATCCGATGCCCAGATGATTATGAAAAAGCACAGAAGCAGTGTCCCGCTGTAAGTCCCGTCCGGGGCAAAGACAGCGAAATTCATCAGAGACACCGGAACGGCTATGTACAGCAGGGCCGTGTAAAGGTTCGCGAACTTTCCGAAATCCGTCTTGTCCTTGACATACAGCGAATTGATCATCATTATGAAGACCGGAATTATCGCAAGTACTACAAGCCTTCCAGGAAAGTCGAATCCGCGGTATAGATAGGTGAGGAGAAAAAGGATCACGGCGGCAGCAATGGCAAGAGCCTGGGAAAAAAGGTACTCCCCCCTCATCGTCATCCTGAAAAATTCAACCATCATCGCCACCATCAGCCCTATCATCAGGACCCCGAAGGTGTATTTGTTCAATATCAGGCAGGCCGCCACTACGGCGACGAAACCGATACCGGTAAAAGTCCGTATGAGCAGATTTTTCATAGATACGATCAGGTTACTCTTCTTCTTTCACATTTTTCACGTCTTCCGTTTCCTTCGAGTCTTCCTCGTTTTTCATGTCTTCCGTTTTCTTCGTTTCCTCCGGGTCTTCCGCGTCTCCGTCCTTTTTCGGTCTCGGGCCGAAAATCCTCTCCATGTCATCCGAGAATATCACTTCCCTCTCGAGAAGAAGGGCCGCGAGTTCCAGGAACTTATCCTTGTTCTCCACGAGTATGTTCCTGGCCCTGTCATGAATCGAAGCTATGAGTGACTTGACTTCTTCATCTATCATTTCGGCAGTCTTCTCGCTGTACGGTTTGGAAAGATCATAGCCCCTCGAGCCGGTGGAATCGAAGTACGACACCGTACCTATCCTGTCGCTCATTCCATAATAGACAACCATTGCATACGCCGACTTCGTGAGTCTTTCGAGATCATTCAGAGCCCCGGTAGAAGGCTGTCCGTTCACAATTTCCTCGGCAACGCGCCCTGCGACAAGAGAGCACATCTGGTCGAGCATCTGATCCCTGGTTTCGAGCTGTCTTTCTTCAGGAAGATACCATGCAGCCCCGAGAGCCTGGCCGCGAGGTACGATAGTGACCTTGAAAAGCGGATTGGCATTAGGCAGAAGCCAGCTGACCGTAGCATGACCGGCCTCATGGTGGGCTATCGACTTTTTCTCCTCCGGAGTTATTATCTTGTTCTTTCTTTCAAGACCGCCTACGATCCTGTCTACCGCATCGAGGAAGTCCTGCCTGTCGATTTCCGTCTTGTTGCGTCTGGCGGCAGTAAGCGCCGCTTCGTTGCAGACATTGGCGATATCCGCCCCTGAAAATCCGGGAGTATGTTTCGCAAGGAAATCCACATCGAAATCAGGTGCCAGCTTGAGTCCCTTGAGGTGTACCTTGAAAATGGCCACTCTTTCGTTCAGGTCCGGCAGGTCCACATGTATCTGACGGTCGAACCTTCCGGCACGCAGCAAGGCCTTGTCCAGAATATCGGCCCTGTTCGTAGCGGCAAGGATGATCACTCCCGAATTGGAGTCGAATCCGTCCATTTCGGTCAGAAGCTGGTTCAGGGTATTCTCCCTTTCGTCATTGGACGAGAAGCCTACATTCTTGCTTCTTGCACGGCCTACCGCATCGATCTCGTCTATGAAAACGATGCACGGAGCCTTTTCCTTGGCCTGGCGGAACAGGTCCCTGACCCTCGAAGCTCCGACTCCGACAAACATTTCCACAAAGTCCGAACCGGATATCGAAAAGAAAGGCACGTTCGCCTCTCCGGCAACAGCTTTGGCAAGAAGGGTCTTTCCGGTGCCCGGAGGGCCGACCAGAAGGGCTCCTTTCGGTATCTTTCCTCCGAGAGCCGTATATTTCTTGGGATTCTTGAGAAAGTCCACGATCTCCATCACCTCCTCCTTGGCCCCGTCAAGTCCTGCCACGTCCTTGAATGTGATCTTGATACTGTCCTTTTCCGCAAGTTTGCCGGTGGATTTCCCTACATTGAAGATTCCCCCGGGACCTCCCGGGCCGGCTCCGCGATTGATGCCGCGGAACATGAACACCCACATGAGAATCAGAAGAAGCGGGAACAGCAGCCACTCGAGGACGGAACCCCAGACCTTGTTGTTGTTTTCTATCACGAGTTTGAAGCGGCTTTCCTCAGGGAGAGATTCGTTAAGCTCCCCGAAAGTCTCTTCCGGATTGAAACTTGCCGAAACGAGGAATACGAAATGAGGCGACTTGACAGGAATATTCCCGCCGAACTTGTCCGCATATTTCTCAAGTCTGTCCGGGCGGATCGTAACCCTGCCTTCGAAATCGTTTCTGATGAAAACGATCTCCTTTACGTCTCCAGCCAGAATCTGCTGTCTGACATCATCCCATTCTATTTTCTGTGGGTTCGCCCCTCCCTGATTGAAAAACATCCATATTATGCCGAGCAGAAGCAGCATGTAAATCCAGGAGAAGCTGAATTTTATCTTTACCGGTTTTCTGGGGTCTCTGTCCTGTCCCCCGCCAATATTATTGTTGTTGTCCATTTTCGAAACGGTTGATTTTACTGGTTTTCCTGGAAATCAGTCCTTTCAGCGTCCGACCACAGCATTTCGAGACGATAGAATTCCCTGTACGGAGTCTGGAAGACATGCACTACGATATCGCCGTAATCGAGTATGATCCAGAATGAATTTTCCTTGCCCTGCGAACGAAGGACCTTTCTGCCGCATTTTTCGATCATTCTGTCCTCTATGTTGTCGGCTATGGCATTTACATTTGTGGTAGAATCCGCATTGCAAACTATAAAGTAGTCCGAAATCGCCGTCCCTGTTTTTCTAAGGTCAAGAGACACGACATTTTCGCCTTTCTTTTCCATCATCGCATCCGCTATGACCCTGATTTCCTTGTTTATCATCCGATAATTTATATTAATTTTACAAAATTGTACAAATATACGCAGAAGCCGAGAGTAGAGCAAATTTATTTGCTATACCGAGGCGCTACAGTATATGTGGCTGCAAGCCAAATTACGCAGAAGCCGAGGCCGGTCTAACACAAAATCCGCACCAATGAAAAGGACAAATGACATCAGATGGTACGAAGAACTGGATTCTACCAATAATGAAGCACTTAGAAAGATTGACAGCCTTGACAATCTGTCAGTCGTGGCAGCCGTATACCAGACTGCCGGCAGAGGACAGAGAGGGAACGTCTGGAAATCCGGGAAAGGAGAAAACCTGACCTTCAGCGTCATCCTGAAATTCCGCCTCCCGGACATGGAAACCGGTTCCGCCTCAGGGCTTTTCCGCCCTCTTCCCGCCGCGGAACAGTTCGCCATATCGGAAGCCGTCACACTCGCACTCTGCTCGTTTCTCGGGAAATACGGCATAGACGCCAGGATAAAATGGCCTAACGACATATATGTCGGCAACGGTAAAATTTCCGGAATGCTTGTTGAAAATTCCCTTTCAGGCAGTTACGTAAGGGCATCCGTTGCAGGCATCGGACTCAACGTAAACCAGAGTTCGTTTCCTGCCGACCTTCCGAACCCTGTATCCATGACAGGAATAACGGGCCTGAAATACGACATCAGCCGGATGCTCGAGGATTTTGCCGGACATCTTTCCTGCGAACTGTCATGTCTCGACGATCCAGACAGGACAGCACTCCGCAACCGGTATGAACGGATGATGTACAGGATAGGGGAAGAAACTCTGTTTGCCGACATTTCGGGCCGCGAAGCCTTTTTGCCGGCCAATTCGGTGATGTCAGGGCAGGAAGGAGGGAACCCGCTGTTCAAAGGCAGGATTCTCGGCATATCCGGGACAGGCCTTCTTCGCATTCTCCTGCCGGACGGCTGCGTCAGGGAGGCAGGATTCAAGGAAATCGCCTACGTGATCGGATAGTTTTCCGCCGGGCTGCCGTCAGGGATGATACGACCGTCTTCCGGAATATGAAAGGCGGATAGTCAGTCCGAAATTGTCCTGATACAGTTCGCCGGTATCTCCGTAGAGGCCGACAGACAGGGATACCGGGACATTCCGCAAGATATGCGGGAAGTCCATCTCGAAAGCCAGGGATATCTGGCTCAGACGGTGTTCGAATACAGACAGCCGCTGCCTGTACTGGCCGTAATTGAGAGAAAAGGTAGCCTTCAGGCGGTATGGAATCCTGCGGGCGATTTTTCCTCCGAGTCCGACATGGTGGGCAAGCACCCTGTTGTTGCATACGCCGTAGACAGTGCCGTCGGCATTGGCAGGCATCGGCGTGAACAGCGGCAGCCCGGCAGTCCGTCCGTAATATGTCCATCCTGAACGGTATGCGCTGTTGTTGAAGTAATTGTCGCAGCCCCCCACTATATGCGGCGGAGCATTCGGATCTTTTTCGAGATCTTCTTCGGTAAGAGGCAGATCATGGACCCTTCCCGACTGCCATTTGGTATATACGAATTCATACAGGATATCGGACACCCATCTTTCCGTATCCCTGAAGGAGAAAAAAACGGTATTGACCCCGTCCGGAAAATTCTGCAGCCCCATTCCGGAGCCGTCATCGAATGGAATGTCATGCGCGAATGTCATTGTAAAAGAATCTGCCGACCAGTCTATCCGTATGAGTTCGCGGCCGCGATGGTCCCCCAGGACATTGACCTGATCGCTCGCGGTAGCATCGCTGCCTCCGCTCACGCCGCATACTACGCGCAGATAATCTTTAAAACTCTGCGGCTGTCTGCCGTGAGAGGGAGAGTCGCCGCCCCAAAGAGACCACTGTTCCAATCCCAGCTGCAGGTGCACCCTTTCATGCAGCCTGAATCTGAAAAAGAGGGATTTGTTGTGCATCATCGCTCCGTCCACATATCTGTTGTCGAGAAGCCTGTAGTCGGCATAGTTGGCCTTTACGGAAAAAATGCCGCGTGTACCCGGGATATCGAACCAGTCCACCTGGAAATTGTATCCCGGAACATTTCTGGCATTGCCGGTCCAGACGACATTCCCTCCCGTGAGGGAAAGACCGTTGAAGGAAGACGGCCTGTCTATCATTCCGAGGTCGAGTCTGAGCATCTTCCAGCCGAGACCGGCGTAGGCTTCCTCTATCATGCCTGAAAATCCTGAAGCCGCCGTTCCGAACGGAGACTCCGCAAAGTCCTTCATCAGAGGGGCGGCATAGACATCGGAAAGCGATACCGGCACGAATGTGCCCGACAGTTTCACTCCGGCATGAATATCCATGCCCCGACGTGTACCGTATCTGAAATCGACATCTCCCACCATGAAAGTGCCGTGCGTATTCGGGAATATGCCATTCCTGTTCGTTACCATCCAGAACGGCAGCGATTTTTCCGTTGCTCCCGCCGAATACAGCGACACATCCCAGCCAAGTTCGAAAGAACGGGCGGAGAGTACGGATGACACGAGTGTCAATGCTGCGGCTGTAATGAATCTTGTCAGCATGGCGGAGACTTTTTCGAACAATACCGGGGTTTTCACCGGCCTGCCGCAATTCCGGACTGGTCCAGAAACGCAAGGACGTCATTCCAGACTCTTTCCTTCCCTGCTTCATTCAGGATTTCATGCCGCATTGAAGGATAGAGAACGGAACGTACATTTTCATAACCTGCCTTTTCCATTGCCTTTACGGCTTCCCTGAACTTCTCCTCCGAGGTCAGGCACGGATCTTCCTTTCCGGAAATAAACAGTACAGGCATCTCAGGATTCTTCAGTGACCAGTGCCTGATATCATAGGCATCCTGCATCAGTGAAAAAAGATTGATGAAGCCGTCGGCGGTAAACTGGAAATTGCACAGCGGATCGCTGTCATACATTGCAACGATCTCCGGATCGGAACATACCCAGGCATGCGGCGAAGACACTTTGCCGAATTTCCTGTTGAACGAACCGAATGCCAGATTCTGGATCAGTTCCGGCCGGTGTTTCTTTCCCGCCAGCATGACGTAAATCCTTGCAAGGACTTTTGCAACGCCTGCCGCGGGATTATAACTCGGACTTCCGCACACAATGAGGGCATCGGCCGTATCATCGTATCTCCTGACATACGAACGGACTGCCATAGAACCCATACTGTGCCCGAGCAGGGCCAGACGCAGTCCTGGATAATCCTCGCGTACAAGACGGTTCACCGCTCCGATGTCCTCGACAAGAGCGGCATAGCCCCCTTCATAAAAATATCCGAGATCATCGGACGACTTTACGGATTCTCCGTGTCCTCTGTGGTCATGTATGATGCTGGCATATCCTTCCGAAGCCAGAAATTCCATGAAAGGGAGATACCGCTCCTTATGTTCGCACATTCCATGTACAAGCTGGACTATTCCCTTCGCTCCGGAAGACGGGCTGCATGAAAGTATGCTGATTTCAAGGCCGTCTGCAGGAGATTTGATCCTGTATTTCCTTACATTGAAGCTGTCTGTGCCACGTGTTTCCATAAAGGCTGAAATTAACCGTCGACTGCCCGCCGGAAAATACGGCTGATACCGGCATATCCGGGATATCCTGACAATCGTTTCAAAGATATGAAATTTTATTTACTCTTATGCCTTTATTATGTACATTTGCAGATATGTCATTCGTTAGATTTTCGCGATAATGGAAGAGAACAGAGAGCTGGAATTTGCGTGGGATTTTATCGAAAAAACGGGTACCGGCCTTTTCCTGACGGGCCGTGCCGGAACCGGGAAAACCACTTTTCTGCGACACCTGAAAGAAAAAAGCCCCAAAAGGATGATTGTGCTTGCGCCCACCGGAATTGCTGCGATAAATGCCGGAGGAATGACTATCCATTCATTTTTCCAGCTTCCGTTCGCGCCTTTCATACCGGAATCCTCATTCAGGACAGGAAAAGGCAGCTACCGGTTCCGCTTCGGCAAGGAAAAGACCAGGCTTATCCGAAGTCTTGACCTGCTGGTAATAGATGAAATCAGCATGGTCCGTGCGGACCTTCTGGATGCAGTGGATCTCGTGCTGAGGAAATTCAGGGACAGGGACAAGCCTTTCGGAGGTGTACAGCTGCTCATGATCGGAGACCTGCAGCAGCTCGCACCAGTGGTCAGGGAAGAAGAATGGATGATGCTGAAAGACTATTATGAAACGCCCTACTTCTTCTCGAGCAAGGCTCTCGGGAACATGGATTACTGTACTGTCGAACTCAGTACCGTCTACAGACAGAAGGACAGGGTGTTTCTGGACCTTCTGAACAGCATCAGGGAAAACCGTTGCAGCAGACAAGATCTGAACCTTCTGAACAGCAGATACATACCGGGATTCAGTCCGTCCGGGAACGAAGGCTATATCAGACTCGTCACCCACAATCGTCAGGCCAGGCATATCAATGAGACGGAACTCGGCAGACTGTCCGGAGAATCAGTTTTTTTCGATGCTGAGATAGAAGGGACTTTTCCGGAATATTCGTTTCCGGCAGACAAGACTCTCGAACTGAAAAGAGGAGCACAGGTAATGTTCGTGAAAAACGATATTTCGAAAGAACGGAGATATTTCAACGGACTGCTCGGAGAAGTGGTGGAAATTTCCGAAGGACAGATATCCGTCAGAAGGCATGACAACGGAGATATAGTCAATCTGAAGCAGGAAGAGTGGACCAATGCAAAATATGTCCTCGACGAAGACACAAGGGAAATCCGCGAGGAAATCGAAGGGACTTTCAGACAATATCCGGTCAGGCTCGCCTGGGCCATAACGATACACAAAAGCCAGGGACTTACATTCGACCGTGCAGTCATCGACGCCGGATGCGCCTTTTCTCACGGACAGACTTATGTCGCACTGAGCCGGTGCAGGACACTTGAAGGTCTCGTACTCGGCTCTCTCCTGTCGGAGCGCGCCATTATCACTGATGCCGCTGTCGAAAAATTCACGGAACAGTCACGGCGGAACATTCCTGACGGGAAAAGGCTGGAATATCTTGAAAAGAACTATTACTATGAGCTTTTGTCCGGCCTCTTCGACTTCAGTCCCCTGTTGACGGCGGGCAAACGATATCTGAGATTTGCTGATGAAGCTTTTTACAGGATTTATCCGCAGGAGATTGCCAGGTACAAGACGGCGTTGGTGGATTTTACGGAGAAAACGGCTGAAGTCGCCGTGAAATTCCGCAGGCAATACGGCAGAATTATCTCCAATTCTCCTGATTATGCCTCGGACAGCAACCTGCAGGAGAGGATACATGCCGGAGCGGGGTATTTCAAAGAACGGCTTGAAATGGCGAGAACGGTTTTTTCCGGTGCACTGACTGCCTCCGACAACAAGGATACCGCGAAACGGCTCTCGGAATTTCTGAAAGAATTCAATTCCGGCCTGGAACTGAAAATCAGGCTGCTCGACCATGTTCTGGAAAAAGGTTTCGACGTCGCTTCTTACCTGAAAAGGAAGGCATTTCTCATGCTTGAGGCAGACACCGCCGCCGGAAAATCCCGCAGGAAACAGGGCCAGGGAGCGGCTTCAGGAAAGAAGTCTTCCGGCTCCGGAGCGGTAATAATACCTTCCGACATCATTCATCCGGAACTATATCATCGTCTTGTGGCGTGGCGCAATTCCGAAGCTGCGGCAAGAAAAGTCCCTGCATACGTAGTCATGAGGCAGAAAGCCATCCTCGGCATATCGAACCTGCTACCTGACAGCATGGATGCTCTTGTCGGTATTCCATATTTCGGGAAGCAGGGAGCAGAAAGATACGGAGCCGCAATACTCGAAATTGTCGAAGAGTATCGGTCCGGCCATTCCGGACAGGCCTGACAGGCCCCGACATGAAGGCTATTCCATCCGGTTCGATTAATACGGAAAATTACCTTTCCCCTTTCATCGATGCCTGGCAGTTTCAATTCCATAAGGTGCGATTAAAGCCGAAACAAGGCAATGGATCAACTGGAAGGCATGATATTTCAATTCCGCATGGTTCAATTAAAATCTCCGGACACGCGCTCCGCCGCCTCTGCATTTCAGAAATTCAGGGAAAGACCGATGCCGTGACTGGTCATCCCGAAAGAAAGCTGCACATCATTATCCGGATTATTGCAGGCGTCAGCCATCCTGTCGAGTTTTTTCCTGTAAATGCAATAGACGGTCGTACCGGCCGCCATGCACATCAGTCCGGCACCGATCATACATGTTCCGGCAAGAGCCACGCCGGCAAACTTGCTGTCATATTCAAAAACAGGCGGCCGGCCTGAAGCCGCTGCAAAAGGACCGATAAACGCGGTCCCTATCCCTACTGCGACACTTTCTGCCATAAGGCCGACCACGCCAACACCAAATGTCACGAGTCCCGTACCGGTCAGGGCCCCGAAACCGATCAGCAGACCTTTGCCGGTATTGAATCCTCTGACGGCATTCTGCCAGTCGGAGTACGTCATACAGCCGGAGCTTTCGAACAGGACCTGCATCTGGTCCGGAGTAAGTTCCATTCCATCGGAATACAATGCAGTCCCCTTTCTGTAAACCTGTGCATACTGGGCATCGGACTCCAGAGTTCCGGCAAAAAAACAGGCAAGAACCGACAGCAGCATAAATAATTTCTTCATTGCTCGGACAGATTAAATGGAATAAAGCTTCTCGGAAATTGAGATGATTCTCAGAAATTGAACTGAATATCCCTGCCGAACGGAGTCAGGGCAAGTCCGGCAAGTTTGAAATGCTGTTTTGCAAACGGTATTCCGATGACAGTCACAAAAAGCAGGACTCCGAACAGAATATGCACGAGCCATGCCCACAGTCCTCCGAAAATTATCCACAGGATATTCAACGGAATACGTATGCAGCCTGACGGTACATCGGTATTCCTTACCTCGGCACCGAACGGCCAGAGAGACAGCAGACCGAGCTTGAATGTCTGGACGGCAAAAGGGATTCCTATAATCGTAACGGCAATCGCCAGACTTCCGGTGAAATACCCGACTGCGGCTTCAAGCCCGCCGAAAACAAGCCACAGCAGATTTCCTATTATGCGCATGATGTCTTCAGATTATTATTTCCGCTGAATTTACCTATTAATTTGCGAAAAAACAAGTATGCACGGGCAATTGCGGGTTACTCCAGAGGAACCTCGATCCAGTTCGTATAGCCGGTATTCCCGCCAGAAAAACATCCGGTGCCTCCGGAAACATTGGTGTAGGCGAAAGTGACGGGAGCCAGTCCGATAAAACCGAGAATATTGCTTCCCTTGTCCCTGCAGGCAATCTCATAACGCAGTCTTTCGGGAGATATGCGCTGTATTTCCACACGGTAATAAAGAGTTTCATCATAAGCATGGTAGGGCATGAAGGCGGTTACTTCGAATTCCTTGCGGCCGCCGTTGAAAGAATCGTCGAAAAGGCCGAAAAAGGTGTACCCGTCTTCCCACATGATATCGAAAGGCCCCGTATCGGAGGATAAAAGTCCGGACGAATCATCGAAAATCAGATCAAGGTCGTAACCTCCGGTATAATTATCGTAGGGTCTGGACTTTGACGATGTGCTCATGAAACGGAAAGCATAGGCATCGTCAGTCCCGCCATCGTCCTTGAAGGAACAGAAAATCTTCAGGAACTCCCCGTCTTCCGACAGAGAACAGGCAGCCGTGGCTTCCGGCGGAGCCTGCGGTATGACAAGTCTGGACGAAGCTGTCGGGAAACCGGCAGATTCGGCAGTAATCATTATTTCATCTCCGGGACCGGCCGGATAATTGTCGGCTATCAGCCCGAAGAAAGACTGGATCGTAATATAATCCTTGGTATCGATGAGTTCGGAATTTTTATATACTTTGAGCGTACACCTGGCATCTTCGCTGAATTCCCGCTCTCCGGCAGCGGACGGGACTGCATACAGGTACATCTGAAAATTGCTCGCAGACGGCGTATATGGCTCGTACCTGAGATGAGCGTCTATCATGAAAACAGGATCGTCGTCAAGTCCATCGAAATCGAATTCGACGGCGCATGCCGCAAGGGGCAGAAGGCAGATACCGGTAATTGTACGGATGAATTTTCTCATTGTCAGAACTTTAAGGTATAGCTGAATGACGGTATTATGGGAAATATGGCACGTCCGGTGCCGTACAGGCTTTTGTCTTCCCTTTCATCTATCGCGACGAAAACGACATTTTTCCTGCAATAAACATTGTATATGCCTATGTTCCAGACACTTTCATGTCCTTTTGCAGATATTTTCCTGAAATTGGCTCCAAGATCAAGACGGTGATAGTCCGGCAGATTCACATTGTTCGGCCTTGTATATATCCGGTCGAAGACTTCTCCCTGATTGTAAACATGCGAGGCTACTGTCATCCAGCCGCCGCTATTGTAATTCCATGAAGCATACAGGTCCACGGACTTGCCGATTTTCCAGCTGCCCATCAGCGTGAGCTTGTGCCGGTTGTCGTACCTGTGCGGATACCAGTCGTGCCATACTGCATCGAATTTCCTCTGACTCCATGACAGAGTGTAATATGCGGTCATGGAAAGGTTCCCGGAATGCCAGCCGAATTCGGCTTCAAGTCCGTAAGAACGTCCTTTCCCTTTGTTGAAGGATGTTTCCCATGTATCGAGAGGAGGATAAAGTGCATTTGCGCCTGAATATTCCAGCAGATTGTCCATTGTCTTGTACCAGCCTTCCAGATTCAGGCGGAAACCATGCGGAAGTCTGCCGTATATCCCGCCTGCCACCTGTCTGGAGTGCATGGGAGCTATCTTCGACGTGGACGGAAGCCAGCAGTTTGTCGGTATGTCGAGATAGGTGGTGGATATCAGGTGCGCAAACTGGTTCATTTCCGTGTACGATACCCGGACATCCACACTTTCAGCGCATTTCACATTCAGTGCGATTCTCGGCTCGAGGCGATTCCATATCTTTCCCGGAACACCGTACAGGACATACCTCAGTCCGAGATTCAGGGAAAAACGGTCCAGAAAGGTCATCTCATCCTCCGCATAGAGGGCGAATTCGTTTCCGAGATAGTGCCGGAAAGACGTTTTGGTATCCTGTATACCGTATTCCGTCACTGTACTAGTTCTCGACGGGTTGTATATGTGGAACTGATACGAGGCTCCGAACCTGACGTTATGCGATTCCCTCGGCTGCCAGCTGAAACCGGCATTGATTGCCGCGTCATTGACACGGGAGAAATTGGTTTCATCGGTAGATGACTCGCTGTCGCCGGAGATGTTGCGTATATAATACCCGACATCCGCATTGCTTCCGGAATAGTACATGACGGCCTTCATTCTCAGATTGTCGTGAAACCTGTAAGTCCAGTTCAGCGAAGCGAGAGTATTGCCCCAGGATATGTCCGTATGGAGATTGTCGGTGCCGAAAACAGTTTCATTCTCATTGCCGGCGTAAGTCTGGTCCTGGTCGAGCCTGAGTTTCAGACGGTCCCGCCCATGATAGAATTTCAATGCAAGGATATTGTCATCGCTGAATTTATGCGTTACTGCGGCATTCATGTCGTAGAAGGCGTATGTTCCGCCTATTGTCTCTCCATCAGCGTTGGTCCTGTTCACCAGACTGATGACCGGAGCAAGCACTGCATCCATCCAGCTCCTCCTGACCGCTGCGGTGAAAGATGTCCTGCCTTTTACAATAGGCCCCTCGAAATGGAGGCGGCCGTCGATCAGTCCGATCATGAAAGTCCCGTGATACTCATCGAAATCGCCGTCGCGCGTAGTTATATCCACGACCGAGCTCATCCGGCCTCCGTATCTGGCAGGAAATCCGCTCTTGTAGAAATCCAGATGCCCGACGACATCAGTGTTGAACGATGAAAAAAGACCTCCGAGATGACTTACCTGATACATGGGCACGCCATCGAGCAGGAAAAGATTGTCCGATCCCTCGCCGCCATGGACATAAAGCCCCGACATGAGTTCCGTCCCTGCATTTACGCCGGGAAGATTCTGCAATGCCTTTATAATGTCGGGAGAACTCAAAAAGACGTTTCCGAATATGAAATCCAGTTCTTCCAGCCTCTTGTGACCAGTCTGACTGCGGGTCGTTTCTCCTGCAGTCCTGTCCGCGGTAATCTTTGCCTCGACTATACTGTCCCTTTTCTCGGCGACAGCCAGCGAATCCCGCGGCGCAGCCGAAGCACAGATGGCGGCACAGAGCGCAATTACAGCAGATACGCACTTTACTGTCTTTCCCATAATCCGCTCAGTTTACCTGACAGGCGGCGTAAC